>NZ_JAVRCA010000107.1:0-17137 GCF_034530995.1 Nostoc sp. DedQUE04 | reverse complement strand
TAATAGTCTGTCTCGTCCTTCTTTGCTTCCTCAATATTAGACCTGAATCCTTACATGGATTTTTCTGCTGCAATATCCACATATAAGCGATCGCCACCATATTCTAAACTATAATCTTCTGTGAGAATCTCCCAGCCATGCTTGACCAATGCAAATCTTACCGCATTATGGTAAATATCCTTCTTCTGGCATCTATATTGTTGAAGTACAGACCCCTTAAATTTTAACGCCTTATGGAAAGCGATCGCGACATCACTGTTAATGTGGGTGACTTGCAAAAGTGGGATCACACCATTAAAAGCCGCCATCAAAGTTGTGCTGATGAGCAAAAATAGCCACCGCAACCATCAATTAACAGTAGCAAAAATCTGTTCAGCGGTTAGCTGTAATGAGTTGAATGTAGGCGAAATAATGCGGTCATTACCCCGAAATTGAGCAGGCTTCTGGTACTGATTTCCACTAGCTGATAACTGGTAAACTGATATCGTTGGTTGCTTGGGATTACCAATATAATCCCTACCTCCTAAACCCAAGTAATCCACAATCCAGTATTCTGGTATACCTATTGTGCTGTAGTCTTCAACTTTTCGTGCGTAGTCATTTTGCCAGTTAGTGCTGACGACTTCCACCACAAGTTTGACGGAACTTCCCAAGGTGATAATAGGCTGATTCTGCCACAAGGGTTCCGAAGCTATTGCTTCTTTGTCTAGCACCACTACATCAGGACGGAAAGCTGTTGTCGTACCCACAGGTTTAATTAAACAACGCGCAGGTGTAAACCAAGGGACACTCAGCCGATCTATCTCGACATTAAGTTTTCGCAGGACAAAAGCACCTACCTCTTCGTGGGGCCCTGTTGGTTCCATCTCAATAAGTTCCCCGTCAATCAATTCGTAACGCTGGTCATCTCCATATAAAGCGACGAAATCATCGAATGTCAGGAGTTTAGGAGCAGCTTTTGTCATAGCGATCGCGCCCAATTACTGCCAAGCGAACATTACGTATTATAACAGGGACTTCAACTCGTCATAGGAAAACAGGCGATCGCGCTGCACCAGTATATCTAATAATAATTAATCAGTGCGATGCCTGCCGCAGGCGTAGCCATCGCTTCTACTGAAGGGACTGTATTGATTGTCAAGTGCAATCGTTAACAAAAAACCTGGACTGGGAACATTGACGCAATAGGGGAATGCTGCGCTAGATTCAACTGTGCTTGGTACGGGCAGAAAGACTTGTGGCTGATATTGTAGTGCGATCGCCTGTTGTGTTTTTGCGAATGCGATCGCTGCTATGACGATAAAATAAGAGTGCGATGCCTGCGGGGGGCGTAGTGCGATGTTATCATTAAAAAACTCCATAGCCCGTATATTCACGCATTTCAGGAGATTGAAATCCTAGAACAATATCATCTTTTGGAACCCCTCGCTCTACAAGTTCTTGAGCTACTCTCATTTCCGTCATATTCTGCTCAATCGAAATTTTTCCCTGTTTAATATCCAAATGTAAAACACAATCATAGACTCGCCGATGACCATCCCATCCCACATTCATAACCATGTAATGGTCTTGTTTTGTATCAAAAACGGTGTAACAATCAATCTGACCATTTGCGATGGGGATAGCAGCATAAGCTGTCAACAAGGACTGAATGATATGGCGATTAGACTTTAGGATATCCATTGTACAATTACCTCTTGAATTGGGTCATAAATAATTTGTTTAATCTGATATCTGTCTATAGATATTTGGGCAAATTCCCGCTTAAAAAAAGCTTCATAAACACCTATAGGCACTGCCAAATAGAGAATGCGAGTTGGATCGCTGATTTCTAAGGCAAGCCGATAATTCAAAAACTGTCCTAACGCAGCATGATAATCTGTTAGTGGTGAATCACTCAGGAACGTTTTAATCTCAACTGCAATTTTTTTTTCACCTCGCTCTGCTGCTAAGAGTTGCTCCCCACCTAAATCTATTTCAAACTTAGTTCCGCCAACTTCCAGTCTCAGAGGATCGTCGGTTATCTTCCACTGCTCTTTTTCTAAAGCAATTCTAACCACAGCATGAAATTTATCTTTAGCTGCCATCGTTAACATTTTTTGATTTACTTAACATTTTAGTGCGTAGGCGCAGCCCGCCGCAGGCATCGCCTAATCTTGTAGCGACTGTCTTAATAATTAAGCGATCGCTCATATAGTCGGGTTGAGCAAGTGCTATCGTCTCATTTTACAAGTACGTAGGGCGCAGCCCGTCGCAGGCATCGCGCTATTCTAAGCTGGTTCAAACTGACCTCAAAGCGATCGCGACATCACCCCGATCGTGGGTTAGTTCGTTAGCTGGCGATCGCACCATATTGACTGGTTCTAGCTGACCTAAACGCGATCGCGCCCAAATACTGCTGATCGAACGTTAGGTATTATAACAGGGAATTCAACTCGTCATAGAAAAACTTGCGATCGCGCCCCTATACCTAAAAATAATTAATCAGCACTTTGATGAATACCGAAAAATAGTTTATTAGCAATCTAATCAGCAAAGAATACTATTTATATTAGCAAAGACGCAAGGGTTAACAAAGCAAGCTTAAATCTGTTTAAAAAACAAAGTAGTTCTTATATCAAATTCTGTAGAGACAAAGGTTAATTTTTGTCTTTACACACTCGACTTTATGCATTCATTAATCTTAATTAATCTTTAATTTTTCCACTAAAAAACTGATGTTAGACTTTATTCTCACTACTGGCGACCAAGCCATATTCATCCCCACCTTTGGAAAAGCAATAATCGTAGTACTTCCTGGTAACTTAACAGGTACTAGCAGAGCCAAAATCCAAGGCAGAACCATTTGCGTAGAAGGTAACGAGAAAAAAGTTATTGTCCCTGGGTGTCCTTACACGAGTCCACCGAATGTCACTCCCGGTGCAGGAATACTTTCCATTCAATCCTTAGCTGCCAATCAAAAAGCCAAAAGGGTCAAATCGGGGGGAAAAGCAGTCTTGCTCAAAGGCAGCAGTTTTAGAGCAAAATTTCAAGTTCTGGCTCCAGCGACGCTACCACCGCCTGTACTTACTCCTGATACCATTATTCAATATTTCGGCACGGGAACCTTTATGACTACTAATTTTAGAGCAAAAGGAACTTGATGGAATGTGGGTAAATTACAAGAGATGGCGATCGCGCCCCTATACCTAAAAATAATTAATTAATGCTTTGGTGAATACCGAAAAATAGTTTATTAGCAATCTCATCAGTAAAAAATACTATTTGTATTAGGAAAAACGCCAGGATGAGCGCAAACCAGCCTAACCTCTGTTCAACAAATAATATCAGGTCTGCCTATAGAGGAACAATACCAAGCTTGTGCGATCGCTCATCTGTAATTTGTATGTTCGCTATGTAACTCAAGCAAATAGTAAAAAAACATCTTATTTAATTATCACTATGCCAAGTTTTCCCGGTTCTCCACGCTTATTTAAAGGTGCTATCGTCCTGCTTGATTCTGTTAGTTTTGTTCCCAAAGGAATGGTTAAGCTGCAATACAATCCTGAAACTCTCAGACGCACCTTGCAAGTACAAAGGAGTGGAACAGAAGGAGGCGATCGCCTTGAAGCTTTGCGCCTCACTGCACCACCTATTGAAACCATTCAGCTAGAGGCGGAAATTGATGCTACAGATCAACTTGAGGCAAAAAATCCTGTCACAGCGGTAAGTGGTATACATCCCCAACTAGCAGCTTTAGAAACCATTATTTATCCCAAAAGCAGCAAAATTCAGGAAAATAATATGCTTGCCCAAAGTGGTAATTTAGAGATTGTACCAATGGAAGCTGATTTAAGTGTATTTGTGTGGAGTATAAACCGTGTTCTACCAGTACGCCTGACTGAATTCAGCATCACCGAAGAAGCTTTCGACACCTTATTGAATCCCATTCGCGCCAAAGTTAGTTTGGGAATGCAAGTGTTAAGTACAAATGATTTGATATTTGACCATAAAGCTAGCAGCTTGTTCAGATTTCATCATCAGAAAAAAGAAGCATTAGCAAAGCTGAATTTGGGTTTGAATGCTTTAGGTGCAATTGCTTCGTTGTTATAAATTTGTTGATAAAAGCACAATCCATAGGTTTTTATGGCGCAAGGCTTTTCGCCTCTAAAACATCAAACCAATAAAGTTTCACCTATCACATAAATAAGACCAAAATGTTTTCTAATAACAGCCGTTACTACGGTATAGAAACTGCCACTAAGCAAACAGCATCTAATCAAACTGTAGTTTATCTACAACGCAGATTTATTCCACCATCTGAGAAATTTCAAGTCATTCAGAAACATACAGTTTCTCAAGGCGATCGCCTAGACAATATTACAGCCAGTTATCTAGGCGACCCCGAACAGTTCTGGCGTTTATGCGATGCCAATAATGCAATGCACCCTAATGAATTAACTGCCCAAATTGGTCAAAAATTGCGTATTCCTCTTATTTAAAAAGGTAGGATTTATGCCCGACAATGGTATACGCTTAGAACTTAGAATTGGTCGTCCTACTGCACCAGTACTCGCTCCTTATAAGGTAGTAGATGCTCTGATTGATTTGGAAGTAACTCAGCAAGACCGTCAACGTAGTGGCTTCCAGATGACCTTTAGTCTTGGTAAAGAATTCAGAAACTATTCAGATTACTGGTTGCTGCATGAAGGAATTTTAGACCCTCCTAACCGGGTAATTATCACAGTTATTGTTGGTGTCTTAGTCGGTGTTACTCGCCCAATTAAACGCCAAATTTTAATTGATGGTATTATTACTAATCATCAAGTTGCACCCAGTCACCAACCAGGAGAATCAAGACTCATAGTCACTGGTGAAGATATTAGTTTAATGCTTGATTTAAAAGAAAAAAGTACCACTTACGAAAACCAATCTGATTCTCAAATCATAACTAAATTATTACAAGATTATAAACAGTATTGGTTGAAAACTGATGTTCAAAACAGCGAGTATACACCCATAAAGGAAAAATTTATAACAACTCAGCAAGGTACTGATTTAGAGTTTATTCAAGAACTAGCGCAACGAAATAGTTTTATTTTTGAAATTAAGCCCAGTGATACCCCAGCTAAAAATGTTGCCTATTGGGGTGAGGAAAAGCGGAGTATAACTCCTTATCAACCTGCACTATCAATGAATATGGGGGCGTTTACAAATGTAGAGTCCATCACATTTAACTTCGACGCTCTAAAACCGACTGAACCACAGGTAGAGATTGATGATGACACCACCGGACAGCCGATACCAGTTCAGATTCCTCCTTCACCTGGTCAACCCTTAACTACTAAGCCAGCAAAACCATTACGTCAAAGTATCCTACGCAACAGCAATAAGCTGGACTTAATTCCAGCAAAGCGATGTGGCGAGTCAGTTTTGTCACGTTCTCGTGAAGATGCGGTAACTGCTAGCGGAGAAGTGGATACTGTACGCTACGGTCATGTTTTGCAAGTCCGTCAATTGGTAGGAGTCAGAGGCGTAGGCAAAAGCTATGGCGGCTACTATTACGTTAAACAAGTAACACATCGCATTAAGCGCGGGGAATATAAACAAAGCTTCACCCTCATTCGCGAGGGACGAGGCGCAACAACTAATACAGTGCAAGTATGAATTCACAATGTGGAAGTATGAACAAACAATCCTCTTCTTTTTACGGTAAATACAGAGGTGTTGTTAGTAGTAATAACGACCCGCATAAAATAGGTCGATTGCGAGCTAAAGTAGAAAATGTATATGGCGATAAAGAAAGCGGCTGGGCGCTACCTAGTGTTCCTTATGCTGGAGAAGGCGTTGGGTTGTTTTTGATTCCGCCTGTAGGTGCTTTGGTGTGGATTGAGTTTGAAAATGGCAATCCAGATTATCCTATTTGGACGGGCTGCTTTTGGGGAAAAACAGAGGATGTACCAGTTAAAGACCCTATTCCCGCAATCAAGGTACTCAAAACAAAAATTGCCACTATCACAATTAACGATTCTATTAAAAATACAGATCAATACATTGAAATCACCAATACCCAAGGTGCAAGCATTAAGCTCAATGGTAATACAATAACAATCAACAATGGGCAAGCAAGCATCAAGCTGAATGGTAAGACAGTATCCATTAACAATGATGGCTTGGAGGTAACGTGATGTTAATATATCTCCTTAATGATACGGCGCAATGCCTTGCACCCCTACAGACGCAAACATTTGAAAGGGGACGTAATGAATATTGATTTTCCATTTTCCTTTGATAGATGGGAACGCACCTCTAGCACCAGCTATGAAAATCACATCCGCGATTTGATTGAGCAACTCCTATTTACCACTCCTGGGGAACGAGTCAACCGCCCTGATTTTGGTAGTGGCATATTGTCTTTAATATTCTCATCCAACAGCCCAGAACTGGCAACAGCTTTGCAAGCATTAATGGCAGCCGCTATTGAGCGTTGGTTGAGTGACTTGATTGACCTCAATACGCTGGATGTTCAAAGTGAAGATTCGAGTCTTTATATAACAGTGCAGTATCGTGTGCAAAGGACTGGTGACGAACAAACAGCAACTTATAGGACAATGGTACCATGAACAATTCTTTGTATAGTCGCGATATGCCGCGTCTCTACACATGTCAAAATGAAAAGCGCCGCCACGAAGTCCGCAGACAAGGAAGAAACGGACTAGATTATTTGGAAGTTGGGGATGATTTGCGATCGCTCCACGTTTACTTTCTTAGCACAGTACCAGAAAACCTGATCGAGGACAATGTACAGATTGAAGGAGGTCAACGCATTCGTAATCTGCAAGTAACTAGTTTACAAGTAGAATGCCCTGAAGACTCCGAGGCTTACCTCAAAATCAATCTTAACCAACCAGGCGATTTCTCTACTTACACTTTGCGCTTGGTCGCATTAGATGAACAAGCCAAACCAACACAACATCCTGATTTTGACCAGCGTTATGCTCAATTACAATTCAGATTCCGTTCTGGAAATTGTAGCAGCGATTTGGATTGCTTGCAACAGGAGACTTGTCCGCCACCGCAATTAGTCGAACCAAATATCAACTACCTAGCGAAAGACTATGCTAGCTTTCGCCAGTTGATTTTAGACCGCCTATCTCTGACTATGCCGGACTGGCAAGAACGCCATGTCCCTGATATCGGTATTACTATAGTAGAAATCTTAGCCTATGTTGGTGATTATTTAAGTTATTATCAGGATGCTGTTTCCACAGAAGCCTATTTAGACACCGCCCGCCAACGAATCTCCGTTCGTCGCCACGTTCGTCTGATTGATTATCCCATGCACGAAGGGTGTAATGCCCGGACTTGGTTGTGGATAGAGACAAATTTTGATGTTCCTCTCGTTGACGAAAAAAACTTTTACTTCATTACCAGTTATCAAGATGCCCCGCCCTCTGGTACTATTCTCAAAGCTGACGAACACCTAAAAGACGTTCCCCCTAACACTTATCAAGTCTTTGAGCCTCTAACCCCAGCACCTATTCAGCTTTACGTTGCCCATAACCAGATATCCTTTTATACTTGGGGCGAAGGTGATTGCTGCCTAGTGCATGGTTCCACAAGCGCTACATTAGTGGATGGGTTTCTACCTTACATAGAGGTGGAGAAATCGTCCAATTGCGAATGTGCAGAACCTCAACGTAAATTACATCTAAAGGTTGGGGACATTCTGATTTTTGAAGAAATTATCAGTCCCAAAACTGGCAATCCTGAAGACGCAGATGTGACCCGTCGCCATGCTGTACGCCTCACCAGTGTCAAACCAAGTGTTGACGAACTTTACAACCAGCCGATTGTAGAAATCGAGTGGGAAAAAGAGGATGCGCTGCCTTTTACACTTTGTATCTCAGCAAATATACTATCTGGTTGCACTTTAGTTGAGAATATTAGCGTTGCTAGGGGCAATGTTATTTTAGTCGATTACGGTAGGACTATTGACAAAGAATATTTGGGAATGGTGCAAGCTTTGGAGGTGAGGCAAAAGTGTCAAGAGTCAGGGGAACCTGTAGATATCCTAGTTGTACCAGAGCTATTTTGTCCCATCTTGAAAGAAACACCTCTGACTTTTAGTCAACCCCTTTCAAAGAAAAACCTCACTCAAGACCCAGCCTCTAGTTTGCTAACTCAAGACCCTCGCCAAGCGCTACCCCAAATCCATTTGAATAGTAATTTGGTAACATACGATACTGTACATCATTACACATGGACTGCCCAGCAAGACCTAATCGATAGCGGAGGTGAAGACAAAGATTTTATTGTCGAGATGGACAATGATGGAGAACCCCACTTACGCTTTGGGGACGGTGAGTTGGGATTTCTTCCTGAAGTAGGAACTCAGTTTATGGCTACCTACCGAGTTGGTAACGGTCTATCCAGTAATTTAGGCGCTGACGCAATTTCTTACATTGTCTTCCGTAATGTCACTTTTAATCAGCTAAAGCTAAAAATACACCAGCCATTACCAGCTATAGGTGGAACACCGCCCGAACCAATATCCCAGGTAAAATTATTAGCACCACGCTTATTTGAGCGTAAGTTAGAGCGTGCAATTACAAAAGATGATTATGCTCAACTGGTGATGCAAGATTTTTCGACCAAAGTGCAACGCGCAACAGCTACATTTCGCTGGATGGGGAGTTGGTATGAAGTCTTAGTGATGATCGATCCGTTACACCAAGACGAAGCCGACGACACATTACTTCAAGAGATAACAGCGCACCTGAACCTCTACCGCCGTATTGGTCATCATGTGATAGTCAAGCAAGCAACCCGCGTTCCATTAGACATCTCTATGAAGATAAGTGTTAAATCAGACTATCTGCGCGGACATATAAAATTAGCTTTACTTGAGACTTTTAGTAACCGTATTTTTCCTGATGGTCGGTGCGGGTTTTTCCATCCCAATAATCTTACTTTTGGCAAAGGAATTGCGCTAAGTCAACTTGTAGCGATCGCCTATGCGATTCCTGGTGTCGAAAGTGTGTCTGTTACCAAACTAGAACGTCTTTTTGAAGGTGCTAATGGAGAGATTGAAGCAGGTTTTCTCTCCATTGGCTCTCTAGAAATTGCCCGACTTGACAATGACCCTAACTTCCCCGAAAACGGTAAATTCTCTCTGGATATACGAGGTGGAAGATGAAATTAAATTGTAATTGTAACTGCCATTCTGACCACAACTCAAACTGTGGTTGCTGTAAAGGTGTGGATATTTTAACACCAATGAAGGTTACAAACCCACCAGGCTTATATACTTTAGAGTATCGAGTTGGAACCCATGCAACCTTTTTGAAGACAATGAAAGCGCGTTTGGGCGACAGCAGCTTTCCATCACTCAAAAATCTAAAAACACGGGATGCTAAAGACCCATCTATCGCCTTCTTAGATGCTTGGGCGACTGTAGCTGACGTTTTGACATTTTATCAAGAACGTATTGCTAATGAAGGATATTTACGCACTGCTATTGAGCGTCGTTCAGTGGTGGAATTAGGAAACTTAGTAAAATATGCGTCTAGTCCCGGTGTCAGTGCTAGCGTCTATCTAGCTTTTACCCTTGAAGATGGCTACAATATAGAAATTCCTGTAGGTACCTCCACCCAAAGCAAAGCCACTTCTGGCAAACTACCCCAATCTTTTGAAACGTCTGAAAAGCTGCAAGCGCGTGCAGAGTTGAACATTCTGAAACCCCGAATGACTCAACCCCAGCAGATTACCCTAGATCATTCTGATGCAACAAATGCTACAACAATTGACAAGCTTTATTTAGAGGGTATAAGGATCAACCTCAAAGCTAACGATCTGCTTTTGCTCATATTTGGTAATGGTGAAAAACAGCAAGTTTTGCGCCGAGTTCAGACCATTGAGGCTCAGGCTGATGAAAACCGCACCAAGGTTATACTACAGCCATCTGTGTCTGCAATACAACAAAGTCTCTTGCAAACCACTATTGAGACAGAACAACAAATAAAATCTGCACCAAAAGAAAGTGACTCCTCGCCAACCCTTACTGAAGCAGAAAAAATAAAACAAGTCCTCAAACTACCATCACGACAACCAGCCAATGCTTTAGAATTGCAGCGTACAAACCAACAAATCTTTGACCCTAAACTTAATATTACACAGCGGCTGATTAAAACTTTAAAACCTGCTGTAGGTAGCGCCATCTATGAAATTTTAACAGGTAATGAGACTGCTTCCGAGTTGCAGCAAATAGAGGCTTTAGATATCAAGGCTGCACCCAACGGACATAACGTAGGGCTGAAACCTGCTCTTAATAATAGTGGACAATTTGATAATAGATTTGAAGAATGGCAAATTACAGGTGTAGAGAATAACAAACTACCACCAGAGTTACGGAAGATTATCGCATTAGATGCACAGTATGACCAAATTACACCAGGAAGTTGGGTGGCAATTGAACGTGCTGACAAAAATGAACTATGCATCTACCGTGTCGAAAAAGTTGAGAACATATCTAAAACAGACTATGGCTTTGTCGCCAGGGTAACGCAACTCACTTTAGATAAACCTTGGTTAAATGAAGAAGATACATCTTTGGGGGTATTGCGTCAAACTACAGTATATCTCAAGAGCGAAGTTCTCTCAATGGTTGAAAAACCCATTGACTTGGATGTGTGCAATGACGCGAAAACATCTACTGAAGATGACATCTGCGACCAAATGGAAATTGAACTGGATAATCTTTACGAAGGTTTACATCCTGGTCGTTGGCTGATTATTTCTGGCGATCGCACTGATATATCCAATATTACCAATATCAGGGCTAGCGAAATCGTCATGTTGGGAGGAGTCAGACAGGATGTACGTTCTAACTTGCCTAATGATCAACCCCACACCTTCTTAAGATTTGCTCAACCTCTATCATATTCTTACAAGCGTGACACTGTTACTATCTATGGTAATGTGGTGAAAGCCACTCATGGAGAGACCCAGACTGAAATATTGGGTAGTGGCGATGCATCGGCGGTAAACCAACAATTTACCCTCTCTGGGCGACCCCTCACTTATCTACCAGCGCTGACACCCAGCGGTATTACCAGCACTTTAGAGGTGTATGTTAACGATGTCCGTTGGCATGAAGCGGAAAGTTTGCATCAGTTGAGTATAACTGACCGTTCCTTTATTACCCAAACTGACAACGATGGCAATGTAACTATTATCTTCGGTGATGGGAAAAATGGGGCTAGGTTACCCAATGGGATTGAAAATGTAAAAGCCGTCTACCGCACTGGTATTGGTCAAGCAGGTAATGTAGCAGCAGAACAAATCAACCAACTAGTGACACAACCTCTGGGTTTAAAAGGTGTCATTAATCCTCTACCAGCGACAGGTGGTGCAGACAGAGAAAGCCACGACCAAATTCGCCACAATGCACCTGCGGGAATGACATCCCTAAAACGCGCAGTTTCTGTGAAGGACTATGCAGACTTTGCTCGCTCCTTTGGCGGAATTGACAAAGCCAGCGCCGTGCGTCTTTCAGATGGGGTTCGTCAACTTGTTCATCTTACCATTGTTGGGGCTAACGATATTCCTATTGATAAAAACTCAGATTTATACCTTAATTTTATCCAAGCTTTACACAAATTTGGCGACCCCTATCAACCACTACGGGTAGATATACGGGAAATGATGTTGTTAATTATTAGCGCTAGTGTGCGTATTCTACCAGATTATCGATGGGAATCGGTAGTCTTGAAAATTCGTGCAGCGTTATTCGACACTTTCAGTTTTGAACGTCGGGAACTGGGTCAAGATGTGGAACTTAGTGAAGTCATCAGCACGATTCAACAAGTGACTGGAGTAGATTACGTGGATGTGGATATTTTAGATAGCGCTTCGGAAACTGAAGCTAAACAACCAGACCTTTTGAAAACAAAACTCGACATCCTCGCCCGTGTGGGTATGGGACTTGCAGAACAGCCATTACAACCAAAACAACGTATAAATGTCAACTTAGCTTGCGCCCATTCAATGGATGGCCATATCGCAAGTGCTGACTTGTCAGTTCGCAATTGCATTGAACCAGCTCAATTAGCTATTCTCAGCCCTCAAGTGGCGGACATGCTAATTCTTAAAGAATTAAAATCATGAACAAATCACCAGACCGCCTTTACGAACTCCTACCAGCAATTTACCGCATTCGTGATACAGAGCAAGGTTATCCCCTCCGGGATTTGTTACATGTGATTGCCCAACAGGTAGACGTTGTTGAAGCAGATATCGCTCAACTTTACGACAACTGGTTTATTGAGACTTGCCAAGATTGGATAATACCATATATTGGCGACCTAATTGACTACCAAAGCGTCCCTAGCGCTGGTCAGTTGGGAAACGCAACCACTCTTGAAGGACAGCGCCACAAAATTTTAATTCCCCGCCGGGAAGTAGCAAATACTATCCGTAACCGACGGCGCAAGGGGACATTAGCGCTGCTGGAATCTCTAGCTTATCAGGTTACTGGTTGGTCAGCACGAGTCGTAGAGTTTTATAAGTTACTTAGCATTACACAGAATATCAATCACTTGGGTTCCCTCAGTCAAACAACAGTGGATTTGCGCCTTGTCGATGCGCTGGAAAAGTTGGATAGCCCATTTGAAGAATTAGCTCATGCAATAGATATACGTAGAATCATTTCACAACATGAAACTGAAAAACACAATATTTCTAGTGTTGGTATATTCCTTTGTCGGCTCAAAGCCTACTCTGTCACTCGGACACCAGCCTATTGTCTAGAACAAGTAAGGCCTAATTGCTACACTTTTAGTGTGACAGGCAACGATATTCCTCTCTACACTCACTCGGAACCGGAAAAAGATTCATCCCAAATTGCTCGTGAGTTGAACTTACCCATTCCCATCAGCAGACAAGCTTTGGAGTCTCGGATGAGTGAGTACTATAACGCAATCCCAGAGAAATTAAACAAAAGTTTAGAAATCTGGCTGGCTAATGGGTCACAAGTGTTACCAGTAAATCCAGAGAAGATAATTGTTGCTGACCTCAGCAATTGGAATTACCAACCTCCTAAAGACCATATAGCAGTTGACCCGGAACTGGGTCGGATAGCTTTTCCGCTACGTCAATTACCTAAAAATGGGGTTTGGGTTTCTTACCATTATGGCTTTAGTGCCGATATTGGTGGTGGCGAATATGACAGACACTTGAAGAATCCGGAGGGACATTTGCTGCTTCATACAGAAGATGTTCAACACCCAGTAAGACTCATCGCCAAACTTAAAGATAACTCTCCTTTATCCCAGTTTATGCGATCGCAATTTTTCCCGAATACCCAAAAGCTTTTAAATGACCATAATCCCGTTTACTCTCCCCAATCACCGTTAATTAGGGCTGTGGTTAGTGAACTCAACCAACTGCTTTTAGGCAAAAGTCTTTATGAGGAACAACGTTTTGCGTCCATCAAATTGACCGAGAAAACTAATTGGTTTGTTCAGCAAAACTTGCAAGGTAAAGAACTGATTCGCCTCAATCGGTTGCTTTTGGAAGCAGCTTTCCGTGATGAAATAGCGAAGCACCATGACTATAGACTTTACAAAGTCAGTCAAAATTCCAGAGAATGTCACCAAAGCATTTCTGAAGCAATTTTACAATGGCAGCAAGAGCAACCGCATCATGCTGTGATTGAAATTCTTGATAGTGGTGTCTATGTAGAACGGATTGACATTCAGTTAGAGAGTAACCAGACCCTGCAATTGCGTGCAGCTAACCGTAAACGTCCAGTTATTCGTATTCTAGATTGGAGGACTTCTTACGCAGATGCTTTAAATGTCACAGTCAAGCCAGGAAGTTGCTTCACCCTTGATGGCTTGCTAATTACTGGTCGGGGAGTACACATAGAAGGCAACCCAACTGAATGTGAAACTTATCCAATCCCTGGTAAACAAGTTAAAGTAATTATCCGTCACTGTACACTAGTACCAGGCTGGTCGTTACATTGCGATTGTGAACCTCGATACTCAACTGAGCCAAGTTTAGAATTGTTCAACACAGACGCAGACACCGTAATTGAACACAGTATCATCGGCTCCATTAAAGTCAATCAGGATGAAGTTCAAACCGATCCCTTACCTATACATATCTGCGATAGCATAGTAGACGCTACCAACGTTGAATGGGAAGCAATTAGTGCCGTGGGTGGCTCTACAGCCCACGCTAGGTTGAGTATTGCACGATGTACTGTATTTGGTCAGGTTCACGTACATACTATTGACTTAGCACAAAACAGTATTTTCAACGGCAAGATATTCGTTAGCCGTCAACAACAAGGTTGTATGCGTTTCTGTTATGTAACGCCTAACGGGAAAACACCACATAGATATAATTGCCAACCTGACTTAGTAGAACAGGGGGTTACAGAAGAAACGGAACGGCAAAAAGAGCGAGAGCGTGTACAACCTCAGTTTAACAGCACACGCTATGGCACACCTAGCTACTGCCAGTTATCAGATACCTCTGCTGAGGAAATCAAACACGGCGCTGATGATGAATCAGAGATGGGTGTTTTCCACAATCTGTATCAATTCCAAAAAGCAGCTAACCTACGCACCCGTTTGGATGAATATACACCAGCAGACATTGAAGTAGGCATTATTTACATTAACTAAAGAGGATATTATGCAAGGCGAATTTAGAGGCGATTTTACCCGCAACACCTACGATAAGAGTAAACAATTCCTACGGGTACTTATGCAGCAAGGGCGAGTTCAACTCGATGCAGACTGGAACGAACAAGTATCTATTTTGTTAGACCAGATGCAAACCTTAGGGAAAGACATAATTGGACTGCACGGTGGTTCAAAAGATAATTGCGGTTTTGAGTTTATCGCTACCGAGGAACAGATTAATCAAATCAGTAGTCTGAATGATGAGGAAAAAACAACATTAAAAAAACGACTGTATTCTCAGGGTTATCTGATTGGAAAAGGAAACTATTATGTCGAGGGGATACTTTGTGAAAATGACAACTACATACCCTTTGTCAAGCAACCAAACTTTAACCCCGAATTAAGATTAGACACTTGTGAAGCTAAAGTAAAAGGCGGTACTTATCTCGCTTATCTCGACGTGTGGGAACGCCACATCAGTCATGTTGAAGATTATGACCAGCTAAAAGTAGGCATTCGTGAATTTGCTTTAGGTGGCGCAGATACGGCAACTCGTTCAAAGTTAGTATGGCAGGTCAAACTGAAAAAACTTGACGATGATAAAGATATAAAAACGATTGGACAGCAGGTAACAAGTGACTATAATTATTTCCGGAGCTTATTAGGTCAAGAACTATTAAAGCCAGGAAATGGAATGCTGAGAGCCAGAGCAACAAAACCTGTGACTTCTAGCTCAAATAATTCCTGTATTATGTCTTTTTATTCCAAATATCGGGGGGCAGAAAACCAGCTTTATCGAGTTGAGATTTTTAAAATATTACACACTGATAAAAATCGCAAATCCACATTTATTTGGTCACGAAATAATAGCTCAGTTGGTTTTCCCCTCGTGGCATTTTCTAGTAGCAACAACTCAACATTAACGCTTAGACTTGAACATTTAAAACGCGATGACCGTTTTAGCTTATCCGTGGGTGATTGGGTCGAAGTTATATATGATGATTATGTACTTCACGAAATTCCTAGAAAACTGCTCAAAGTTGATAAAATTGACCCCATAGAAAACCAAATTACACTCAAAGTAGATGCAGACTCTCAGGAAACACACACTCTACTACATCATTGGAATGCAGTTGGTTCCCAACAGCACCCTCTACTGCGCCGATGGGATTCCCGTGAAATCTCTGTAGAATCGCAGAACAGCAAAGACGAATGGATTGCACTAGAAGATGGTGTTGAGGTTCAGTTTTTAGAAGGTTTCTATCAGGTTGGTGACTATTGGCTGATTCCTGTCCGCACAGACACTAGAGATGTAGAATGGTCTAAAACAAAAGAGGGAACCAAACTAATACCAGATGCTCAAGAACCTCATGGAGTAGCTCATTATTATGCGCCACTTGCGATTATTTCAGTTGCTCTAAATCAAGTTGAAGCTTATGATTGCCGACATAGCATAGACAATCATAAAAACTCTGTTCCTGGAATACAAAAATTTAACCATGTTGTCAACGCTAGTTGGCATCATGACCAGATTTTTGAAGTCAGCAGCCCGGAAGAACAGGGGGAGACTGGAAGCGCACCACCCGACCAAATATTTGCAGTTAAGTCACAAGATTTAACAAATTTATTGACTAAGTTAGGACTGGTAATTGAGTTTGAAAAAGCAGTACGGGTTGATAGTTTGCACCAGCGCAGTGTGTTGGTCTCAACTCAACAAATAAACTCATCAGGTGGCATAGAATCTTACATCTTGCCAATAGACATTGAACCAGTACAGGTAAAAAAGAGCGAAGTTAGTCCTATTCGTTGGTTAATTGGTAATCAGGTAGTAGACAGCGAATTCAATTTAATTACAGAAGTAGAGACTTTAAACAATCAAGACTTTACTAATGCTGTTCGCTTAATTCTGCCCAAGGATTGGTCTACAAAAGACATTTTTACCAAAAATGCCTTCTTACAATTGAAGGTGATACTACATGGTGATTTGATTCTGAGCGAAGAACTTCTGTTTGATATTCCAATTGCAAATTTGATCAATGAGGATAACAACAGAAATCTTCTAGATAGTTTACGTCAGCATTTCCTAAAAAAAGGGATTTTACTTTCACAAAAAGCTCTTATTTCTACAGAAAAGGATAGCCTTCGATGGCGCTTAATCAATGAGGGGAAAATGTACGTTGTTAGGCAAAACAATAGCAAGCTAACTATTAGCATAATCCATGCATTGGATGGCAACCATATCTGGCCTGGTGTACCTAGCTGCCCCAGTGGAAATGGTGTTCAGGGTGGTGACTGGATCTGTGTTATTAACATTAATCATCCTTCTTAATTTCACAATTAGTCTAAAAGCTTGTTTGAAAAGTTGGAAGGAGTGTAAAAAAGCTCCCTCAGTATAAGCTGTAAATAGATAACTGGAATTTAGACTAAGCAACACAAAACGACCCAGCCGCGCTGAATTGATA
>NZ_JAVRCA010000106.1:0-17585 GCF_034530995.1 Nostoc sp. DedQUE04 | reverse complement strand
TGATACTCCACTCCAAGCGTCCCCTTTGTCAATACCCTACCACCTGAATCCTTACATTTCTGGATACTATTTAAATTTTAAGTTCCTACTATGATAAGCAAACCAAAAGACTAGGACATTATATCTTACATTTCTACAATTTCATTGTTACCGTTTTAACTTCGGTGTATTGCTGTAAGCCATACTCACCGAGTTCACGACCCATTCCGGACTGCTGAAACCCTCCAGCAGGGGCAGCAGCATTGAGAACACCGTAGCAATTCATCCAGACGGTGCCTGCTCGGACATTATTGGCAATTGTGTGAGCCTTGATAATATCCTTAGTCCAAACTCCCGCTGCGAGACCATAAGGTGTGCTATTGGCTTGCTCAATCACCTCATTAATGTCCCGAAACTTGAGAATACTCATTACCGGACCAAATATCTCTTCCTGGGCAATTTTCATATGATTCTGGACATCGGCAAAGACGGTTGGCTCAATAAAGTAACCGCGATCGCCTCTTTGATTGCCACCGCACAAGAGTTTAGCCCCCTCACGAACTCCTAACTCAATGTAGCGCATCACCTTGTCAAATTGTATCTTGTCTATCTGTGGTCCCTGCTCAGTCTTGGGATCGAACGGATCGCCAACTGTACGTCGTTTAGCCCTTTCAACACTTTTCTCTACAAACTCGTCGTAACACTTTTCCTCTACAAAGACGCGCGATCCTGCCGTACAAACTTGCCCCTGATTGAAGAAGAGCGCAAGATGAGCTCCCTCAACTGCCTGCTCAATATCTGCATCCGCAAAGATAATGTTGGGGCTCTTACCACTAAGGTGATACGTAACACGCTTGAGATTACTATGAGCTGCCGCTTCTAAAATGAGCCGTCCTACTTCAACTGATCCCGTAAAAGTAACTTTGTCAATATTCATATGCCGAGCAATAGCCCCACCTGTTGTTGGTCCATAACCAGGGAGGATATTAACCACACCGGGAGGGAAACCAGCTTCGAGAATTAGCTCTCCTATTCGTAGTGCAGATAATGGAGTCTGTTCAGCAGGTTTGAGGATAAGGGTGTTGCCAGTGGCTAAGGCTGGTGCCATCTTACACGCCTGTAGTACGAGCGGGAAGTTCCAGGGAATAATCTGACCAACTACCCCTACTGGCTCATGTCGTGTGTAGCAAAAGTAAGTGCCATTAATCGGAATTGTCTTACCTTGAATCTTATCTGCCCAACCAGCATAATAGCGATATATAGAGATAACTAGGGGCAGATCTACGTTCAGTGATTCATTTAGAGGCTTGCCATTATCCAATGTTTCCAACCGCGCCAGTTCTTCTTTATTTTGCTCAATCAGATCAGCTAGTTTGTAGAGCAATTCGCCTCGGCGAGTGGCAGACATTTGTGTCCAATCTCCGGTAGTAAAGGCTTTGCGAGCTGCCTCTACTGCCCGATCAACGTCGGAAGCCTGTGCTTCTGCTACATCACAGATTACTTCTCCTGTTGCCGGATTAATGGTTTCAAACCGTTTTCCAGAAACACCCTCTACCCATTCATTATTAATCAATAACTGGGTTGGTCCGATTTTAACCTGTTGCTTCGCTCCTGTAGCAATTACCATAATAATTTCCTTAATTTTTATTAAGCTAATCTTGACTTTTACCTTTTTGGTTCTTTCGCCTTAGACCTTTTTATTCCAGTCTATAAAAACAAGCGGGATTATCCCAAAGGATTTTTTGTACTATTTCTTTGGGTAGCTGTTCCAGAAGTGCCTGCTTGATGTCCAAAACATCTGGCTTTTCTTTGAGCTTTTCTTCTTGTCTTCCCCAATGGACGTGGGGATAGTCAGAACCAAAGAGCAATTTATCCGAACCAATATACTCAATGACCTGCTCCAAGTAAGGTTCTCCTAGCTCAAGTCCAATAAAACATTGGCGACGGAAATAGTCTGAAGGCGGCATCTTGACGTTATCTTTAACTTCCCAGTAGTGGCACTCGTACTCTTCATCTAATCGCCACAGCCAATACAGAAGCCAACTACAGCCTGATTCTAGAAATCCGACCCGAAGTTTGGGATGACGCTCCAAAACCCCGCCCTCAATCAAGGAGAGCAAAGCCATCATCTGCTCCATTGGATGAGAGCAAGCCCGTAGGGCGAACCGAGTGTGAAAGCGATCAGATCCAGTTGTTGGTAGACGGCTATGAGTTCCTTCATGTATTCCCACTGCTATTCCTAATTCTTCACACGCTATCCAAAATGGCTCGTAGGCAGGATCGCTCAATGTCCGCCCTTTGACGGGGTTAGGGCGTAAACACACTGCTTGACAGCCAAGCTGTACAATGCGATGCAGTTCTGGAACCATTTCTTTTGGAGCATGAAGATTGACTAGACCCACTCCCTTGAGTATATCTGGGGCATAGCTGCAAAATTCTTGATATAACCAATTGTTATAAGCACGAGTAAAAGCTCCAGCTAAAGAAGGCTTCATGGTATCCATTGCCAGAATGAATAGCCCAACAGTGGGATAAATGAATGATACATCTGCTCCCATCTGTTCCATTGTTAAGACATGCAGCTTATTGCTAAAACCATTGAGCCTAGCCTGTGGGTGAGCCTGAAGAATTTGTTGAGCCCATCGGTTAGCTGCTTCAACGGAAACTTGACCGTAAATATCCTCACCCTGAATTTTCCTATCAGGTGACGGGGCAAAATCCTTATAGCCAGGTTCCAAATACTTTTCCCACATATTTAAAGGTTCAAACACATGGGTGTCTGAATCAATAATATTATATTCTTTGTACATAGAGCAATTAACTCCGGTAATTTTTTGAATTTCTTAACCCTTTTGGCTTCATATAACTATTTCCTTGTTTTTTCTGACCTAATTAAAGTCTTTTATATTGAGTGATAACCTGCCATTACATCCACATTGGAAAAGGATTTAGTTGATGTTCCAGGAATGGCTCTTTCAACCAGCCCATTTTTATGGGAACCTCATACAGTCGCCCCGAACCTAGCCGTCTCCACCAGTGACGCATTCCTGGAACCATTACCTTGACTACTTTCAAACCGATATCGGGACGAGTCTGATCCAACACCAGCATTTCCATACCGTTAGTTTTAACGATTTGCTGGCAGGTCATTACATCTTCTAGCAGATCATCATGTTGAAATTGCAAATAATCAGCACAAACTTTGGTGGTGATACTTTCATCAGGAACCAGATAAGATTGATTTTCCAACGTTGCCATTTTCCACCATTGAATAGGAAGGGAATCTGAGGAGGAAGGATACTGAGTGCTACCATCTGACTTGGCAAATAAAACGTAAGGAAGACTCTGGTTCATTTCGGTCAACGCTCTACTAATGGCAATCTTGGCATCAAAATGGGCACCAAAGCCAAGGATAATATCTTCTACTTTTTGATCGCTTCTTCGGCTGATAGCAACAAAGGCAGGAATATTCAGATCGCTAGTGATATCTAAAACCCAAAGTTCGCGCTGCAAGGTCTGATAGTAGTTTTTTAAGGTTTGGAAATAGGAATCGGCGAAGCTGTCCAAATCTACCTGCGCTTTCTTGAGGCGATTATACCACCATAAAGCAACACAGTCTCGCTCGACTAATTCCATGAATCCTTGCAGGATGGCTTCTTCTAATGTGTTGCCAGCCGCACTACCATTGAGATCGGCCCAACAATAAGGATCTGGGAGATTTGGATAGTTGAAGTAGCAGTAAGCTGTTGGTAAAAACTTAAATTGCTGATTAGTTAATGACCAAACAGGTGTCCACTCAATTTCCCGATCTTCATCAAAAGGTTCTGGAACGCGCTGAAACCAGCTATAACACTCTTGATTCCATTGGTGGCGATGTTCATATTGCTCCTGGCTAAATTTCATGCAGGCATTGGGGTGAATGGCTCGATCTGCGATTTTTTGGTAACTTCCTTTTTGCCTGATTTCATCGCCTTGAAATATGTGGGAATATCGCTCAATCGCTTCACAAAATCCACTTGCCTTCGCTTGCGATTCTGTTCTCCCTTTCCCCGCACTTCTGCCGCTAATGTTTTGCTGTAATGCATTGAGGTCATCAAAGATTGTGGCGAAATGATGACTTGCTACATACGTATGAATTAAACCCTGCGGGTCTTGCTGGCTCTTCCTTAGTTCTCGGACAACGCCCGTCAAAGGACTAATGTGGTGTTGATATTTCCGCAGGGTTTCTTCGGGAGATATGGAACGATGCCCTCCATCGGCTGTAAATGTCTTCTGGCAGTGTCCTAAGATTACAGGATCAGGTTCGCGGTTCAAGCCATTAGCGATCGCCCCACAACTTGGACACTGAGGACGCTTGACCAGGATATGGGATTGTGTTTTTAAAGAAAGGGTATCGTAAGTAACGATTCGTCCTTCGATGTGGGGATTCTCTCCTTGAACAATCCACTTAAAAAGTTCGGTAGCTGCCATACTTAAGGCTGTTTGGCCGGTAGTAGGAAGACCGCCGAGCGGGGAAATTAAAGGAGTGGTTTTGCTATCTTGATGTTTCGCAATAAACTGTTCGACGGGTCGGTTATCTTGCAAACGTTGAGCGAGGCATTGCCAGCAACCAGTTTTCCCTGGAACGAAGATAGGACCTATCCAGAGAATAGTTCCAACAGGCTTGACTAGCATCCAGGGTCGTGAGAGGGTTAAGGCTTTCTCGTTAAAGCGTGCCAAGCCATCTTTGAGATAGTCATCGGTCAAAATGATCTCAATCGCGCCTTCCTCTTCGATTTGAAGATGGAGAGATTCAAGAGCGGTTTTGAGTTCGGACGTGGGCAGATTTGAGCAGAATGACCTAATCCCTACTTTAGTTGTTTGCAACCGCTCATAAGCGATATGGGAATCGATCCCTAAATGTTCGCAGAAGATGGTGAAGCTGGATGGCAAGGAAACAGTACCTTCGGCAAGGTAGCCATTCCGTTCCATCTCCATCAGAGTATAGTAAATCTCTGTTAGAGGAAACTTCTCTGACAGCCAAAGCTGATTCACAATTTCGTCTACTGTACTTTGACCATCAACCAGAGCAATGAGCCGTTGATAGAGGTGACCTCTGAGTAGAAATGAACCTCTCTCAGATAACAGCAGAAGAACCTTGTCTTTCTCTAAGGTTTCAACATCAAGTGAGCGAAAACACTGCTCCAATCGCGGCTTATTATACATACTATCTAAATTAAAAGGGTTGCCGCTACATTTACCAAAACAGTACTGTTTCTAATTAGAGAATATTGAGCAAAACCACAGTTTAATTCCCTAGAATTAAGCTAAAACTAAGAATTTATCTAGCCATATCTTAACAAGTTAAAGGTATCCAACGGCTAATTTGAACCGGACTGATTTTAACTGGAGTGTAGAGTTCTTCACCATCTGGACTATTGACCCACTCTTCTAGAATCTCAGGATGATTTCTTAACTCAGCAGGTTCTTCAGGGTATGGGATTGTTATATTATAATTAGTAAATTCACCTGCATCGTCTTTTGCAATAGTTAGTTCACCAATATATACTACTCCTGTAGAATTCGGTTCAGGTGTAAGCTCACATCTGTCTATCTTAATTGTGGCGTATTCAGCATCAAGCTCAGAGAGGAGACCACGATCCTTGAGAAAAGACTTCACTTTATCTGGATCGCCCTCAGTAAATACATCTTTAGCCTCACTATCACCGTCACGTAGCCAGGACTTGGCAATAAGTTGAGATAGTTTCTTAGAAGGCTGGAGAACATTAAAGGGAGACCCATTTTCTTTTACCTTTGTGGCTAGTGGGGCTAGTTCTTTCTCTATTTCTCCCTTAGTAGGGGATAAGAACACGTCCGATTCCGTTTCAACCAGAGACCAAGGAGGTTGATTAGAGTCGGAACCAATGAAAGCTATTATTCCATTAATAAACTTAATCAAAGGATAAGGAATCTTATCATTAGGAGCAAGATTACCAAGAGAAAGAAGATCGGCAAGGTGTTGGTTAGAAACACCAAAAATGTTAAATGTAAAGTCTCTTAAATCTATAACTTTTGACGGTTTATTTGTATCTGTTTCTAAAGTTGTAACAAAATTAAAGAATTTAGCCTCCTCCTCGCTTAAAATCCTCTCATTGATCAGGAATTGTGTGATTTCTTCATCAGACCGAAGATTTTCGCCACGTAACTGGGCTATTGCAATGCGCTGAGAGAGCCTCTTATGAGTTTCAAGATAATTTAACGCATTCGGTGAATTATTACTCATCATCATCTCCTACTAGGGAATCACTATCATTAGACAAAAAGTTTTTGACTTTGGAAATATCGCCGATACAATTGACAACTTGGGGTGGCTTTATTGCCATCTAACTTAATCAGTCCCATACTGTTTAACTTGTAAGCTGGTATAAGAGCTAAGTATACAGGATCAGCGGCACTTATGCTGTTATTAAGGGCACTAGCTAATTCCGGTTGCTCTTGCAATATTACCCAATGGCGCTGCAAGTGATGGTTATAAATTCCGGCTGCTGTAGGGGCAGTTTCCAACAGATGCGCGAGAGTTACTTCCCTACGACTAAGGTGATAAAGTGCTTTATGTACCAATGCAGGATGTCCCCCCACCATGTCCATCAGTTGTCTAGCTTCCTTGCCATCTGACCAGTCGAGTTCGTAGCGTTGGGCTAATTGCTGTACCTCATCTAAACTCAAATCGTTTAACTGAACCGGGAGTCCCACATTGAAAGGGGATTGGTTAAGCTGGAGGGGAACGTAAATTTCCGTCGAGTAAACCACAATCAGGCGGAGCTTTTGCCAGATGGGCAATGTTTTGGCTTCTTCGTACCATGATCGCAACAGGGGTAAAAAATCCTTTGCCACTTGAGGATGCTCAAAAATTTGATTCACCTCATCTAACGCCAAAACGAGGGGAGTCGCAATTGATTTTAGTAGATACTCTTCGACGTAGGAAGTGCAGCTAATTTTGCTCCCTAGATCCTCATCCCAATATTCATCTAGCTTCGCTTCTAACTGAAGCTGGCGGGCAATGTTGGTACACAGCCAGCGCAAAAATTGATTTAAATCGCTCAAGATAACCTGGTCAACCTGCTCCAGGTTCAAGCTGACAGTGCGGTAGCCCTGGCGTTTAGCAGAGTCAAGAATTCTCATTAGCAGAGAAGTTTTGCCCATCTCTCTGGGCGCTTTAATCCGCACTAAGGCTCCTGGTTTCCTAATTTCTTGATTAACCTGCTCTTCAAGAGGAGCACGTTCTAGGTAAAAAGGGGAACCTAGAGGAACTGAGCCATTGGGATAGCAGGGCGAGGTATCCTGGTTTGCATCAATCAACTCAGAAATTTTAGTATTTTTATCTATAGTCTGGGATAAAACCTCAAAATCCAGATTTGCAATTTCTCTCCAGTCAAGTGCCAATTTCCGACAGAGTTCTTCAAAAGTCACATAGTCAACAGGCTTACCAGTCAGGAAGTTACTGACTGTAGCTAGAGCGAATCCTGCATCTTCAGCTAAAGAGCGTTGGCTGGGAAAGCCGTTACGTATAAGTGCTAGCTTGGCTTTGTCAAGACAATTATGTTTAACTTTAAGTGATCTGGGCATGGGGCATCTTATGACGACTGTATGGATTGTACCAGTAACAC
Organism: Nostoc sp. DedQUE04; assembly: GCF_034530995.1. Lineage (NCBI taxonomy): Bacteria > Bacillati > Cyanobacteriota > Cyanophyceae > Nostocales > Nostocaceae > Nostoc > Nostoc sp. DedQUE04. The sequence continues at coordinate 9,960 of NZ_JAVRCA010000106.1, read as the reverse complement.
CATAAAAGTCAGTCATAAGCCAGTAATTCTCAGGCGATAAGTCAGTATGTGGTGGGATTTTATGGATGTATCAGGTTGAAAGCAAAGGAAAGTAAAAATATGTAAGACGGTAAGAAGGTCATCGCATATATGCAGTCCAAGGGCTATAGAGGAATGGCACTAAGAAAAGGGAAAATCGTTGAGGCAGCGTAACTTAGTGCCATTCGGCTATAGAGTTATATTCCTAAATATTGTGTATCTGGAAGATGTCAAAAACCCCGATACCTGGGAACCAAGCACAGGTGCGTTAAACACTTGGGATGATGTGAGATGTGTTATTAGAAACAATGGGTAAATTCTGATGTCAGCTGAAGCTAGTACTGAGCCTGGTAAGTATTACACTGAAAATCCCATGAATTCTAATGGAGCATTCAGGATTGCCTTTGGCAACTACCAAGACGCTTGGAAAATTGGAAAGCATCATGAACAATTTTACTGAACAAGAATGTCACGTGCGATCGCCGAGCAAAAAACCATCTGTGCGATCGCGTTGAGGGTCAACACAACGACAAATTATTTTCACAAGGAGAAAAAAATGCCTTTTTCTGCCAAAGTTATTACAACTAATGAATGGGGAGCGAAATCTGCTGGACCATTTGACAAAACATTTCCTAAATTTATCGTGATTCACAATACTGATAGTGGGAATCCTCCTAATAATGTCTCAAAAGGAACAGTAGAGGGAGGTAAACAATATGCCCGTCAGATTCAAAAAGATCACATGGATACCAACGGTTGGAGTGATTCTGGACATAATTTTCTGAATACGACTGGAGGAATTCTTTTAGAAGGAAGACATGGAACACTTGATGCAGTCAAACAAGGAATGTGTGTTCTCTCTGCCCATGCTGCACAACAGGGAAACAGACTTGCTGGAGGCAATGAATCCCCAGGAATTGAGAATGAAGGCAACTTCATGACTTTTGAAATGGGGCAGAAACAGTGGGATAGTTTAGTCGAATTATGCGTTTCTTTGTGTGACTCTTGTAATATTGATCCTAAGAATATTCGAGGACATCGAGAGTTTAGTAATACTGACTGTCCGGGAGAGTGGTTATTTAGTCAATTACCTCGTTTACGGAAGGAAGTCGCTGATAAATTAGGCACTATTCTTGAAGAAGATGAAACCTTACTTAAACTAGGTTCAATTGGTAAAGATGTTAAGGAACTTCAACAAAAACTAACAGATAAAGGCTTTTCTCCTGGGGCAATAGATGGTGATTTTGGCAAAAATACAAGACAAGCTGTTATCGCTTTTCAGCGTTCTATTGGACTACTTGATGATGGTATTGTTGGCACTAATACTCGCAAAGCATTAGGCTTATAGATTTAACTTAAATGGCTCTCTCTGATTTCGTGGGAAAATGGGATAGCGAAGTGCTGCTGCAAGCAGATCGCTAATATTTCTCAAATCAAACACTATACAGTTTACCTAAAAACATTGGGAAAGTCACTCACAAACCCCAAAAATCTTTGTAACTAATTTTTTTTAGGTACTTTAAATCAATACTCCGGACAATTTTGAGTTGAGGGAATCGACAAGAAAGCTATCGACCCATTAAGGTGCTGATTAGAACAAACAAGCACCGGATCGATAGCTGTATGGAAATTATACAAAGCTTACTGACAAAAATGGGGATTTTTCGCAAACCTCAGATGAAAGCATTGATGACACTGTTTGGCACTATTCTGATTGCCTGTGGCAAGATAAACTTTAGCAACTTAAGTCGCTACAGGCAACGAACAGAGAGAACTTATCGCCGACAGTTTAAAAAACAGTTTGATTTCGCAATACCTCTGCCAATTTACGAGGGTTCAACGCCGGTGGAAACGGGATGAATACGTCCTAAAGAAGTAAGCTTGGCAAAAATCTGGGTTAATAAAATAGGCTCAGGCATTTCGGGAAGCATTTTTAAAATTTCACGGACATATCGAAAACCACGATAGTGAGCCTTAAGGTCAAGAATGCCGGAGTCGGGATTAAGGAGACGAAAATCCGCGAGAAGATAATGGGATAAGTTGACCATAAAGAATGCTAGATTAACAGCATTAGTTACAGCAGTTTGGCTTAAATTCATAAAATCTTCTAATCCCCAAAACTGTTTGGCATCTCGAAAGTTAAACTCGATTTGAAAGCGCAGTTTGTAGTAGTCGATTATCTTTTGGGATGACAACTTTAGGTCACTAGAAAATAGAATTACATGACTACGAGCATTACTTTTAAGATTGGTTTTAACCAAAATAACTATATTCAGTGCTTGGGCAAATTCCTTGTGGAGTAAAGTAGCTTGATAAATATCAGTTTTAATTTCCTCGTCAATCGTGCTATTACACAAATATTCTTCAGGAATATTATAATAGTCCAGCTTATCTCCGTACTTGCGTCGAGAGCGACAATTAGAGCTGATTCGTAAAGAAAATCTAAAGAAGACTGAATGTTGCTTGAGTGGAGTTATAGGCTAAATCGAGTGTAGTTATTTTGTTGTCGATGAGCCGTCTCCCGAAGATTGAGAATCCAGACCGTAAACCTTACCCGAGTGATTTAAGCGATGCTGAATGGTTAATTCTCAAGCCGCTTCTACCAGCACCCAAAGGATTCGGGCATCCTGTAGAGGTGAATTTCCGAGAAATCCTCAATGCTATATTCTATGTGCAACGTACTGGTTGTCAGTGGGAAATGCTTCCTCATGACCTTCCTCCTTATACAACAGTGTACGGCTACTTCCAGAAATGGCAACGCAAGGGCATTTGGCAGCAAATTCACGGGTCTTGTACGTCATCAACTGCGACAAGATGTAGGACGAGATGAATATTCTAAGGTTGCGTAGGCGTAGCCCGTCGTAGACATCGCAGATTCTCAGTCGGTAAAGACGACAGAAAAAAAAGGGAGGTCTACGGTTTCGATGGTGGTAAAAAGGTTAAAGGGCGTAAGCGCCATATAGTAGTAGATTCTCAGGGGTTGTTGATTGGTGTCTTAGTTACTGAAGCCAATGCTTCGGAGCGCTTAGGAGCTGTCGTTGTGCTGCATGAGGCTGTTGAAGAATTGTCCAAATTGGAAGTTGTTTGGGTAGATCAGGGCTATTCGGGCGAAAACTTTGCTCAAGCAGTCAGGCAAGTTTGTGGTGAACAAGTTCGTGTTGAGGTGATCCAAAGGAACTCAAAAACATTTTCAAGATATGAGCGATGCAGTTTTCTCACTAATTAGGGCAATAGTTCCACCTAAAGATGATGGCAATGATATTTTTCTAGTTGGCGACCCTCACCAACGCATTTACGGTCGTAAAGTTGTTCTTAGTCGCTGCGGTATTGATATTCGTGGTCGCTCCCACAAATTGAGAATTAATTACCGTACAACAGACGAAACTAGGAAGTGGGCAACAAAGGTACTAGATGGAGTTACTGTTGATGACTTAGATGGGAATCAAGATGACTTAAAAGGATACCGCTCGCTACTTCATGGCGATGAGCCAATTGTTCAAGGGTTTTCTAATTTTGATGAAGAGATTGGTTTTATCAAACAATATCTTCAGCAGTTAGAAAATGGCGATAATTCTTTATCCAACACTTGTATTGTGGTACGTACTAACCAGCTAGTTAAACAGTACATCTCTGCTCTTAATCAATTAGGGATAAAAACACAAGAAATTAAACGTAGTCAACCTGATAATTTATCTCAACTAGGTGTTCGTATCGCTACTATGCATCGAGTCAAAGGGCTGCAATTTAACTATGTTATTTTAGCAGGAATTAATGAAGGTTTTTTGCCTTAAAAATCAGCTTTATCAAATGCTTCTGATAAAGCTAGATATAATGCGCTGATCAGTTCGGAACGTTCTCTAATTCATGTAGCAGCTACTCGTGCCAAACAGTATGTTGTAGTTAGCTACTATGGAAAACCTAGTCCTTTATTGCCAAATTTAGCACATTGACATTAATTATTAAAGAATGCCCTTTGAACTTCTCATAAATATCAACAGGATTAGGCTGGCATTTAATATTGATAGGTTGCAATCCTGGATCACAGACAAACGCAACTACAGCATCCTATTAAGCAAAAATGATAATCATTATTGTAACCCTATAATAAAGTTACCCGATATTTACGATTTGCGCGGCTTTTTTGAGGATGAGGTTTTTTTAGAATTTTACTCGCAATACTGACAAAATCTCTCTAACTGGCGCTTTATCCGCTTCTAGCTTCTCTATTTTCTCTAATAGTCGTTTTGGAATATACTTGCACTTTTTAACCAGGCGATCGCCATCTTTCCAAAACTCATAGTGATACCAAGCTTGGGGATAATCTTTGCCGTGAAGGGTAATGGTTTTCCACTCAATAAAGCCACTACCCAATCCTTTGTTCCGTCTAGTTTTACTAGGGCTATTTTTACTGGGGGGTATCTTTGACTGTTCGACATCGTTACTAGGGTTATTTTTGATATCCCCCAGTAATGTGTTTTTACTAGGGCTAGGTACAACACCCAGTAATGTCAAAATTTCTCTAATTGGGCGCTTTTTGAACTCTGCTTCTTGAATATCCCCAAGTAAATGCTTGGGAATGTACTTGGTCTTCTTTCTCCCTTTTTCCTGCCAATGATAATAAGCCTGGGGGTAGTCCTTTCCACCCCTAGTAATGGTGCGCCAATGAATAGTACCGTTACCCTCACCCCAATTTCTGCGCTTTTTACTAGGGCTATCTTTACCGGGGGATATCTCTATTTGTCCAGGCTTTTTACTAGGGTTGTCAATACTTAGGGATATCTCTATTTCTGAAGAGTTTTTACTAGGGCTATTATCAATACCCCCCAGTAAAAATTCCGATACAGGAGGCGGATGGAATTGAGTGGAGTTTGAGGACTCCGATATTCCATCACCGCAAATTCTGGATAATTCCATAGGACTTGTCAAAAAATACCGTTGCTGTACCTGTTTCACCGTGCCGTGCTTTAGCCATGATTAGCTCTAATATTCCTTGGTCTGTAGTGTCTGGGTTGTAGTACTCATCCCGGTAAGCGAGAATAATATTGTCTGCCACCATTTCTAAAATTCCTGACTGGCTAAGGTCGCTCATCATTGGGCGCTTATTCTGTCTGCCCTCAACTCCCCTAGAAATTTGAGAAAGCGCCAACACAGGAACTTCTAAATCTCCAGCCATTTTGTAAAGTCCCCGTGCCACGTCACCTAGTTCATAACTCCGGTTGCCGCCTGAATCCTCTGCCATCATTTGCAGGTAATCAACGACAACTAACCCAAGTTTTCCCTCTTTAGCCTTAATTTGACGGCATTCGGAAGCAATTCCAGAAACGGTAATACCTCTTGAGTCATTCATATAAAGCGGTAATTCTGAAGCAACACCGACGATTTTGGCAATGCTTGTAAATTCCCAGTCTGCTAGGGGTTTATTACCTGAGCGATGTCTGCGGATGCGATCGCTTTTTAGTGGCGTTAACTCTAAATGCTTATAGGCGTTGGTAATACTAATTAAACTCCACAGCCTGTACTCCAATTGTTTCTTTGTCATCTCCAAGGAGAAGATGACCACAGGTAGATTGTGGAGTAGTATAATTTGGAGAGCCAAAAACAGCGCAATTTGGGATTTTCCCATTGATGGCCTACCCGCAACTATGGTGAGTGTGCCGCTTTCAAATCCCACCATCAAATTATCGAGTTCATGAAGTCCTGTAGGGTAAATGGGGTTTCCTGAATTTAAATCCTCGTAAGCAGCAACGTTAATCGTGCTGTTATGTTCAGTGTTTGAAGATAGAGTTTGATTAGATAATTGGAAAATTTTCTGTTCTGATTGGTCAAGGATTTGTGGTAACTCAGTTTCTGTCTCGTAACCCAGATGTACAATTTCATTTCCAGCCTTAATTAACTGTCTGCGCGCGAATTTGTCCATTACCAACCCGGCTAAAGCGTCAATGTTGACAGCTGACACTGTGCGGTCTACCAGAGTTGCTAATTTATTTCTGCCGCCGATACGGACTAGTAAATCGTGGTCAGTAAGCCAAGCTGTAACTGTGAGTAAATCAGTGGGTTTACCAGAGTAATGAAGGCGCTGTACGGCTTGATAGATATCTTTATGGGCGCTAATGTAAAAGGCTTCGGGAATTAAGCGATCGCTCACCCTACTGATTGCTTCTGGGTCAAGCATGATACCGCCTAAAATCGCCTCTTCCGCTTCGATGTTTTGGGGTGGCAATTTATCAATCACGTCGCACCTCCAGTATTCTCAGCGAGATTTTGCCTTTGCGACTCTTCCCAAGCTCTTTGAGCCTGTCGCTGCCGTTCTTCAAGTTCTCGACGGAATTCGTCTCGAGCATTTTTTGTTTCAGTTTTTTTGGCTTGTACCTGAATTGATGCCAGATATTTTTCGTAATAAACCTCCCAGCGATTTCTTCCGGCTTTGTTCTTGTGAGCTAACCATGCCTCAATGTCATTCACTGGCTGGCTAAGATTTTTGGTTTTTTCCTCACAAAATGAAAGAAAATTCGCTCGCTCCTCTTCTGAGAGAGTCTTTATAAGGTCTAAATAATTCTTATTGATCTTAGGGTTTTGAAATTCTCTCTCCACAAGGCTTTCAGCCTCCGCATGGTGCGTGGCGATCGCGCATGGTGCGTGGCGATCGCGCATGGTGCGTCATGATCCATCGTGGTGCGTGGTGATCCAGCGTGGTGTGTGGCGATCGCACTCGGTGCGTCATTACACCTTGGGTGCATCATCACACCATCGGTGTCTTCACACACCATTGGTGCGTCATCACACCTTGGGTGCATCATCACACCATCGGTGTCTTCAATAAATTCGGGTGTGTCATTGCACCATAATCCCTTTGGTTTCACCTTGGTTCTGACTTGCAATAGCTCTAGATCAATGAATCCCTTTGCGTCTAATTCCTTAAGAGCGCGGCTTACAGTTTGCCTGTGGACTATCCGCTCTGGTGCTGACAGCTGACGAGCTACCTCAGCGGCATTGATATCAATCCCTTGGTTATAAGGGTCAATGGTTCGGATGTAGTACAGGACATCCCTCTGTGCTGGTGTGAGTTCACGGCAGGCTTTCAGCCATTCTTCATGCTTAAGTGGATAGAAACGTCCCTGAATTTTTGAATTTGGTTGTGTCACAATTTTGCTAATACAAATGAAAAGACAAAATTTCACCTCGATCCGTTGGGATAGAGACTAATTTTTTAGATGTCCATCATTAACACTTAGTCAACGAACTTTTATATTGAATCGTGACAAGATATTTATTTGATGGCTATGCTAGTAATCTGAAGATTAAAGATATGTCTGGGAAAAAGCACTCCTAGCAAGAGTTTGGTAAGATTAGGGTATACATCATCGTTGTCGTTTAATCAAACATCAAATAGTATAACCGTTAAACTTAAGTATAATTAGCAAAGCAATGCAAAGTTTTGTATCAGAAAAAACACAAAGTTATCAGCAGTTATTCGATGAGATGATGAATCGCTTCAATTTGGAAGCGAAGAAGACTGCTGAACAGGCTAAAGTGTCAGAAGTAATGTTATCCCGCTTTCGTCGCGGGAAGGCGGATCTAGGAGCATCAAAACTAATAGCGCTACTTTTGGCTATTCCGGTAGAAGCTAGGGTGTGGTATTTATCTGAGTTATTTGGTCAGAGGCCAGGAATTAGCCTGCGATCGCTGATTGCTGAAGCACCTCCAGAAGAACAAGCTGAAGTTTTACGACTAATTGCTGATATTTTTGTGAATAACAGCCGTGAGGCTACAGAACCAGTGCAGTTTCTTAAAGCTTTATAACTTCACCATTGGCAATAGAATTTGACTAAAACTCGTAAGTGTAGTTTCCTGCACCCTCACGGACATTTGTGCAATTACCTTAACCTCTCACGGATAGATTAGGGTTAACTTAATCGTTAACGTTGATTTTCTTAGCCAATGTCTGAAATTTGCGTTGTTCACCAGCTTGCTTACGCTGTTGATAACGTTTTCTAGCTTGGTTTAGTACCTCTTGCAATAATTCCTCATTTTCTGAGCAGACGATAAATGCAGCTTCTAGGAAAGTATCTCTAGTAATTTTATTTACATTGCAAAACGTATCTAGCTTGATATCAATGTCCTGTTCTAACCTGATTGTTCGCCTGATGATCTGGGGTAACTCTAAGTGCTGTTCTTGATTAGAAGTGCTTACCTTATCGTTTATTACTTCCTCACTATCTAAATCCGGTTTTGGTTTTTCAGATAAATGACTAAATTCAGTAATTTCGTCATTTAGTAAGTTGTCATGTTGTACTTTTACAAGTGTTGTATCCCGTGCTGGAACACTTGGACGTGTCTTTTTCTTAAGGCGCTCAAAAACATCAGACATTCTTTTGTAACCTCTCGATGATTTGTTGGAAGGGAGTTTCGAGTTGTTCAAAGCCTAGAGAGGACAAACTTACACCTTTATCTATGGCCTTTTTAAATTGTTCAGATTCTAAAATTGAAGGTAAAACGACTATTTCTTCGGCAATTGTTCGCATTGCACTGATACTCGCCTTACTTTGTGCGACTTGGTTATTACCTACCCATTTATCTCTGAATGGCAAGATGCCAAGCACTATCCCTGAAAAAGCATCAATTTCTTGAAGTTCCTCAACTAAACTCAGAGTTCGGATGAGAGAATTTACACCTTTAGATGATGCTTCTACAGGAATGATGATACGGTCAGCGGCCCCCAACGATGTAAGGCAGATTTGCGATCGCTGAGGTGGCGCATCGACAATGCAGTATTGGAATAAATCTGATACCTCTTTTAAGCGTTTGCTCAGAACAATAGCTCCCATACCGCTCCCAGACAAAAATTCTTGAGCATTATCTAATCCATCATCAGCAGGAATTAACCATAGGTTTTCTCCGATTTCATAAATACCGTCTTCAGTATTGATCTGTTTTTTGAGAACTTCTAGAAGCGTGGGTTGATTCTGCTGAACTTCGTGTCCCAGGTAAAAAGTTAGGTTCGCTTGGGGATCGGCATCAATCATCAGTACACGCTGTCCTGTTTGAGCAAGCATTCTACCCAACAAGATTGCAACAGTTGTTTTTCCCTGGCCACCGGACAAGGATGCACAAGTAAGAATTAACATTTTACTGACTACCAGCAGCATTGTGTAAATTAGTCAATATCATAATGCATAATGTTGTTTTTAAGTTGTTTAGTCATTATGTAATTTAGTCATTTACAAATGACTAAATTGTAATTAACGCTATTTAGTCATTACTTTAGCTCTCAAAAAGTCCTACTCTTCGAGAAAATAGTTGTAAAAATAGATTTTTGTCCCGTTTAGCTGTTGCTGATTTTAGTCAAGACTGAATTTAGTCATTCAAAAATAACTAAATTTTATAATAATGCAATCTAGTAAACCAGTTTTGTTTTTTGAATAAAATAAAACTTCAGAAATGTTGACGGGGGCTATATAGGGGCTATATGTACCCCAAAAATGATTCAGGACTTCGATGAGTATTTGACCCCTATGTAGGGTATATATGGGTGTTTTCTGGGGTATACTTGACTGTTGGACGCTTTATACCCCACTTAGCCCCCAAGGGGGTATGATAAGCTCTTGAGGCTGGAGAAAAAAGAGGTAGTCATTTTATTCTTCTCTCCTCTGCTCCCCCATATCTCCTCAACTGATAATTTTTACAAATTGAACCGTATTAAATTTTCCCCAATGTCGAACATTCACACCTTACAAAAAATTTTTCCTGCTGGCTTTGATAACGGTTATGGAAGCCTTAAACTTTTAGTCGATGGCTTTGAAGTAGTTCGTGTCCCCAGCTATATAACCAATGCCGAGATGGAAGATGTACCGGGACGAGTAGTTTTTAACAGTACTGCTTACACAGTCGGAGCGCGGCTCGTTCTTGGTAGGAGCCTCTAGAAACTAGAGGGGTATGACTAAG
>NZ_JAVRCA010000105.1:12745-18633 GCF_034530995.1 Nostoc sp. DedQUE04 | reverse complement strand
TTTTACTCCAGCTTTTTATTATCCCATGTTATTTATATTAAGGATAAGTCTAATAGCTTCAGAATCAAGGGCTGTCAGAGCGAAGGCATGAGCTGAAAGATGAGTAGGTTCAAAGGCAACAAAATTACCGAGATTTTCCCACAAGAGTTTGTTGAAATTTTGTTTGTCAGAACGTACAATCAAGCGAACGTGCGGATTAAGACGCCGTGCTGCAAAGGCAGCTTCTATATTTATCCGCTCATTTCTGGTTACTAAAAGTATAGAACGACACTGGCTGATACCTGCCCGCTCTAAAACACTTGGCTGGCGGCAGTCTCCTACGATCAACTTTTCTAGTAAGTTAGGTATTTCTGGGACTTCCCAATGTTCGGGTTGCACATCCTCAATAGCACTGACTTTAACATCGTATTCCTTGAGGATTGCAACGCAATGTTGCCCTAAACTTTTGAGTCCGCATACTAAGAAAAGGTCTTGGGGTTTTTTTTGATTGCTGCTAGGAGGGGGATGCACTTTCTGTTGACGGTAGTATTAGATACTGCTAACAGGATGTGTTTACTAGGGTTTTTACACTTCGGTAATTCCTAACAATTTTACCAGTTGGTTTCAAGATGAGTATCAAACGATCGTAAACCATATCGAATTCTGATATTTGATACCCAACTAAACGCAAATTTTGTTTAAAGCTTGGATAGTTTTTGGGATTTCCTTGATTGATTGTGATGTAATTTACCAACTTTTTCCAACATATTAAAGCTAAAGTTGGTAAATTAGGGATTAGTTGAGCTAATTCTTCCCTACGCAACTATGCCATTGGATTTATCGCCTCTTTGGATATCACTCAAAACTTCATTACTTGCCACATTTATCACCTTCTTTTTGGGTATCGCTGCTGCCTACTGGATGCTGGGATATGGTGGCAGAGGTAAATCGTTGATTGAGGGTATCTTTATTGCGCCCCTGATTTTACCGCCCACAGTTGTCGGGTTCTTGTTACTGCTATTTTTTGGCAAAAATGGCCCTGTAGGGAAATTCATGGGGGCTTTTGACTTCACCATCGTATTTACTTGGTATGGTGCAGCGATCGCAGCCACAGTAGTTTCTTTCCCTTTAATGTATAAAACTGCACTGGGAGCCTTTGAACAAATAGATGGTAATCTGCTGCGAGTCGCTAGAACCCTTGGTGCAAATGAAACTACAATCTTTTGGCGCATCAGTTTACCCTTAGCACTACCCGGCATTGTCGCCGCCACAATGTTAGCTTTTGCCCGTGCTTTGGGAGAATTCGGCGCGACATTGATGCTGGCTGGTAACATTCCCGGACAAACGCAGACAATCCCAATGGCGATTTATTTTGCTGTGGAAGCGGGAGCAATAAATGAGGCTTGGTTTTGGGCGATCGCAATTATGGTGATTTCTCTATCTGGAATTATTGCAGTCAACTTCTGGCAAGAATTGAGGGAAAGAAAGAGAGCAGGGGGAGCAGAGGAAGCAGGGGAAGCAGGGGAAGAAAATCTTTATACTCCGCAATCTAGCTTTGAATCTGGTGGATTGTTAGTCAACATTGAAAAAATACTTCCTAGCTTTGATTTAAAAGTTGCTTTCAATACTGATGAGCAACCCTTAGGATTGTTAGGAGGTTCTGGAGCGGGTAAGAGCATGATTTTGCGCTGCCTTGCGGGAATAGAAACACCCACAACCGGGCGCATAATTTTAAATGACAGAGTTTTGTTTGACTCAGAACAAGGAATTAATGTACCCAGCCGCGATCGCCGCATCGGTTTTTTAGTGCAGAATTACGCTCTGTTTCCGCACATGAGTGTGGCGCAAAATATCGCTTTCGGCTTGCCCAAAAACCTATCTGCTGGGAGTATTCGGGTGCAAGTAGAGGAGCAACTAATAGCGATGCAGTTGCAAGGATTAGGCGATCGCTATCCGCACCAACTTTCTGGGGGACAACAACAACGGGTAGCCTTGGCAAGAGCATTAGCAAGTCAACCGGAAGCATTGCTTTTAGATGAGCCGTTTTCCGCACTTGATACACATCTGCGTAGCCAATTAGAGCAGCAAATGACAGAAACTCTAGCTGGCTACCAAGGTGTGACTCTATTTGTCACGCATAATATGGAAGAAGCTTATCGGATTTGTCCGAATCTATTGGTGTTGGAGCATGGCAGAGCCGTTCATTATGGTAGCAAACATGAGATTTTCCAGCATCCTGCTACCGTTAGTGTCGCCCAACTTACTGGATGCAAAAACTTCTCCCGTGCTGTTCTCCAGTCATCACAACAGTTGGAAGCGACTGATTGGGATTGTACTCTGCAAGTAATTGAACCAGTCAAGAGCGAATTATCCCACGTCGGCATTCGTGCCCATCAGTTCATTTTTACCAACGACTCATCACAGGAAAATACCTTTCCCTGTTGGGTAGTACGAACAAGTGAAACGCCTCATAGAATGACATTATTTCTCAAGCTATATTCGGCTGGCAAGAATTCTCAAGATTATCATCTGCAAGCTGAAGTCTTCAAAGAAAAATGGGCGATGATGAAAGACAAACCTTTTCCTTGGTATGTGCGTTTAGATCCTCTGCGGTTGATTTTGATGGAGTGAACGCAGAGATATATGTAACAGATGGCGTTGCATAAAATGCTTGTGGAGGGTTGGGTTATATCGTGTCCGGTAAAAGACTTATCATTAAGTGCGCAGGGGGGCAGAGGAGCAGGGGAGCAGGGGAGAGGGTTTTGTATTTTCTGCACAGATGTATCGAATCACAAGTAATAAGCCGGACATGATATTAGACTACAACATGAAAACCGTCGTACTCTAGTTCACTGTAAAACAAGAATTGTATCGCCTAAAAGGCGATCGTTGCTGATATTTTGCAATTAGACCATACACTAGCGTACAAGTTAGAAAGTATGGGGTTAGCAAAACTAAATAGTAATCAATTGACTATAGCGATCCTAAATTATTTATGAAAAAAAATCATACTCCTTGAGTTTAGAAAATTCAAAAATTTGAAAATGGATTGATAGCTTAAATAATGCCTTTACTACAGTAAAAGAATGATTGTAAGAATAAAGTTATTCTTACAATCGCAAAATATCTTCTACAGGATTCTTTTGTGGTGCATTGGAGGCAAATCTGAAGCAGATGAGCAGCCATTGTTCTTTTTCAGGTTCAGGATTTAATGAATCTAGATAATCTTAAATTTGCTGCGAACAATTATAGCTTGCACCATCACAATTTTATCATCTATGGAGGTGCTCAAAGCGTTTAGACTCAGACAGGCTGAAATTATTGATAATAGTATCAATAAGGTTAATTTGGACATGAGCTTTAGAAGCGATCGCGAAATGTCTAATTGAACTTCAATGCCTGAAAGCTTTGTTCTCGTTGGATTATAGAAAATATCAAGATTTTCAACTTAACCAGCAGAATGTGATTTTTTATGTAGTTTATAATAATTTATACGTATTACAAATCAGTAATTTTACTGTGGTCATCATTAGTTTTTGTAAATAGTCTTAGGTTGATTAGCTCGCCTGCATTGCCAAAAGATCGTTGCTTTTGTTTGATTACTTTGTGATATGTAACCCAACATAATTAACGCTCTTTTATTACTCTCATTAGAGAATATTTAAAACCTTGTTTTTTCGAGCTTGGTTCCAAACAAGAGTTTTTTATATTTACCGAGCAAGCGAGACTTTGAAAAAGATTCAAACTCAGCATCTTTTTTCTCTCACCAGAAACATAAACACTGTGTATTTTGTAAGATAAATTATGTTGAACCCAAGACCTATCAAGATAGCTACCAAGTCTACTCAAAACCTGAATAAGAAAATTTCTGTTAATCGCCTAGTTTTCATCGATTCACAGGTGGACAACTACCAAACCTTGGTAACAGGTGTTTTGCAGAATACTTCTGTCGTAATTCTAGATAACGACCGGGATGGCATTGAGCAAATTAATCAAGTGCTGGCATTGCATCAGGGAATCAATAGTCTGCATATTGTTTCTCACGGCGCACCAGGACGAGTCTATTTAGGGAACAGTCAACTCAGCCACGAAACACTCAATCGTTATGCAGCGCAACTGATGGGTTGGGCAAGTGCGTTGAGTGCAGATGCACAACTGCTACTGTACGGTTGTGAAGTAGCTCAAACAGAGCAAGGCATGGCATTTGTCCAGCGCCTGAGCGAACTGACAGGTGTAGTAGTAGTGGCATCTGATAATTTAACAGGCAGTGCTGCATTAGGCGGTGACTGGGCACTGGAAGTGAACACGGGGGTAATTGCTCCTTCTTTAGCGTTCCAGCCAGAAGTTATGGCAGCCTACGCTTCAGTACTAGCTGTAGTACTTCCTGACACCAGCTTTAGCAGTGATGGTAAAGTCACTACTGATTTAGGCTTTATTGCTATTGATATCGGCCGCAGTGTTGCTTTACAAACCGACGGCAAAATTATCGTTGCAGGAGACAGCAACGGTGACTTTGCCTTAGTGCGTTACAATACTGATGGCTCGCTCGACACCAGCTTCAACAGTAATGGCAAGGTTACTACTGATTTAGGCTTACTCAGCATCGACATCGGTTACAGCCTTGCTATACAAGCGGATGGTAAGATTATCGTCGCCGGAACTAACGGCACTGACTTTGCTCTAGCACGTTACAACAGCAATGGCTCACTCGATACTAGTTTTAGCAGTGACGGCAAGGTTACTACTGGTTTCGGTCTTACCATCGACATCGCCCACAGCACTACTGTACAAGCAGATGGCAAGATTATTGTCGCCGGAACTGACGGCACTGACTTTGCCCTAGCGCGTTACAACAGTAATGGCTCACTCGACACTAGCTTTAGCAGTGATGGTAAGGTTACTACTGATTTCGGCTTACTTGCCATCGACATCGTTTACAGCACTGCTGTACAAGCAGATGGCAAGATTATCGTCGCCGGAGTGAGTAACGGTGACTTTGCCTTAGCACGTTATAACAGCAATGGCTCACTCGACACTAGTTTTAGCAGTGATGGCAAGGTTACTACTGATTTCGGCTTACTTGCCATCGACATCGTTTACAGCACTGTTGTACAAGCAGATGGCAAAATTCTCGTCGCCGGAGAGAGTAACGGTGACTTTGCCCTAGCACGGTACAACAGCGATGGCTCACTCGACACTAGCTTTAGCAGTGATGGTAAGGTTACTACTGATTTCGGCCTCCTTCCCAACGAAATTGCCTACAGCCTTGCTGTACAAGCAGATGGCAAGATTCTTGTGGCAGGAGTGAGCAACAATGACTTTGCTCTAGTCCGTTACAACAGCGATGGCTCAATCGACACCACTTTTGACAATGATGGCAAGGTCAGTACTGATTTAGGCTTAGGCTTACTCACCCTTGACATTGCCTATGGACTTGTTCAACAGCCCGATGGCAAGATTATCGTCGCTGGAACTGACGGTACTGACTTTGCTGTGGTGCGTTACTTGGTTGACGAAGTTCCTACAGACTTGGGGTTGAGCCAATTAAATGTTAATGAGAACGTTGTTGCGGGAACAGTAATTGGCACATTTACTACCACAGACGCAGATGCAGGTGACACATTCACCTACAGTTTAGTAACCGGAACTGGCGATACCGATAATAGTGCATTCACAATTGTTGGTAATCAGCTTAAAATCAACGCCTCCCCAAACTTTGAAACCAAATCTAGTTACAACCTCCGAGTTCGGACAACTGATTCGGGTGGAGTTACTTATGAGAAAGCATTGGCGATCGCGGTTAACAATCTCAACGAAGTTCCTACAGACTTGGGGTTGAGCCAATTAAATGTTAATGAGAACGTTGTTGCGGGAACAGTAATTGGCACATTTACTACCACAGACGCAGA
>NZ_JAVRCA010000105.1:0-12645 GCF_034530995.1 Nostoc sp. DedQUE04 | reverse complement strand
CAGTTTAGTAACCGGAACTGGCGATACCGATAATAGTGCATTCACAATTGTTGGTGATAAGTTACAAATCAACAGTTCCCCAGACTTTGAAACCAAATCTAGTTACAACATCCGAGTTCAGACAACTGATGCAAGTGGAGTTACTTATAGCAAAGAGTTAACAATTGCAGTTAACAATCTCAGCGATCCTGGTGCTAACGATGCGCCCACAGATTTGACAGTAAGTCAGCTAGCTGTTGATGAGAACGTTGTTGCGGGAACAGTAATTGGCACATTTACTACCACAGACGCAGATGCAGGTGACACATTCACCTACAGTTTAGTAACCGGAACTGGCGATACCGATAATAGTGCATTCACAATTGTTGGCGATAAGTTACAAATCAACAGTTCCCCAGACTTTGAAACCAAGTCTAGTTACAACATCCGAGTTCAGACAACTGATGCAAGTGGAGTTACTTATGAAAAAGCATTGGCGATCGCAGTTAACAATCTCAACGATCCTGGTGCTAACGATATACCAACCCTGACGAAGAATACTAACGATATCTTTACTATCCAAGGTAAAGGTAACAGTGACAAAGCAACACTCTCAGTCAAGCTGACGGGACAGAGTTCTAAGCATCTTTATGAATTGGGAGTCTTTGCTGTAGATGATGAACAAGGGAAGATTCAAGGTATTGCCCCTTCAGATGCTGGTTACACTGAAGCAGCTTTGAAACGATCCAAGGTGATTCTCTCGTCGCTTACCAATTATCCTGTTGGATTTAATACTAATTTAGCTAGTTTGGAGGAATTTAATTCTGGTCAACACCTAAGATTTTGCTTGGTACGCGATAGCACTACTGATAGTATCTTGGCTGGACAAGCTGCTTTTACAGATGTACTGATTTCCGATCCGACAAATGTTAAAATCGCAAGCTTGGGTAATAATAACTTCTCCTTGTCTTGGAAAGCTAGCAACGGTTCTGAATTCCAGGATTTGATGGTAACAATTCAGGCAACAGATGAAGATTTGCCTTTGGGTGGAGCTTCCCAAGGAAAGCATCAAAGAGAACTCCTTGATTTACGTGGTGTGACACAACAAGTAAAAGCTGATTTTGCCGTCAATAGAGAAGCTGAATACGACAATTTTGTCGGTTTCTATCAAGTGGCTGATGAAAATGGTGGTATCGATAGCAACGGCGATGGTACAGCAGATATTCTCGTAGGGCAAGCTGGTTATGCTGAAGCTGCTATACGTGGACGTGTTGCAGGCATTGACTTGATGGTGAATAATCAAGGTAGCGCAAGTTACTCCGGGAATCTCGAGCCTGATTCTCTGTTTGCACCCTTTATTATTGTTAATGGTAAACCCGATGCCATTCTCGATGTCGATGCTAATAACAATCCAGCGGTTTACTTCGCATTTTTGGGCGCTAACTCAGACAAGACAGATCACATTCGTCTGTTAGAAAAAAACACCTTTGGCTTTGAGGATTTGGCAGAGGGTGGTGACAAGGATTTCAACGATATGATTGTGCATGTCAATTTGAGTATTGGTTAGCTATTTCATTGTCAAATTAACATCAAATCGGCAGTTAAAAACCGCGTCTATGATTAGTTAAGTCTTTACTTCAAGCGCCCAGACTCAAAGAGCCTGAGCGCTTGAATATTAGGTTGCAGAGAAACTTCTGCTAGATTGTTGTGGAATTATGCGGGCATCATGTGCATACTTCTGCAAGACTCTGCACACTTACGGCAAGCGGCAGCACATTCCATCATTTTCGCGTCATCGCTCATCATCTCACACGCCATTGCAGTGCGATCGCACATTTCCGCACAAAGCATACAAGTGCGTTCCATGAACTCAGAACCGCTCATCATCATATTCATGCACATCATGCACATTTCAGAACAATCGCGCATCATACTCATCATGCTCATCATGTTCTTATCCATGTGCTGACCACCTTTGCTCATGCAATGAGTCATGGTTTCCATGCACATTTTATGACAGTCCATACAAACATCCATGCAAGTCTGCATTTCTGGAGTCATGGTTTCAGTCATCATCATCATCGGAAATACCTCCTGATTTTTTGATGCATAAATAGTGTCCTTGAAAGGACTACTCATCACATTAGTCTTATCCTTTTAAAGAGTCAATGGGGTTTTTAATCCAGAATTTTTAAGCCTACTATCCCGATATAATTACCGGAAAATTGAATAAATTCTACACTATTTTGGTGTTGTTTTCCTGGGGAATGCTATACATTAAGGCTTAAAAAGCCTCGTTTCTAAGTGGGGTTTAATTTGGCAAGTCAGATATACATCGGGATCAAAAGTTAGGGTTAAATTTAATTTAAAAATAATGTTATTATTTTTAATAAATGAATGCCTTAATAAAGCATTTGTAAATTTCTATTAAATAGAGTTTTATTAACTTATATTAATTTCAAAATATATGTCTTAAAAAATTCGTAATTCATAATGTAATTTCAACTGCACTTAAAAGAAAATTTCCTCGAAAAAAGTAATTTTCACAACTTACATAAGATATGATGTAGGTTATAGATTTGATTGCAATTTCAGTAAGCGATCGCTCGCTGCTTGTAATGTCTCAGGTCTTTTGCTAAAGCAAAATCTGATCAATGAATGTCCTTTTTCTGGTTGGCTGAAAAAGCTGGAACCGGGAACTACAGCGACACCGATATCTTTAATCAGATGGTAAGTGAATTCAACATCTGTTTTATAGCCAAATTTGGAAATATCTGCAAGAACGTAATAGGCTCCTTGAGGAACGAAATAGGGAATGCCAACTTGGTCTAGAATTTGTAAAATGCTGTCTCGCTTCTGGTGATAAAGTTTGCCTAGTTCTTCATAATAGGATGGTGGCAGTTGCATAGCGGCAACTCCGGCTCGTTGCAATGGTGCAGGTGCGCCAACGGTGAGAAAATCATGGACTTTGCGAATCGCCCCTGTCAATTCGGGGTTTGCCAGAATGTAACCGACTCGCCATCCAGTGACGCTATAAGTTTTGGACAAACCGTTAATAGTAACGGTGCGTTCTGCCATTCCAGGAAGAGTCGCTAGGGCAATATGTTGAGTGCCGTCATAGAGAATATGTTCATAGATTTCATCAGTGAACGCTAACACATCCCATTTTTGACAAAGTTCAGCAATTAAGGTGAGTTCTTCACGGCTAAAGACTTTACCTGTGGGATTATGGGGTGTGTTGATAATAATTGCTTTGGTATTGGCATTGAAAGCTTGACGCAACTGTGCTTCATCAAATGTCCAATGGGGAGGATGGAGTGTCACGTAGCGGGGTATAGCACCAGCTAAAATCGCATCGGGGCCGTAGTTTTCATAATATGGCTCAAATACAATTACTTCGTCACCCGGATCGACTGTCGCCAGCATCACAGATGCCATTGCTTCTGTAGAACCGCAGGTGACGGTGATTTGGGTTTCGGGATCGATATCTAAGCCGAGATACCAACGGACTTTGTTAGCGATCGCATGACGAAATGGGCGATCGCCCCAAGTAATGGCATACTGATTAACATCTGCCTCTATCGCCTGATATGCTGCCTGTTTCAACTCCAAAGGACAAGGAAAATCAGGGAACCCCTGCGCTAAATTCACCGCATCGTATTGCAGTGCTACCCTGGTCATTTCTCGAATCACCGACTCTGTAAACTGTTCTGCCTTCGCTGATATTTTTTGCCGCCCAATCTTACTCACCCCTATACCTCCGTTAATCTTGGATTGCCGTTATCCGGGAATTCTGTAGCCCAGATAAAACCATAATATTGATAGATTTATCGTAGTATACTCAAATTTTTGATCCAGAGGAAGAAGCAAGGGAGCAGAGGAGGCAGGGAAGGCAGGGGAAGCAGAATAATAACCAATGCCCAATGCCCAATGCCCTTATTATCTATATACTTAATTATTGAGATTAATAGTCAATTATTGAAGTATCGATCCAGAATCATCATGAAATCTTTGCACCGTCCCGATCTTTATAGCTGGTCTAATTTCAATCCGGCAAGAAATATTGATTTCAATGGGATTGCCTGGATTCGCCCAGATGGCAACATCTTGATTGACCCAGTAGCCCTATCAAACCATGATTGGAATCATCTAAAATCCCTCGGCGGTGTGGTTTGGATTGTGCTGACGAATTCTGAGCATGTCAGGGCAAGTAAAGAAATTGCCGATCAAACTTATGCTAAAATTGCTGGCCCGATTGCAGAAAAAGACACTTTTCCTATACCTTGCGATCGCTGGCTATCTGATGGTGAAGAATTTGTCCCAGGACTGGAAGTGATTGAACTCAATGGTTCTAAAACTCCTGGTGAGTTGGCTTTGTTACTGGAAGAGACAACTTTAATTACAGGGGATTTAGTACGGGCACGTAAAGCAGGTAGCTTGACGATTTTACCAGATGACAAGCTGCTGAATCGAGAGGAGGCTGTTGCTTCTATTCGCAGGTTGGCTCAACTGAGTCGGGTAGAAGCAGTGCTGGTGGGGGATGGCTGGCCCGTCTTTCGGGATGGACGCGATCGCTTAAAGGATCTGGTAGCGACGCTGTAAATAATTAGGGTAGCACAGCTAGCTGTGCTACCCTACAGGCGAATGTAGTTCAAATAGATCAAAAAGGCTGTCAGAAGAAAATCAAACAACACCGTATCATGGTAGTTAGTAGCATTTCTGTCTGATACTTTCTTTTTTACCATAAAAGAATATCAGGTAAGTAATATCCTGATTTCCTGACGGCAGAATGCGAAAGCTTTTACTGATTCACTTAGTTGGAGAACGCTGATGTCGAAGGAAAGAAAAAGTAATAAAGAAGCTAAAAAACCTAAAAAAGATCCCAAAGACAAAAAGGAGAAAAAAGATCCAGGCAAATAGGACGATTTAGGTAAATAGTTATAGCAAAGACCAAGAGTTGCATTTCCTTACATTGACAATATTTCGTCCAGTAGGACTGAATAGGAAAAGTAATTGTCAAAAATTTATTCACTCTTGGTCAAGTATCAAAATCTGATGATTTAAGTTGTGTGTGCGATGTTAGGACGGGCTGTGACGCTCGATAGTGCAGCGTTAGCGACACAGGAAGGTCTTGACTCGCTAATGCTACGCTATCGGTGACGCAATTTATCAAGCAGGCTCAAATTTCAGCGAAACACCGTTCATGCAGTAGCGCTTGCCAGTGGGTGCAGGCCCATCATCAAAAACATGACCCAGATGACCGCCACAGCGACTACAATGCACTTCGGTTCTGGTCATAAACAACGACTTGTCTACAGTTGTGGCGATCGCACCTTCAATTGGATTAAAGAAGCTAGGCCAGCCAGTACCACTATTAAATTTGGTATCAGATGTAAACAGTGGTTGTTCGCAGGCGGCACAATAATAAGTACCATTGTCGTATTTCTTATCCAATGGACTGGTGTAAGGGCGTTCAGTTCCATGTTTACGCAATACATTAAACTGTTCTGGCGTTAAAATGGTGCGCCATTCTGACTCTGGTTTGGTAACTTCAAATCCACTTTGAGAAGTTGTCATTGCTTGTGACCCCCAATTGATATACCTTGATAACAGTGCTGTGCCAACTATGACTGCACTAGCCTGTAAAAAATAGCGTTTGTCCATATATCTATTATTTTCTATTTTCCGGTTCACTGGCCAATCAATTCCAGTACGGGATTCCCTACATGAATGACTATAATCAGCGATCGCTCTGAATTAGCCCTGAGAAACTGATTAAAATAAGCTTTGAAACAACAAATGATTTTTCAATAAAATACTAGGCGGCAATCCGATCGCCTTGACTTACTTTTGGGCAATACAAGTATAGTTTTCAACTAGAGCATAACAATAGAGAATCAATCATCTTCATCAGAGATGGTTGTGATATCCTCAATAGTCCCTTGTTTACCCTGACTCGTCAGAAATACAAATGTGCGATTGAGCCGCTTCACGCCACTTAGGGTAATCAGAGTCAGTAAGCCTCCCAATAATCCCATTTGCCATAGACCACAACCAATTGCAGCCCCCAAACCGGCCGCCGTCCAGACACAAGCGGCTGTAGTTAAACCCTTTACTTTTGGCGTTGCAGATTTTCTCGGAGACTCTTGTAAAATCAATCCGGCTCCAAGAAATCCAACCCCGGTAGCTACACCTTGAATTGTGCGACTCAGTGCATTGGTAGCAGCATAGGGACTCTCGCCCTCAACCTGCAAAGGAATCATCACAAATAATGCTGCCCCCATACTCACGAGCATAAATGTTCTCATCCCTGCTGGTCTACCTCCTTGCTGACGGTTGAATCCAATCAAGCAACCAACCAGGAGCGCCAAAGACAATCTAAACGCTATATGTGGCCAATCGTTGGCAGCAATAAACATCGGCCCCATTGCCTTATTTCTCCTAGAGACAGAACGGAATTTTGCACCTATTGGCAGTGTGGGCTGGATGGCTACCCACTTTTGTAGCTGAAAACTTAAGCACTGCAAATCAATAGGCTTTCAGTACATTAAGGTTAATTTAACAAAAGGTTAGGAATAAGTAAACTAATATACCCAAAGCTACCATTGATGTATTCTTCCTAGAGACAGAGGCAGGGGAAGAAGAACTATTGATTGTTATCTATACCCAATCCCCAATTTCCAATTTTTGCGATCGCTAGCTTATTGAACACCGCCTAATATACATTGTTCTGATAGAGATACCGGAGTTATACGAAAAACTTCTTGCTTGATTAAGTAGGATATGTGATATTGTTAAAACTATAAACAAAGCACGGTATTTCTATCGAATTGCCGTAGTTTAAAAGGACAGGATTCATGCAGCTACTATGGTTCATCCCAACCCACGGCGACGGACGTTACCTTGCAACTGCTACAGGCGGAAGGGCAGTAAGCTTTCCCTATCTGCGGCAGATTGCTCAAGCGGTGGATGACCTTGGTTATACAGGGGCATTGCTGCCTACAGGCCGCTCTTGCGAAGATGCTTGGATTGTAGCGTCAACCTTGGTATCACTGACGCGACAAATGCATTTTTTAGTAGCGATTCGTCCCGGCTTGGTATCACCTGGAGTAGCGGCGCGGATGGCGGCGACTTTCGATCGCCTCTCTGGGGGACGCTTGCTGATTAATGTCGTGACCGGTGGCGATCCCGTAGAGTTAGCGGGAGATGGCTTGCATTTGGATCACGATCGCCGCTATGAATTAACAGATGAATTTTTGACAGTATGGCGAGCGATCGCTAGTGGCGAACAAGCCAATCTCCAAGGCGACTATCTTAATATCCAAGATGGGAAACTGCTGTTTCCACCTGTTCAAAAGCCATATCCGCCCTTGTGGTTTGGCGGTTCCTCTCCTGTGGCTCAAAAAATTGCTGCCAAGCACGTAGATGTTTATCTAACTTGGGGCGAACCACCGGCGCAAGTAGCCGAGAAGATTGCAGCAGTTCGCAGACTTGCAGAAATACAAGGCCGGACTTTGCGGTTTGGGATTCGCCTACATGTGATTGTGCGCGAAACTGAGAGTGAAGCTTGGGATGCGGCGAATGATTTGATTAAGTATGTAGATGATGAAGCGATCGCAAAAGCCCAAAAAGCTTATGCCCGAATGGATTCAGTTGGACAACAGCGAATGACTCAATTACACCACGGTAATCGTGAGGCATTAGAGATTAGCCCGAACCTGTGGGCGGGAGTCGGTTTAGTGCGGGGTGGTGCGGGAACAGCTTTAGTCGGCGATCACCAAACTGTAGCCGCTAGGATATTAGAATATGCAGATTTAGGTATTGAGTCCTTTATCCTCTCTGGCTATCCCCACCTAGAGGAAGCTTATCGAGTCGCAGAACTTCTGTTTCCCCATCTGCCCTTAGAGAATTTACCCGCAGTAGAGAAGCAACACGTCTTAAGTCCATTTGGTGAGATTGTGGCAAATGAAGATTTCCCTAAGCAGCAACATCAGGAGAAAGCTACATCCATATCCTAGTAAAGTTTAGGGTATTGGGCATTGGTTATTTCCCATTCCCCATTCCGATTAATGCATAGGAGTTTAATTGAATGACAAATATTTTAGCGATCGCAGGTAGTCCAACACATCCATCTAGAACCTATGGTGTTGTCGAATATACTGCCCAGCTTTTACAACAAGAAGGCTTGCATGTAGATATTATTTCAGTTCGGGATTTACCTGCTGAAGATTTGGTTTTTGGACGATACGAGAGCCAAGCTTTAGAACAGCCAAAAGAATTATTAGCAAAGGCAGATGGTGTGATTATTGCCACCCCGATTTACAAAGCTGCTTACACAGGAGTGCTAAAAACATTTCTAGATTTGCTGCCACAAAAATCATTAACAGGTAAACCCGTGTTACCAATTGCTTTGGGTGGAACCATCGCTCATTTATTGGCAATTGAATATGCCCTCAAACCTGTGTTATCTGAATTAGGAGCGCGTCATATCCTCGCTACTATTTATGCAGTAGACAAACAAATTCAACGACAAGCCGATCACAGCGTCGTGTTAGATGAGGAAATTGACCAAAGACTCAAAGACGTTCTCAAAGAATTTGTGAAAGCTGTAGAATATGATGCCGCAGCACCTCAAGAATTGGTTCATGCCAATTAAAGAATTAAGTTTATACCTCCGTTTGCTTGTAGCAGAGGGGTAAAATTTACCCATCTGTTACTTTTTTTTCAAGTTAATCAGAGCCAGATAACTTTATTTTCAGAAATGACACTTTTATTGCAACAATATTAAAATTATTTATAGATGACGCTCATATTTATCTGCCAACTTTTATAGTCTATTAAACTAACACCGCTATATTTATTATTTTTTCTATAAAATATCTTGTATATATGCAAATTGTCTCCTAACTCTACCTATAGTAGATGAGTGAAATTTACTCATCTACTACTTTCTCTACTTAAATTTCAAACTTTATCAACAAATTCACAAAATTATAGGTTGGATAAGGCTAATACCTTAGAGGATGTTTGAAAAGTCCTCTTCTTGGTAGCAAAACGTTCTAGCTCCCCCTAAATCCCCCGATATAGCAAGGGACTGGGGACTGGTGACTGGGGATTGGGTGAAAAGTCTTGTTGTGTCTAAGTTTTATCATCTGTTAATGTCCTAACCACGTTGGCTGTTGCTATAAATTGGGGGACTTTGAAAGGTTTTGCCGCTTTTTAAGGGGGGTTGGGGGGATCGATAAGTGCCTAAAATCACAGCCAACCACTCTTCAAACAACCTCCTACAGCACCGCTTTTTAAGGGGGGTTGGGGGGATCGATAAGTGCCTAAAATCACAGCCAACCACTCTTCAAACAACCTCCTACAGCAGTTTCATCTATTTGAATTCCACCTGTCGTAGGGGCGCAACCAGTCGTAGGAATCGCTTTCATATTAAAGCCACTGTATATTAATGGCAATGCGCTTTTTTGGTCAGGTTAGCCAGTAAATTAGAAGGAGGGCGTAAAAAAATAAACTCAATGAAAGCGATGTCTAACGACAAGCCGCAAGGCGTCTGCGCTTCCGAACTTGCATCTATCGTCGGTGAAGAAAATGCTATTTGCCTTTGGGAAAATATCGAATTCAGTCAGCAAAAACGTATCCAACAAGCTATAGCTTCTGGAAATTCACCCAGTTGTATTGTCTATCCCCGCAGCCAAGAACAGCTAGCCGCAGTCATTACCACGGCTCATGCAAATAACTGGCGCGTCCTTGCCTGTGGTAGTGGCAGTAAACTTAGCTGGGGTGGTTTAGCAAAAAGCATTGATGTTGTAGTTAGTACAGAACGCATCAACCAACTGATTGAACACGCTGTTGGCGATTTGACTGTCACAGTCGAAGCTGGGATGAAGTTCTCTGATTTGCAAGCACTTTTGGCAAAATCGCGGCAATTTCTCGCCCTTGACCCCACAGCACCAGAGTCAGCAACCATTGGCGGTATTGTTGCCACAGGTGATACAGGTTCTCTGCGGCAACGTTATGGCAGTGTACGCGACCAGTTACTAGGTATTACCTTTGTCCGTGCTGATGGAGAAATCGCCAAAGCTGGGGGAAGAGTAGTTAAAAATGTTGCTGGATATGACTTGATGAAGTTGCTTACCGGGTCTTATGGCACATTAGGCTTTATTAGTCAATTAACTTTTCGCCTGTATCCGCTAGCCGAGGCATCGGGGACGGTGGTACTAACTGGGAAAGCTGAGGCTGTATCTCAAGCGGCTAATATCCTTCGAGGTTCGGCGTTAACACCAGTTCAGGCTGATTTGCTATCAACTAAATTGGTGTCTAGTTTAGGATTGGGTGAAGGACTGGGATTAATTGCTCGGTTTCAAAGTATTAGTGAGAGTGTTAAGGAACAATCAAACCGAGTTTTGGAAGTTGGACAAAAGTTAGGGTTAAATGGGGCAATTTTTACCGATGGTGATGAAGCTAATCTATGGCAGAGATTGCAAGAACGAATACATACTACTGCTACAGAATCGGTAATTAGCTGCAAAATAGGAGTGTTACCTACTGCTGCTGTGGAGATTTTGACTCAGGTGGAGTTGGGTTTAATTCATATTAGTAGTGGTTTAGGTTTGTTACAATTAGAGAGTAAAAATCAAGTTTTGAAAATCCGCGATCGCTTAGGCTTTGCTGGAAACAACCCCACTCAAGCAAGTAGTGGTTTTTTAACAATTCTGTCAGCACCAGTTGCGGTTAAAGAACAAATAGATGTTTGGGGTTATACGGGTAATGCTTTGCCGTTGATGCGCCGTATTAAGGAACAGTTTGATAGTAAGAATATTTTAAGTCCTGGCCGGTTTGTGGGTGGAATTTAAGCAACGAACCGCTAAGACACAAAGAACGCTGAGATAGAGAGGGGAAAAGAATATATGCAAGTTTCAAAAAATTCTGTTAATAATACGGCTAGTTTAAAGAATTTGAAGGGCTTTGATGAGAGTCATCCACCCGATCCGAAGTTAATTGATAGTTGTGTACATTGTGGATTTTGTCTTTCGACTTGTCCTAGTTATCGGGTGCTGGGTAAGGAGATGGATTCTCCTAGAGGACGCGTCTATTTAATGGATGCAATTAATGAGGGTGAAATTGCTCTCAATACCGCAACAGTAGAACATTTTGATTCTTGTTTAGGATGTCTTGCTTGTGTGAGTACTTGTCCTTCTGGCGTGCAGTATGACAAGTTAATTTCTGCAACTCGTCATCAAGTTGAACGAAATTATCCCCGCAGTTTACCAGATCGATTTTTTCGCCAACTGATATTTACTCTGTTTCCTTATCCCAATCTTTTACGGGTTTTATTAGTTCCGTTGTTAGTTTATCAAAAGTTAGGATTTCCTAAGTTATTTCGGGCTACGGGTTTACTGAATAAAATATCGCCCCGTTTGGCAGCAATGGAATCAATTCTGCCAGAAATTACTATCAAATCTTTTCAAGATAATCTGCCTACTGTGATTCCTGCTAAAGGTGAAAAGCGGTATCGAGTCGGGGTAATTTTGGGTTGCGTCCAACGGCTGTTTTTCTCCCCTGTAAATGAAGCGACAGTACGCGTTTTAACAGCGAATGGTTGTGAAGTTGTGATTCCCAAATCTCAAGGTTGTTGTGCGGCGCTTCCCGAACACCAAGGACAAACAGAACAGGCGAAAGCTTTAGCAAGACAGATGATTGATAGTTTTGCCAAGACAGATGTAGATTTTGTGATTATCAATGCTGCTGGTTGCGGTCATACTTTAAAAGAGTACGGTCATATTTTAGAAAATGACCCAGAATATCGAGAAAAGGCAAAGGATTTTGCCGCTAAAGTTAAAGATGCTCAAGAATTTTTGGCAACTGTTGGCTTAACAGCGAAACTTTCACCGTTGACCGATCGACCATTGAATTTAGTTTATCAAGATGCTTGTCATTTATTGCACGGACAAAAGATTAGCGTCCAACCGCGTCAGGTATTGCGACAAATTCCAGGGGTGAAGTTGAGAGAACCAATAGATGCAGCTTTATGTTGTGGCAGTGCCGGAGTTTATAATATGCTGCAACCAGAAGTGTCTGAAGAATTGGGTCGGCAAAAAGTAGAGAATTTGTTGAATACTGGTGCTGAGTTAATTGCTTCTGCTAATCCGGGGTGTACTTTGCAAATTACGAAGCATTTGCAGTTGCAGGGTAAGAAGATTTCAGTTATTCACCCGATGGAGTTGTTAGATTATTCGATTCGCGGTGAGAAGTTAAAGTAAAAGCACCCCAAAGAGCCAAAGCTGCGCTTTGGCTCCCCTCCTCCCTAACTCTACGGTGTACATACAAGTTGAAATATTTTACTCATTTGGGTTTAGGCGTAGGTTTTACCCCTCCCTAACCCTCCCCTTGTAAAGGGGAGGGAACTAGATTTTCGATTTTCCCTGTAAGATTGGTGCAACATACTTGAATCTCAGCTTGTAAAGGGGAGGGAACTAGATTTTCCGGTTTCCCCCCTTTACAAGGGGGGATTAAGGGGGGTAATTCGACTTATGTGTACACCAAGGATTTCGCATTAATTTGATACCAATACACAGCTGTGCGCCCCTACTATTGGGATATTTTTTTATTAGACTCATCCGCAAATGGCAAATGCTCACGGGGACTGGGTTTGAGAAACTT
>NZ_JAVRCA010000104.1:0-19242 GCF_034530995.1 Nostoc sp. DedQUE04 | reverse complement strand
ACTCATCCGTATTATCTCGTAATCTTTTTCAAAAATCAAATAGGATTCCTATATCAGACAACCTAGATGTCAAATACATCGATTTTTATCTTTGGTTGTAAGGAGTTAGGATTAGTGCGATTAACCACAAATAAATCCGTATTTAGATTAGTAGGAATTTCAACATTTCTTTTACTTATCATTTTTAAAGGGATTTTATCTCAACCTGTTTATGCATTGCTGTCGTCTCTAGACGCTTGTGCTGTTCAACCTGAATGTGCTGCTGCTGGCTCGGAATTAGCTCCTACTACTAAGGCTACAATTAGCACAACTAAAACTCAAAATGAGCAGGTTCCAAATAAAGCTCAGGAGAGATATTGTTCTTTTTATCCACTTAATTTAGTTTGTGGCCCACAAGGTCAATCTTCAGTTCTTTATAATTACAAATTTCATCAAACAGTACATTACAGAAAGTCTGGTTCTCCTGACAAATTTGTAACTCATCACTTTCGGAGTTGGCGACCTGCGCCAGGGGCAATTAGAAGTTTAGCTCAACCTCCAGGTATTGAATTTGGTGGTGGTTATCCTCCATCTGGTGATTATGTAACCTGGATTCATTTAAATGATGGAGATGGTAATAATCAAACTCGTGGAGTCGTTTATGAATACTCAACTGGCGACACCATGACATGGGATGATTATGCAAATTATTCTAACAATAATATTGAGGGAGAATGGATTAGCGATGTGGTTCGTGCTGATATACCACCAGATAATTCATCTCGTTATGATAGGAAAGATTGACTTCAATAAAAGCATGATGTGGCTGTTCAATTAATAAATTTTCATCAAATTAGAGGTTGCTGGCATGAATGAGCTTTATACGCTTCTCCAAAAGATTAAAGAAAATCCAGTTATGTACATAGACAAGCCATCAATTACTTGTCTTAAGTCCTTTGTCGGGGGGTATTTAGGTCAACTAAGTGACTTAGGATTAACTCCAGAAGGCTACCCAATGGAAGGATTTCAAGAATGGATACAAGAAAGAGCAAAAACCAATCTTTCAAGATCATGGGCTGAAATACTTATATCTTCCTGTGGTAGTGACACAAATGCTTTCTATAGTTTTTTTGAGCTATTTGAGCAGTTTATCAAATAGAAAAATGCTTCAAAAATTTAAGAAAGTGAAGGCGTTTTAAGGCTTCGTCAGGATTTGATGTTTCCTCAGTTTGATATTTACAAGGAGATTCCAAGTAATATAAAAAAAAGACCAGGAATGTATTTAGGCAGAAATTCAATTACTAGACTTGATATGCTTCTGCGAGGATATAGTCTGGCTCGAAGAGAAGTTGGCGTACCTCCAACTGAGCCAGAAAGAGAATTTGAAGGTTTTTAATCATGGGTTGAAGAAAAATATGGAATTAACTCAGGTCAGTCATGGTCTAAAATAATTCTTTTCTATTCTGTAGACGAGCATGAGGCACTACAGAAATTTTTTGAATTGTTTGAAGAATACTTGAATAGGAATAAAAGCTTAGAAGTAGACGAAAATAATGGTTAAGCAGAGAGTATTAGGATGCGTTAGCCTACGGTATAACACACCCTACTCCCTGGAATACCTTATATTTAAGCTAAAACCTCTGTTTGTAGTAGCGCCTTACGTAATGCAGTTATAGCTTCTTCGGTTTCTATCAACCTATTGAGAGCAAGCGCAACATCATCTTCAACCTTCAGGAGTTTAGCTGCTTTTTTTACAGCATTTTGCTCTTCAATTGAGTAATCATTATCGGCACGGGACATTTGAATTGCATGATACAACAATGACCTTGATTTCGACCAAGTAGAAACATCAACTGTAATCTTACTCAGCAGGTTTTCTAAGTCAGCATTTTTGTATTCAAAAGTTTTGTATTTTTCTATTAATTCTTCAGGAGCACCAACTAGACGCTGATGATTTAGTAACCAATTAAGTTCGGCTTCTGAAACTTCTCCATCAGCTCCAGCAATAGCAAGCAGTGCATATCCGTAGTTAAGGTAGGCTTCAGTAGGAGCTTCTGAAATACCTAAGTTCTTTTTCATAAATTCTGAAGCAGGTATTGCTTCTTTAAGATTGCTCATGAATTACCTCTTTGATTATTTTGAGAATTTACTGTTTGGCAAATGCTATCTATAAAATTTAAAAATTATTATCTAGGTTTTTAATTAGTGTTTACCAATTAAATTCCTCGATAAATTGTTGATATTTTACTATTTTTATAGATGCCTTTCAATCTTCTCAGCATCAAAATAAAAATGCAAGGACAGTTAAGACACTTAAGACAGTTAAGAAAATTAGTGAAGTAATTTTCTTACAAGCAGCTAAAAACATAGCGTCTGGTAAAAGAGGCAAGCAACGCAATTTTGTAAAGCACTAATACCAAAAACGAAAATACGCTATTTCGACGAGATGCAGAGGCACAGCCAAGCCCAGACATTGCAACGAAAAAACCTGGCTGTATTGATAATTAAGCAATGTGATTGATAATTCAACCCTGAACTAATGCTTAATGCCTAATTTAAAAAGGCGGTAATTCTTTAAGAATTGTGAACCGGATATGATTAATCGCTAAATCACCAATGGGGATATCTTCTTTGGTTAGCCGCTCACCTTGACTTGTCACCGTTTCAAAGGTGATGCCTTTGCCAATTTCAATGTGATACCAGCATAAGCCCATAAAAAATCGCGTTGGATAAGGGCCACCTTCACCGATATCATCAGGATTTGATTCCATTGGCAACCAGCCAAAATTCGGGACGTAGAACTCCAGCCAAACATGATTAAAGTCGGGTTGTAACGGTACTCCTACGAAGTCACTATGGGGAGGACATTTATACCTGCCTACGGTGCGGCAGGGGATGCCATTTAAACGGGATAAAGCAAGTAAAACGCCGACATATTCACCACAGGAACCAACCCCCCGCTCTAAAACCGTATCTGGCGTGTCAATATAAGGTTTAATTCCGTAGGATAACTCATCATAAACGTAGTTGCGGATGCTGTGCATTTTGCGCAGCACATTGGTTTCAGAACCAATCGCTTCTCTGGCGGCACGGCGAACAATGGTAGTATCCATTGCTAAATCGTCGTCGTCCACTAGGTAGCGTGTTTCTAATTCTGAAGATAATTTAGGTATATTCTCTACATCTCTGGGTGTGATGCGATACTTAATACCGCGAACTTCCAAAAGTGCTTTCCAGCCAAATATATGCCGTTCTCCTGGGGCAAGAGAATCAAATTTAAAGACTGCTACGCGTTGCCCCTGTACTACTTCTTCGGTGAAGGGTATACCAATGGCTTCAACGTGTTTGACCTTTTGACGCTCAGTTTCGGATGGTAAGGCGATGCGCCATTCGACATCGGGTAAATAAACCTCGTCTAAGGGTGCAATTTCCTCAGCGTAGGACATTTCAATCAGATAGCCATTAGAGAGGGCGTAACGCTTATCTGGATCGTAATGATAATACAAAGGGTGAATAAAAGTGCGATCGCGGAATGTTAGCTCATGACTCGGATCGGCATTGGGGTTATCCCGGATATAAGGCTCCTCTGAGGCGTAGGCGACGTAAATACTTTCTTTGCCTGTTTGGTCATTTTTATGGAGCGCTATGCCTGTAGGACATTCAAAGGGGGTCAGAACGCTAAATTGCAGTTCTCCTGTGGCTCTGTCCATCGCGTAAACTGATTGTTCGGTGCGATCGCAAATCCATAGCATTTCTTGGTTGACTGCCAAATTCTCTATCCCAACTCCAGGGGCATAAAATTTAGTAATCTCTTTTCGGGTTTGGCGGTCAAAAACCAGAATGTAGCCCAGCCTTTGGCAACTTACATAAACTGTTGTTTCCCAAACAGCAACGCCATCAGCTGCATAAGGCAATGTTACAAAATGTTCCAGATCCAAAGCATTCAGCTTGCACAAATAAACACTATTTTCTCGGCTTACCCACAGCGTATCGTCCCACACCGCTAGACCAGTGACATCGGTAAATTCTTCAACTTGATGGGGATTGAGAATTTTGCTGTTGTCAGAGGTGGGATCGATTTCTAGTAGATGCCCTTTAATACTGTCAATGGCAATCAGTCTATCTTTAATGAAAGTAATGCCACACAGGGTAGCAGCAGTAAGCGGCCGAATTGTTCTTTGCCCAAACATCTGGCTAACGGTCAAAGTGGGGAGTGCAAAACTCATAAAACCTTATGGTAAGTGTAAAAAACCCTCACCTTTAGGTAGGGGAGGAAACATGACTCAACGGTTTTAGCGTGGTAACACCAATTGCTTGAGATGGAAAAATCCCAGTCGAGCAATGGTTCCCCCGATTGGGGCGGATGAAGAGTGCTGAGTTAAAAGACTACCCACAATGGGCGTTGCTCGAACCCAAGTACATCAATTAATGGTTCTCGATCGCCACGTTTACAGCGAGGTACTAATAATTATCGGTACAATGTGTTCCGAAAAACTCTTTCGTGAGAAATAATACTATCTGAAAATAGGAGGAATTTACAAATATTAAGAATTACAGATACACTCATACAACTGGGCGATCGCCTTAATGTAACTTTAAAAGATGGAATTCCTGCCATCACTAAATTATGATCGAATTTTGTAACCATTTGCTGTGACCTACACGATGTCTGCTAATTCTCTGCCTGAAGGTGCCGCCGTTTGGCATAGTTTAGAAGTTGATAAAGCGCTAGACCTGCTTGATAGTAATGCAGACAGCGGCTTAACACCCCAAGAAACTCAACAGAGATTGCAAAAATACGGCCCCAACGAACTTGAAGAAACTGCGGGCCGTAGTGCTTGGGAAATTCTGCTGGATCAGTTCAAGAACATTATGTTGTTGATGCTGATTGGCGTGGCTTTGATTTCTGGGTTTTTAGACCTAATGGCTTTGCGATCGGGCAGTTTGAAGCCTGGTGAAGTGCCATTTAAAGATACGATCGCTATCTTAGCAATTGTTATCCTCAATGGCATACTTGGCTACGTCCAAGAAAGCCGCGCTGAAAAAGCCTTGGCAGCCTTGAAAAAAATGACCTCTCCCTTAGTGCGCGTCATCCGTGACACCAGACTGGTGGAGATAGCAGCCAAGGAACTAGTTCCAGGGGATGTCATGCTGCTGGAAGCTGGGATGCAGATAGCCGCAGATGGACGCTTGATCGAACAGTCTAATTTACAAGTGCGTGAGTCGGCATTAACTGGTGAAGCCGAGGCGGTGAATAAACAGGCATCACTAAAATTGCCGGAGGAAACATCATTAGGCGATCGCCTCAATGTCGTGTATCAAGGAACTGAAGTAGTCCAAGGACGTGCTAAGGTTCTGGTGACTAACACCGGCATGACTACAGAACTAGGCAAAATTGCCACCATGTTGCAGGCGGTGGAAAGTGAACCTACGCCTTTACAGCAGCGGATGACTCAACTGGGTAATGTCCTAGTTACAGGTTCTTTAATTCTGGTAGCGATCGTTGTTATTGGCGGTGTATACAGGGACGGAGGTTTTAAAAATATTCAAGAACTCTTGGAAGTTTCCTTGAGTATGGCGGTTGCTGTAGTGCCAGAAGGTTTACCAGCTGTAATTACCGTCACCTTGGCACTGGGAACCCAACGAATGGTACGCCAAAATGCCTTGATTCGCAAATTGCCAGCAGTGGAAACGTTGGGTTCTGTAACTACCATCTGTTCTGATAAAACTGGCACCCTGACTCAAAATAAAATGGTGGTGCAATCGATTTCCACCAATAACAAAACTTTTCGCGTCACCGGCGAAGGTTATGCTCCCACAGGGGACTTCCAGTTAAACGGTCAAAAAATTTCCTTAGAGGAATCTCCAGAAATTTCCGCGTTATCAGTCGCCTGTGCTATTTGTAATGACTCCGTATTGCAAAAAGAACAAGGTGAATGGGCAATTTTGGGAGATCCGACAGAGGGGGCATTACTCACCCTGGCGGGAAAAGCGGGAATTGAAAAAGACCAGTGGAACAGTAAGTTACCTCGCGTAGCGGAGTTTCCCTTTTCCTCAGAACGAAAGCGGATGAGCGCGATCGCTCAGGTGGAGAGAGTCGCCACAGGTGAAGCATTTTCGAGAGGTGTTGACCCAGCGATCGCCGGTTTTCTCCAATCGGAACCTTATTTAATGTTTACCAAAGGTTCTCCAGAATTAATCTTGGCACGTTGCACTCAGATTCATTTGGGTAATGACACGGGTACTGTAACCGAAGCACAACGCCAGAAAATTTTGGCAGAAAATGACCTGATGGCGAGTAAAGGTCTACGGGTGCTAGGTTTTGCCTACAAACCTTTGTTAGAGATTCCACCGTCAGGTTCAGACGAGACATCCGAACAAGGCTTAGTATGGCTGGGATTGGTGGGAATGCTAGATGCGCCACGCCCAGAAGTCAGAGCAGCCGTGCAAGAGTGTCGAGAAGCAGGTATTCGCCCAGTGATGATTACTGGCGACCACCAATTAACAGCACGAGCGATCGCCACCGATTTAGGAATTGCCCAAGAAGGCGATAGGGTACTTACAGGTCAAGAATTGCAACGGATGACTGACCAGGAATTAGAGCAAAACGTTGACTTGGTAAGCATCTATGCCAGAGTTTCCCCTGAACACAAACTGCGAATTGTCCAAGCACTGCAACGCCGGGGTCGATTTGTAGCGATGACAGGTGATGGTGTCAACGATGCCCCAGCCCTCAAACAAGCCGACATCGGTATTGCAATGGGTATTACTGGCACTGATGTCAGTAAAGAAGCGAGTGACATGGTATTACTTGATGACAACTTCGCTACCATTGTCAGCGCCACCAAGGAAGGTAGAGTTGTTTATACCAACATCCGCCGCTTTATTAAATACATCTTGGGCAGTAACATTGGCGAAGTTCTCACAATTGCAGCCGCCCCCTTAATCGGCTTGGGAGGCGTTCCCCTAACTCCCTTACAAATTTTGTGGATGAACTTGGTGACAGATGGTTTACCAGCCTTAGCATTAGCTGTGGAACCTCCAGAACCGGATGTGATGCAACGTCCGCCTTTTAGTCCCCGTGAAAGTATTTTCGCTAGGGGATTGGGTTCTTATATGATTCGCATTGGCATCATCTTTGCCATTATCAGCATTGCCTTAATGTGGTGGGCTTATCAACATAGTCATGCCCCAGGCTATCAAGGCGATCGCGATACTTGGAAAACAATGGTATTTACCAGCTTGTGTATTGCCCAAATGGGTCATGCGATCGCCATTCGCTCCAACAACCGACTGACCATTGAGATGAATCCCTTCTCAAATATCTTTGTACTAGCGGCTGTTATCGTCACCACGATTTTGCAGTTGATGCTAGTTTATGTCCCACCCCTGCGAGATTTCTTTGGTACTCATTACCTGAATATGCAGGAATTGGGGGTTTGTATTGGCTTCAGCGCCTTAATGTTCGTGTGGATTGAAGCGGAGAAGATATTCTTGCGGATTATGGGCAAGAAGGCCGTTTGAAAAAGAAATTTTAGATTTTAGATTTTAGATTTTAGATTTATCTTCAATCCAAAATCTAAAATTTAAAATCCAAAATTGAACTTATGTACCTAAAAACTCTAAACCTCCGACAATTTCGCAATTATCAAGATCAAAAGGTTGAGTTTACTGCTGCCAAAACAATTTTGGTAGGTAATAACGCTCAGGGAAAGTCGAATTTGTTGGAGGCGGTGGAGTTGCTGGCGACATTGCGATCGCACCGCATAACCCGCGATCGCGATTTAGTTCAAGAAGGAGAAGCCATAGCCCAAATTAATGCCACCCTTGAGCGACAAACAGGTGTTAGCGACCTGACCTTGACCTTGCGCCGCAATGGTCGCCGTAGCGTTGCTCTCAATGGTGAATCTATCCGCCGTCAAATGGATTTTCTTGGCGTTCTCAATGCAGTCCAATTTTCCAGCTTGGATTTAGACTTAGTACGCGGCGGCCCGGAAGGTCGCCGCAACTGGTTAGATACACTATTAATTCAACTCGAACCAGTTTATGCTCACATTTTGCAGCAGTATAACCATGTGTTACGCCAGCGCAATGCCTTTTTAAAACGCCATGTAGAGACGTTGGATGCAACATCTTTACAATCAGAACTAGCGCTGTGGGATGCACAGTTAGCTACTACGGGAACTAGGGTAATTAGACGACGCGATCGCGCTATCCAAAGATTAGCTCCCATTGCTACCACCTGGCACGGGAGTATTAGCGGCAGTACAGAAGTTCTCCAAATCAAGTACGTGCCGAATATTCCTTTAGAGGATAACCAACCAGAAGAAGTGCAGCAAGCTTTTTTAGCAAAAATTCAGCAGCGATCTGTAGCTGAAATGCACCAAGGCACGACTCTTGTTGGCCCCCATCGAGATGAAATAGAATTAACGATTAACCAGACACCCGCTCGTCAATACGGTTCTCAAGGTCAGCAACGAACGCTGGTTTTAGCTTTAAAATTAGCCGAATTACAATTAATTGAAGAAGTCGTCAAAGAGCCACCATTACTATTACTAGATGATGTTCTTGCCGAACTAGATTTATCCCGCCAAAATCAATTGCTTGATGCCATTCAAGACCGCTTTCAAACCTTGATTACTACTACTCATTTGGGTTCTTTTGATTCCCAATGGTTGAAATCTTCACAAATCCTTCTTGTGAAGGCAGGAGAAATAATGCAACATCAATAATTCTAAAAATCATATTTATAGTAATTTGTAATTCGTATGATTATC
Organism: Nostoc sp. DedQUE04; assembly: GCF_034530995.1. NCBI lineage: Bacteria > Bacillati > Cyanobacteriota > Cyanophyceae > Nostocales > Nostocaceae > Nostoc > Nostoc sp. DedQUE04. The sequence goes on along the minus strand of NZ_JAVRCA010000104.1, from coordinate 10,486 downwards.
TGGTATTCCCTTATTCATATTTTCAGATAAAGGTAAATTAGGAAGCTCAATAACTGTATGTTTCTTAAGCATATTTTTTATTAAAAATAATAGATAGCTAATTATTGATTTCGTTTTTCAAACCTTTTAAAAACGTTGAGAACTAAAAAAGTCAGCATAGCGCCGATTAATCCTAACTGCCATAAACCACAGCCAGCAGTAATTCCCAATGCAGAAGAAACCCAAATAGCCGCTGCTGAGGTGAGTCCGTGAATTTCAAGTTGCTGTGACTCTTGGGAAGATTGACGCACAATTTCTCCAGCACCGAGAAATCCTACACCAGCTGCAATCCCTTGAATCACACGGCTAAGTGCATCAGGACTAGATTGCACTCCTCCTGTTTGCATGATTATTAAAGTAAATAAGGCTGAACCTAAACTCACCAGTATATGAGTTCTTAAACCAGCTGGTTTGCGTCTAATTTGACGTTCTAAGCCGATGATTGCTCCAATAAGCAATGCAATACATAGCCGGAAGCTGATATTCAGCCAATCATCAGTTGCAAGGTAGTAAGTGTTTGACAATGTTTAGTCTGATATGGAGAATTTTATATTCTAAGTTAAATTGTAATATTTTTCTAAAAAAGTCCAAAACTATTCTAATGTTTTATTAATGGAGTTTAATCCAATGGGTATAGTGCAATAACCTATCTCATATTTGGATTCTATCAATTCAGTAATGGTTTTGAAACTGAGAATTAATATTTTCCATTATTAGGATTATTTTTCAATAAGATATTGTTCTGGTCAATCAATGGAGATTTGCATTATTAGATTGTGGCAACGATCGTAATTTGGGCAAACTAGATGAATTTTAAGTTTATTAAATAGTTTTTTGGCTATTTAAAATGACTTAGCTAGAGAATTATACCTTAAATTGTTAGATTAACCCATACACTCAACAATTAAATATGATAAGGGTATGTATAAGTAGAGCAAATCAGCTATACAGCGTATTTCAAATTACTGAAGTACACAACGATTCGTCTCAAAGCCAGCTATCAAGCCTGTTTTACTTCTGACTCCTTAATTCTGAATTCTCCTCTATCCTGCTTCAAAACCCGTAACTTTGTAATTTATCCAAAAGAAAACTGCTGTAAGTCCTGAGTACTTTTTATTCAGAAGTCAGTGGATTAACCTGATAACATACCAAAAAGAAATGGCTGTGGCTACAAATAGACAACTAACAAATTGAGTGAATAAACTCTACTGGCTAGATCAAATTAAACTACAAGACCGTGCCAAAGTAGGTGACAAAGCCTTTTACTTGAGCAAAATTATCCAGCGTGGCTATCCGGTGATGCCTGGTTTTGTGGTTTCGGCAGAAATTTTGCGGCAATTTCTCGAAAATCTCAATAGTTCAGAATCATTAATAGCTGACTTACCCCATTCTTCGCTACACCTGGATGTCACTAATTGGCGGCAACTTCAGCAGGTTGCTAGTCGCTTGCGCCAAGAAATTCTGACTGCGACTGTAACCCAGGAGTGGGTAAGTACAATTTTCCAAGCCGCGAGAGAATGGCAAACTAGCTGTTTAATTCTTCGACCTTCTTTGACAGTATCAACTGCTACTCCAGGTATAAACAACAATATATCGGGTTTACTGGAGTCAGTATTTTGCCAGTGCGAACCAGAAGCAATCGCTTTGGCTCTAAAACGAACCTGGAGTCAAATATTTCGGGCCCGGAGTCTATTATATTGGCAACACTCAGGAATTAATCTGCAACAAATTAATCTCGCAGTTTTGGTGCAACCTGTTGAAAATGCGATCGCTTCTGGCTCGCTCACAACCAATGCCTCTGGATGGGAAATTGAAGCTACTTTGGGATTAGGAATTGCGATCGCTCTTGGCGAAATACAGCCAGATATTTACTACATTCAACCAGAAACTGGGGCTGTACTTGAGCAACAACTGGGCAATAAAATGCTGGCTTATGGTGTTGATGATGCAGCATCTAAAATTTTTTTGCGACTCGTGCCGAACTCAGGGTTAACACCAGATCGCACCTGTCTGATTACTTATTTAATTCCACAAGCCCAACAAAAACAGTACTCTTTACAAGAAGAATACTTACAACAAATAATTACTCTGGGAACTCAACTGGTAAGTGAACTAGGTAAAACTTTTACCATTAAATGGACTCTCGCTGGGCAAACTACATCTGGTAAGCTCTACATCACACAAGTTAATCCTTCGCAATCTATGATTCCCCACTCACACTTGATTCGGGGACTAGGAGCAGCCGGAGGACGGGTTGTAGCCACTGCCCTAGTAATTACTAATCCGCAACAGAAACCCGAACAACTACCGAAGGGAGTAATTTTAGTAGTTCCAACGATTACACCTGATTGGTTGCCATTATTGCAACAAGTTGGTGGTATTATCACTGAACAAGGGGGATTAACCAGTCACGCGGCAATTCTAGCTAGAGAATTAGGTATCACAGCAGTAGTAAACGCAACATCTGCCACAACTTTAATCCAAACTGGCGAACGATTGCTGCTTGATGGCGACAGAGGAGAAGTTTATCGCATCAAAGCAGACTCAAAGGAAGAGATGGACAAAGGAAGAGAAGAAAATCTTCTTACCTCCGATCGCCCCAACTCGAAAGCGCCTCATTCTGCTGTTACGTCTCATCTACCTATGATTGCTACCCAATTGCTGGTTAACTTGAGTCAGTCTGCTTTAATAGAACAAGTGCAAAACCTGCCTGTGGATGGAGTGGGATTATTACGTTCCGAATTGATGGTACTAAATATATTGGACGGGCAACATCCTAATAGTTGGATTTTAAGCGGGCGTCAGGCAGAATTGTTAGAGCTATGGTCTGAGCAGATTATGCAATTTGCTCGTGCCTTTGCCCCAAGACCAGTTTTTTATCGTTCTTTAGATTGGCGATCGCAAGATTTACCATCATTGAGTGATAGTTTAGAATCTTCGCCACAATCGATGTTAGGTGAACGCGGCACCTTTAGCTATTTACGAAATCCCGCAGTCTTTGACCTAGAATTGAAAGCTTTGGCAAGCGTACAACAAGCTGGTTACACCAATGTAAACCTGCTGTTGCCTTTTGTGCGGACTGTAGAAGAATTTATTTTTTGCCGTCGCAAAGTTGAGCAAGCTTTTTTAACCGAAGTGGCGCAGTTTCAATTGTGGATGATGGCAGAAGTGCCAAGTGTCTTGTTTTTATTACCAGAATATGTAAAAGCAGGTGTGGCCGGAATTTCTATTGGTACAAATGACTTGACCCAATTATTGCTAGGAGTGGATCGAGAACAAGGACAGCTAGCAAAAGTATTTAATGAACGTCATCCAGCAGTTATGAGTGCGATCGCTCAACTGATCCAAATGGCTCAAAGTGCCGATATACCTTGTTCAATCTGCGGTCAAGCACCAGCCCTCTATCCAGAAATCATCGATAAGTTAGTGGAATGGGGTATAACTTCCATTTCTGTTGAACCGGAAGCAGTCGAGCGAACATATGAAGCGATCGCTCGTGCTGAACAACGCTTAATTTTGGCAGCAGCACGCCGAAAACTTAATTAGGAGTTAGGAGTTAGGAATTAATTGCTCACTGCTAATTTATTTGATGTAGCCAGTTTCGCGCAAAAACTTTCGTAAATCGGCAAAGTACTTGGTGCGATCGCTTTTTTTATAAGCTTGTTGCACTCGCCCCCATCCATCCTGTCCTTGATTCAACAGATATTTATCTGCCAGATAAGCTGCTAAAAAGCCCTTGCCATCATCGCCTTGTTGCCGTGCCTGGATATAAGTTTGCCATAGCTCTGAGGCATGATTGGAGATTAATTTGGGATAGCTACGAGTCACATCGACCATTTTACCTTGGCGATAACGCCAAATTTGCAGGGGGTAGGCAGAAGCAGCATAAGCTGTAAAAGCATAGGCAAAGCGATCGTCTCGACTGTCAAACTCTGGTAATCCATCTTTGTCTAAATCTTTGAGTTGATAGCCACCATTGCCCCATTCATGACGAATCTTAATATACTTTTGAGATTTGCTGTCGTAACGATAAATCAATGAATAAGTACAACAGTGCGCTCCACCTGTAAAGAAATCGGCAATTATTTCTGGTTCTTTGTTACCGTCCAAGTCTCGCACTGGTAAGTTGTTTTCTTGTCCAGATATATTCCCTACAGGTCTGTCATATTCATCTTCTTGCGGTAGTTTTTGATCCAAAACAGTTTTACCCGCCCGGATAATTTTCAACCGGATATTTTTATACTGATATTCCTCTGGTTTTTCGTAAGATATTTCTGCCCGCACATTGCCCAATTCTCCAGTTATTGTTTCTGCTATTGCCGTCTGGGTAAATATAGCCGTTGCACTCAAAAGAGCTAAACCGATTAGAGATTGACCGATCGAGGAGCGAATAGTAATCATCGTTGGTGTTGTATATAGCACATTCAACTTTATACAACACCATCAAAATGTCAATATCGGTAAATTGCCGCAACGGCTGTGCTATACGGAATCTCTTCAAAGGGAACAGCGTAAACCGTGCCGCCATTTAATAAGGTATGAGCAGCAACAAAATCCAACAAATCCTCATCACCAGCTTCTTTTTCTGGGTGCAAATAAACCGTTTCTGAGGTTGGATCGAATAAACCCCACTGTTGCTGACCAACTGCAACTAGTAATGAATCCACGCGTTGGTAATAAGCCGCTGAGATAACTTCTTGGAGGTTGTTAGATGCTTTACCAGTATCACCACCAAACAGTTCGTGAAATTGATCCAAAACTGCTTGCTGTGACTTTTGGAAATCAGCCTCGACAATCGGCCAAGCTTGGTCATGTAACTCTAGGGCGCTGAGAATTTCTGGATTACCAGTGATAGCTTCATCCATCAAATGCTGGTAAGTATTTGCTTGTCTATACACAGGCAAGAGATATTCTACCCCAGCCAACACCAAAGGTGCTTTTTGCAATTTCAGTTTTTCGTATAATGCGCGATCGACAATTTGAAAGAATTGGAGGATGTCTTCTTGTCGTCTATCCCTGTCAGGGCTTCCTTGTCCGTGAAACGTACCTGGTTGCGAAAAAGTATTGGAGGTTCCTCCTTTTGATGTGGCGATGCGAAACTGACCTTCTTTAGCAGTATCGTCTCTTTGCAGAGCTTCATCTACACTTTTAGGGAGATTTTCTACTTCTACCTCTTTGACACTGTAGCGTGTTCCTTCAAAGAACCTAACATCTTGTTGGCTCAAAGCCAGGATATAGAAGCGACCATTGCCATTTAAAATTGGCAGCAATGGCTTGATGTGAAATCGGTCTGTAACCACGACCAACTCTTGAAAATCAATTGGTAGAGGATAATAACGAAAAATATTTTCAGAAATAAAAATCGCCAGCCCTTGCTCTCCCATTTGCTCCCAGAACTCTTGGGTATCAATTTCCTGGGATTTTTCCAACAATGCGATCGCTTCTTCCTGTTCCAAACCCGCATCAATTAAACGAGCCTCTGCTTCCCTGACCAAATTTTTAAAGCGAATTGGGTCTTGTCGCACTTCTGGCCCGGCTGGGTGCGTTGGCATATAAATTGAAACACAATTTCCTTTTGGCTGTTCTATTAATGTCTTGATTTCCTCTTTCGAGATTAATTGCATATTATATCCCTCCTATCAACATGACTAGATACATCAGACCAGACCATCAATATTTAACGATCTGATACGACGTTATTCTCAGGTGATGGCGTTGAAGTTCAACCATTTGTTTCTGAGTTTATTTCACCTCAAGGAGGGTTTTATTGCATCTTTCTTTTGATAGGCAATATTCATCAAGGGAATTACTAATTAAAATCCCAAAATTAAAAGCCAAAATTGCCACGTCGATCAAATGTTTGGCGTATTAGAGTTTGTGCGTCCTGAGTTTATCCCTATTCTGCTATTTGATTGGCTAAGACCTAAAGTTACTCGTTTCATAATCCAGTACAAACCTGCAAGTACCACAAAGGTGATAGCAATAATCACCAGGGGCTGTTTTCCCAGAATTTCTTCTACTCCTTTGGTAAGTACGGCATCGGGTTGAGTAATAAAATCCCAACTGTTGAAACGCAAAAATCGCCCCCAATAAACACCAACAGCACAGAGAAAATGTGTAATTGTCTCAACGCGCCAAATCCATTGGCTCTTACCAATACGATGTAAATAGTGACCCCAATTAATTAACGATATTACATAAGCTTCAAATCCACTTAAAATTACTAGCAAATACAGAGGAATAAGTACTAAAGTAATCATCCACACCGATTGAATCGTGCGAATATCATCTATCAAGTGAATTACATCGGTCAACAAATATGGTGCATTTGGTAAGAAAGCATAGAAAACTAAGAATCCTAGCCACCAAAGCCAAGTGCCGCCGCGCCTCATGCGAAATAGCCAGACACTCAAAGCCAAAGGTATAAAAGCCAGAAATAAATTCCAAGTCATCCAACTCATATTAATTCGCAAGACCTGCACAACTCTGGCTATCAATTCTTCTTTCATAGGTGCTTACTCGGAAGATGTTTGATTGATGTAGATTTACTTTGTAGTGTTAGTGTTAACCTTATCGATTAAGTTTTTGTAGCCTCCAATAAAATTAATTTTCTCCAACATCAGACAATATTTTTGTGTTAGTTAGAGGTAAATGCATACTGATATATGTCCAAAATTTAGAGTTTTTGTGTATTTTATGCTGGAGGATGAAATTTATCAATCAATCGGCTTAAGTCTACTAGTATAGCCAGAAAATCATCAGGGTAAAAGATACCACCGAAAGGTAGTCTGAGCAACAAAAACGCCGCGAATATATGATGGTGGGCTTTTTTAATTGCAATGTATGCCTCTGTGCTAACTATTATATTGATTTCATTTTGCCCTGCTAGAGTTCCAGAAGCATTCAGAATTTTTGTCAAGTTAGCCTTTGGTTAGGGGCGGACGAGACGCCCACCCCACAAGAAGTAGTTGGATATTTTTGATTGAAAAGTCCCTAACTAACGCAGTAGCACTCGACTACGAGGGCCGATCGCTTGTTTTGGTAAAGTGGGCATTGTACAACTCTTAGCAGAATCTTGCGAACAAGCGGCTTGAACAAGAGTTGCAGGGTTGACAACTACTTGATTGACCTCTAGGGAATTACTGTTACTCAATTCCATATTAGGTGTAGTAGAAATTGATGGTGAATTCGACCCAGATGTGTACGTTGTAGGTGTCGAGGAAGCGCCACTATCAACTATTGGTGTAACAGTAAATGTGTTACCGCCATCAACCATTGGCGAAACAGTGAATGTGCTTCCACCATTAACTACAGGTGTAGGGGCGATCGCACTACCATCACTAACTACAGGTGCAGGGGCGATTGCACTACCACCAATTACTGATGGAGGAATGGGTGTACTACCACTGCTAATTACTGGCGGGGGAGTGGGTGTGCTACCACTGCTAATTACTGGTGGGGGAGTGGGTGTGCTACCACTACCAGTAGTTGGTGTAGGAGTTATGAGAGTTGCAGTTGCAGGTACTTTGATTTGTATTCTTGCCAGAGGTGCGTTAGTCATTTCCAAAGATGTCACCTTTGGCGAACCTGGGAGATCGGATTTGAAATCAAAGACTGTGGGGGTGGCGCTACCATTGCGATCGCTATATCGGACTCCATATCCACTCACTTCAAAAGTGCCCTGATACTGGTTTCCAGTGTTTGGATCGGTGACAATACCAGTGTATAAGGCTTTGGTGAGATTAAATTCATCCTGAACTACTCCTTGAAATGTGGTTCCTGCCAATTGTCCCTGGTATTTATAGGGTGTTAACTCACCGCCAGAGAGAATCGGCGAAGTGAGAACGCCATTAAAGGAGACAATCGGAATGCCTTTAAAGTCAACAAAATAATGCAGACTACCATCAGAGCGTGTTTGTACCTGCACATAGTCTGACTTGTATATAGGAACATAATTAGGATTGTTCTTAGTACCTAAGTTCCGCGAGTAAGTCCCCGTGTCGTCTGTATCAACGCGAGTAATGCTTTGATTGAAATTGGGATTATTTCTGGGAAGTTGGATAGTACCCGATAATGTGCCAGTGCTTTGAATTGTGATTTGAGCCGAAGCATTTGTTCCACTTAAACCGATGAAGACTGCGGCTAAACTGCTGCTAACAAGAAAACAACCCAAATGAACTAATGAATTTAATTTCATGAAAAACTTGCTCCTTTAATCACGTATCAAAAAAAACACGCACGAGTTTTCCTTGCTCCCATCAAGTAATGAAAGCATCTAATACTGAAACAACTAGTGGCAAAATAGCGTATTTTATTACATTTACATCAGTACAAACTTAAAACCGGAAACTTGCTCTTAATGTCCCCACGATTAATGCATCGTTAGCAGTATTGTGATCGGGATTGAAAATAACGAATAAGCCTGGAGTCAAGGCGATATTGTCGCTCAGTTGGGCGCGGTAAAAAACTTCTACGTGAATTGATGTGTCACTACGTCCACCTGCTGTCCCCCCATCAGAAAAGTTGGGAAAATTGAAGCCGTCGGGTAAAGTACTGGAAGTAATTTTGGGTGGTTGTCCAACGAGAACGCCCCCTAAATTCCCAGGACGCAACAAATTAGGAAAAGCCGCGAACACCATCCAGTTAGTAGTTTCTACACTTCCAGAAAGGTTAGATGGCTTGGAAGAAGTAAAGCCGCCCCAACCGCCCAAATGCAAGTTAGGGTTAATTCGCCAAGCAACAGTAGCACCAATTGCTTGAGTATCGAAAGCTGTAGGATTTGCAAAAGGTGAAATCAGTTGCGAATCGCCAATACCACCTCCCAGTAAGCCATCTGGGGAGTGGGAATAGAGATAATGTACGCCGACATCGATATTGTTTGTGGGTGCTAAACTTAACTGAGCGCCAGCAGTATATCTACCACCAAATAGTCCGCCCTGCTTGGTGTCGCCAGGAAAATTGGGTATTTCGGCACTATAAACGCCTTGCAAACTAATGCGATCGCTAATCTGCCAGTCAAAGCCTATACCACCACTGCCGTTACCAATACTTAAAATCGGGTTCCGCTGACCAAATAGAGAAATTGCACCATCGCTAGAACCTTCTAAAGGGCTAATACCGCGAAAGGTGTTGATTGGATTGACTCCCGCCGTACCGACGACAATTCCCAAGTTATGCGAGGCGAGAAATCGATAAGATAAGTCACTAACAACTAGATTGTTGTCTGTATTTGACTCAAATCCCAACCGCCCCATATTGGTAGATAACAACGATGCATTAGAACCCAAATTACCCGCAGACAACCCTGTTAACAGCAAATCTCGCCCTGTAAATGAAGTTGCTAAGGTTAGTTGGGCGCTACTTGTGAAAGTCAGATTGGTTTTTCCCTGGCGTTCAGGTACTCCATCTCTCGGAAACAAATCGACATCGGGGCTATTGGTTCCCTGCACGCTAAAAATTGCTTGACCAAATAACCTAGTAGTTGTGGAAAACCGATTTCCTTGTAATTCACTAGTCTGCTTTTCCACAACCTCGATACGCTGCTGTAATTGCTGCAACTCTGCTTTGAACTCGCCTTGCAATCTTTGCAGCAAGATTAAATCTTCATTATTAACAGTATTTATTTTATTGTTAGCGTAGGCGTAGCCCGCCGCAGGCATCGCATCGTTAATCTTCTCCAAACAAGCATTTAAACCAGCCGCAAATTCATAACGGCTGATACTGCGATTTCCCAGATAAGTCCCATCCGGGTATCCCGCAATGCAGCCATAGCGTTCTACTAAAGACTGCAAAGCACCAAAAGCCCAGTCGGAGGGTTGCACGTCTTGGAGTTGCGATACTGAGGTAACTTGAGACATTGGGTTGTCTGAGTCTGGAGGATGAGAAGATGGGGAAAATTCTTCTGTACTTTCCTGGTTCTGTACAACTTCTGTTACAGGTTGAGTATCTTTTAATTCAGGTAAGTTAGGGGAACTGATAAGTTGAATTTTGTCTCTACTTTTTCTAAGTATATTCTCGTACTTATTTTTTATTGCTGACGAGGTGGTTATATCTGGTTGCACGAATTCAGGTGGTGTAATTTCAGCAGGCGAGACAACTTGAGATAAATTATCCTGTGTTGACTGCTGCACCGGGTTTTCTGGCAGAATTACGGACTTTTCTGGTAAATTTACCGCAGATATTGGCACTGTTGTCAGCACACTCGCCATCAGTAGACTCATATCACTCCTGGTATTTCATTTGACTTGCACCAATACTTCTTTTGACAGATAAAGTTGGTGTATATCAGGAATTTTTTTGGAAAAAAAGTGATAAAAGTTACCCTGTATCGGAGTGTCAAGGGAAAGCAGGGGAGTATAGGGGCAGAGGAGCAGGGGAGCAGGGGAGACAAGGGGACAAGGGGACAAGGGGACAAGGGGACAAGGGGACAAGGGGGAATTATTGAACA
>NZ_JAVRCA010000103.1:0-19891 GCF_034530995.1 Nostoc sp. DedQUE04 | reverse complement strand
AACTCATCCGTATTATCTCGTAATCTTTTTCAAAAATCAAATAGGATTCCTATAGACACAAAGCGACTTGTCACCAAATATTGCTTTTTAAAGGAGATATACGACATCACTCCCTGATTATCAATATCAAAGTAGATACCTGGACATTTTGATAATTCTTTGCATTTTGATAACGCAAGTAACAACAAGGATAAAGAATTGATTGATTCGGGTGCAACTACAATCACACTTGCCTACCTTCAATATCATCTTCTTCCCAAATGATTTCAATTAAATCATCTAGTTTTCTTAACCCAAAGTACTTACACAGCGTCGTGACAGTGTGGTTATCTATGCGGTCAAAATGGCTGCGGTAAAGCTTCCCTACAGTAGTGGGACTAAGCCCTGTTTCAGCTGCTAGGGTTTTTTGATCTAATCCTCTGGACTTCATCAACTCTGGTAGTTTTGTTCTGAGAAAACATTGTTCTGGGGGCGGAGCCATCCAAGCATCAATTTCAGACTCAGTTAAACCTACATCTGCCAGTATAGAGTTCCACTCGCTTTTAAATGAGAAATGACGAAAATACCACAGTTTAGGATGTTGGTTCCTCTTACTGAAATTACAAGCATGACAGGCTTGAACAGTAAAGCGATCGCTTTTTGTAATTGACTTTGGAATAAAGTGATCTAAAAGTAGTCGATTGCTAGAACCACAATAAATACAAACTCTAGCTATCTCTCCAACCTTAGTTTTAGTAGAGGCAGAATCAATTCCCATTTTTCTGCTCCTGGGCTGGTATCCATTTCAGTAAAATATCTGGTTGTATGTTGTATCGAGTGCAAATCGCATCCATGACATCTCTGCCAAGATACTGAGCAGAATTGTTGTACAGGTTATATGCGGTAGTGCGGCTAATACCAGTTTCTTGCCAGAACTGATAAACGCTCATCCCTCTGCTGTCAACAAATTCCTTAATCCGATTTCTCATGGGCATACTCATACTTTAGATCATAAGTACTATTTTATTCCAAATCAATTGTTATTACAAACAAGTTATTACTGCTGAAATTTATTAGTAATAGATAGCACAAAAAGAGTACTGGTTAGAAATCTGAAGCGCTTTTGTATTCCCCTAAATGGAGTTTCACATTCGATGTCTATCTCTGCATACTATGAGGAAAGCACAACATTTGTTTACGCACTAAGCTTTTTGGCTCAATGGATAAAGTTGCTGATTAGCAGTATCTAAGCGTATGCTGTTATACAAGTAATTTGCCAGTTAACCGTTGCTCATGACCAAACTTGACCGAATACTAGAGCCTAACTTCCTGATCAGTATGAGATTGTTAAATCTGTCCTCAATGATCGTATTAAATCGATTAAACATCAAGCCAACCAAAATTGGCGATGAGTCCTACATCGTGGTAAGCAATTAAAACTACTCGACCAGTTAGATATTGCATAAAAGTGGGTGATAATATGGCAGAGTTCGATATATCCAGTTCGTCAGCACCCTACCGTGGGAGAGTACAAGCTCAAGGGGTGGATATTTCTCAGAATGGTGGCTACAGCTACCCTTGGGCAAAACAAACCCCTGTTACAGAGCAAGAGGGCTTATTATTTCTTGATAAAATTCAAGCAGAATGCAGTAAGGAGCAACAAAAAGAACGAAAACAAGCCTTTTCTAAGGCTAAACGTTTTGTGAAAACTGCGAGTGAGCAAGGTGGGGTTGGGCCTGAATCACAGCCACACTCATTCCAAGATCGTAAGCGTAAAGTCCATAATTCTCGTGTTGATATTGAGATTGCAATAGGGCGCACTTTTGTCCCAAAAGAAACAGAATGACGACTATCCTTGTAGAAGTACAAAAATTTTTAGACTCTGATAATATCGAGAGAGCAAGAGAAGAAGTGGCAAAAACTTTCAGCAACCTAAAAGCTGTAAATGCCAATATTCGAGATTTTGTCGCACTACTTGCTCTGGGATCGCAGAAGGCTCTAGAAATAGGCTTGGGAGTATTGGGGCGTGAACTTCTTAAGAAAGATTCGGAAGTTAAAATTGAAGTGATTTGGTTATTTCTCGCAGCAATATTATCTCGACAGAGCATTACTCCTGATAGTCTATCAAGAATTAGTATTCTTGGACTTACATCTTATGTGAAGGATTGGGAATCACCTATTTTTACGCTACTAACTCCTGCACTAGATTATTTTTTTAAGATTAGCCTTTCTCAAGGAGGTCATCTTATTGCCGAACAAACTCTGGATTTCATTGCCACTTATGGAGACAGTTATGCAAAAGCTCCTCGAACAAAGAAGCAACTTAAAGAGCTTGAATATTCTACTGAGTTGGTGCTGAATCAAGTAGATGACTTGGAGCTAAAAGAAGAATGGGCTGAAGGAATGAAAATATTTTCTCAAACAGCTAAAAAAGCTCGTCAGGATAAATACTATGATGAACGTATATGGTCGGCTGGTAGTAATTTATTAAAAGAAATTTATACTACTCAAGTCTTAAATTCTGATACAGAATCGAGTGATTATCATAAAGTAAAAGAGAATATATACCGATTAATTACTTCATCTCTCGCTGCATTTGGAACAATTATTAGTGGTGATGGCTTATCAGTCGCAGTTCATATTGATAACCCTCAAGACGAGAAATCCTGGTCAGTTATTGCTAGTGTAATTGATAAGTTAGAGCGATTATTTCAAGAAATTGCAGATATGACTTTTACTAATATGTCTAAATTGCCTACGTTTATACCTGCACAGGCAATGCCGGGATCGTGGACAATTATTCTTCACATAAGCCTTAGCTCTAATCAATCAACTTCCCTTGCAACACAAATAAAATCTCTTTCTTTAATAGAAGATAATGAAGAAAGTAAAAGCAAATCATCTTTGTTTAATAGTTGGCAAGATTGTATAGAAAAACTAAATAAAGATGATATTCGAGTAAATTTAGCTATTTCTACCGATGCTCCAGAGTTTCACATTGTTAAATCCATCTCTACAAAAGATATTCCTAACATTGAAAAGCCTACCCAGCCCAATATTAGGGTTCTGTCTCATGATGTTCCACAAGCTAACAACCTTGAACGAGTTATATATTTCGCATCACTACTAATTCAATATCCATCTTCTCCATCAATTGTGCGAGAAAAATTCTTAGAGACAAATGAAACTGTTAGTAGAGATTTCTTTTATTATCAAACAGCAGTAAAAATTCTTGGGCTTGCAGATGAGCGTGGGCAACTAACTCCCGCCTGTTCTGTACTTAATCGTTTGCCATCAAGAGAAGCAAAAATGAGATTTCTAGCTTACCAATTCATATCATCAAACGTTGGATCAGCATGGTTTACTTGGGAACAGGCAAGTGATCTTTCAGAGATTGAGCCTAAAAATGCGAAGCAATTTTTAATTGAAGTGTGTCCATCACTTTCAGAAACTACAGTTAACCGACGTGCTAAAACACTAGAATGTTGGCTAAATATATTTATTGAACACTGGTAAAGGAGTAAAAATTTGTTAAAATCAGCACAATTGCGGATATCGAGATTTACTGCGGGCTTTCTGGAACAGTGAATTTTTCAATCATTTTCAGATAAAAGTTGCACTTAAATATTGCACTATAAACCGTAAAACTGCATACTCAAGATGTATCTAATATAAACCCTCACTTTCACTAGTTCAGCCATGCCCCAAGACTTCTCCCGCCAGAATCTCAGAGGTCGTTCATTCAAAGGTCAGGACTTGACTGGTGCTAACTTTAGCGGCGCAGATATTCGGGGAACAGATTTTTGTGGGGCTCAACTGAGAGGTGCAAACTTTAGCCATGTTCAAGCTGGTCTACAGTATAAATGGATAATTGGATTGATACTGATCTCATGGCTAATGTCAGGAATATCAGGTTTTTTTTCAGCTTATGCTGGTTATTCAATATCATTTATTTTTTATAATCCTTATTCTTATGATTTCTATACTGGTTTTTTCTCTTTAATTTTACTTACAGTTTTCTGGCTCATTACTTTCTACCGTGGTATTTTAATAGGCTTGGGAACTGCTACTTTTGCGTTTGCCGGATCTGTTAGTTTAGCTGTTGGTTTCTTCTTCACTGGAGACAGGGATACTGCCTTTATTGGAGCTTTTATTGGAACTGCGGTTGTTGCTGGAGCTTTATCTATAATCGTCATTGCCGTAGCTTTCTCCTTAGCATTAACTGTTACCAATATTACCAAAGCTAGCATAATCACCATTGCTGGAGTTATATCTGTTATCGTAGCTGGAGTCTTGCCCTTAATATCTGTTGGGATCATCGCAGCTACTAGCGCAACAATAGTTGCGATTGCTGGAGCGCTTCTGAGTTCATATATTGGGTGGCGTGCATTAAAAGGAGATAAAAAAGATGCCTGGGTTCGCTCATTCACAATTGCTTTTGCTGCTCAGATGTGTACAAGTTTTCGAGACGCAGACCTAACGGACACTAATTTGACCAATGCCAGCCTCAAAAACACGGATTTTAGAAATGCTACTTTAACCCGCACTCTTTTCCAAAAAGCTAAATTACTTAATAATGTGCGTCCTGGAAAAACTTACCTTTATGATCCAAAAGTTTGTGAAGTATTAGTTAGTGGGCAGGGACAGGAGAAAAAATTTGACCGTCAAAACTTACGTGGAGTCAATTTTAAAGAAGCTAACTTACAAGACACCAGTTTCATTGGTACAGACTTAAGCGAAGCTAACTTACAAGACGCAGATTTATCAAGAGCAAAGTTAGTCCAAACACAGTTAGATGGAACTGATTTAACAGGGACTACCCTCACTGGAGCCACTATAGAAGACTGGGGTATTACTAACCATACTAAACTACATGGAGTTAAGTGTGAGTACGTTTTCATGCGGCTAATACAAAAGAATGACTTAGATCCTAACCCTCAGCGTAAGCCTGACAATTGGGAAGAGGTATTTGGGAATGGCGAGTTTGGAGATTTCATCAAACCAATTTTTGATACCCTCGACCTTTACCACAGCCAAGGAATTGACCCCAGAGCGATCGCCATCTCGTTTAAGCGATTAGCTGAGAATAACCCAGAAGCAGATTTGCGAATTGTAGGCATGGAAGTGCGTGGTGAAGATAAGTTTTTGCTGCGTGCCAAAACTGCGATCGCAGCCGATAAGTCGCAACTGAGTGCGGAATATTTCGCTACTTATAATCAGCTAAAAGCTGTGGCAGAACAAGAAATTAAAGCACTTATTGCTGAGAAGGATGGCAGAATTGCTGATCTACAGAATATGGTAGTGACAGCACTACAGCGTCCCAGCTTTTATTCAAACGTTGAGCAGGTAGGTTTTATGACTAACAATCCCGGTGGCTTTTCAGTTGGTGGTTCGGTTGGCGGCAACGTCAATAATGTTCAAGGTGACAATAACAGAGCAGTTCAAGGCGACAATAATCAGGCTGTGCTTGGTGATGGGAATCAAGTAACGCAATATAACCAAGTGGGTGCAGATATAAAAGAATCGCTCACTAAAGAGGATATTGTGAAGTTACTGGCAGAACTTGAAACTTTAATTCAAGGCGCAGAACTCCCATCCAGGACTAAAGAAGAAGTAATTGAAGACTTGAGTGCAGCTAAGAAAGCCACAGACAAAGAAGAACCAAATAAGCAACGTGCATTAGAACGTTTGGGAACTGTAGCAGAAACACTTGAAAAAACTAGTAAGGGCGTGGAAGCTGGTCATAAAATTTGGACAACAGCCAAGCCGATTCTTGTGAAAGTTGCAACCTGGCTGGGAGCGGCGGCTAGTTCTAACCTATTGGGATTGTAAACTGAATTATGAGTCAGCAGCCACCAAAAAACTCTGATTCGCAACAGCCTGATGCAGATCCAAAGCAGCAGGCTGATAGTTTCACATATCAAAATGTAGTTCAAGGTAATCAAAACCGAACGGTTCAGGGTAATGATAACCAAGCTGTTTTGGGTGATAACAACACAGTAACTTATAATAATTTTTACGCTGGGCACGAAGGGGCAGAATCAGCTATTTCTGCTCATGCTCATAATCAATATATTTTAGATGAAACTTTATATGCAAGTCTACGTACACAATTTCTAGATGCTTCTAAAGGATTGTTAAGTTGGCCGAGAACACTAGGTAATGAGCAACATATTGACCGTCCTGAGTTAGACCAAATTATTAATTACATCGAATCAGAAGAATCTTCCACTACAATCATTCTTGGTGTTCCTGGATCGGGAAAATCTGCACTCTTAGCAACGCTAGGACATCTTGTAATTGAAAAAGATTACGTGCTATTAGCAATTAAAGCTGATTATCTGGGGAATACAGTTAATAATCTTGAAAACTTACAAAATGATGATCAGCTTCATTTGAGCATAAACCCACGAGATGCAATCAAAGCTGTTGCTAATGCTAATAAAGAGCGAGTGGTACTGCTGATAGACCAACTGGACGCAGTTGCGGAATTGCTAGATAAACGACCAGGAAGATTAAATGTTTTACTAAACCTGATCCAAACCCTTGCCGGAACAAAGGGAGTCCATATCGTTGCAACTTGTCGTGAATTTGAATTCCGTCACGGTAGTCAATTTGCTCGCCTAGAGGGTTTAGAACAATTATATTTGAATTTACCAACGTGGGAGAAGATTTCTCCTTTGTTAGAACATACTGGACACATTGCACTTGGTATCGGCGAACCTCTGCGTGAGTTACTGCAAAATCCTTTGCATTTGAAGATATTTCTGGAAGTCGCAAAACCGGGAGAAATATTTGATTCTTCTCAAAAGTTACTAGATAGGTTGTGGGAAACTCGGATTCTCAATCAACCTAATGCTTCCAAATACATTGTTTTTCTGGAGCAAATTACTCAACGCATGACGCAGGAAGAGGTACTTTGGGTGCCAACAGCAGTTGCCGATAGTTTTCTGGAAGTATATCAAGCTTTAGTACAGGCTGGAATATTAATGGCAAGCCAGGATAATTCCACCTTTGGTTTTTGTCATCAAACTTATTATGACCATACTTTGGCGCGTGCTTTTGCCCGTGATTCACAATCGCTCGTAGACTTGGTGTTGGAACGGCAAGATGGTTTGTTTGTTCGACCTATTCTACTGCGAGGTCTAAATTATCTACGCGGTACTGCACCTAAACAGTACGCAAAGCAGTTGCAACTACTATTGCACAATGCAGAGGCGAAAAATTTCCTATTAAAAAATAAAATAGTAAAGTTAGCTTTTAAAAATTTGACTCATTTATCTGGCAAGATTCGAGTTTGGGCTTTGATTGTTTTGCGGTCGCTTCAATTAATTTGTGTGCGAACCCATATTTACAGCCTGTTAATTGAGTTTGTTGGTTCGCAACCAAACCCTGAACCAATTGAAGCAGAACTTCTAATTCCCTTGCTTAACTTAGATACAGAAGCTCCAAAAGTTTTAAACGCGATGATTGGTAGTCCAGGTTGGTTCAGGATTTTACGCGATCGCCCTGAATTTAGAAAGTGGTTGGAAAAACCACTAACTGAAGCGTCTTATTGTCTTCCTATTTTAATTGCTGCTACTAGCTTTGCAACCGATAATGTATGGAATCTCATTGAAGAGTATTGGTTGAACGACAACGATACCGCATACGACACATTAAGTATGCAGATTATACTCAATCTTCAACAGTGGAATCCAGAAAGAGTATGGCAAACTCAGCAAATTATTCGACGTTGTAATTTGGATATGTATAGCGTATCCGCAATTGCAGAAAAAGTCGCTGAAACTTTACCTCAACTAGCACCAAGAATTATACGCGCCCATTTAGATTATAGACTAGAACAAGCTATAGCAGAAAGCAACAAACCAATACCAGAGTTAGCAGCAAATGCTGACGATGGACAAAGGTACATTCATTCTTCTAAATACAATCCCATAAATTACTTTAAGAAATTACTTGAAAGTGGAAGTGATTTTGACGATATCGACACACTTGCAAAAGCGAATCCAAAATATTTTTTAGATGCTATTTGGTCTTGGTTTACTGATGTAACAAATAGAATTATAGACCGAAAAATTTTGAGAATAAATAGATATAGCGAAGACTACATTAATAGCCTAGATTTTGATACAAGTGAAATTATACAAGCAGTATTATCAGCTATTTTAGAACTAGCAAATCAGGACAAGCAATCTTTTTTAATTTTTGTTAAGCAGAATGAACTATCAGAATTACTCCTTGTTCACCGTCTACTAGCGCGTGGGCTAGCACAGATAGCGATTCAAGAACCGCAGGCAGTTTTGGATTACTTACTTGGAGATTCCAGACGCTTGAATTTAGGATATATGAGAAATTCTTATAAAGAAACAAAAAAATTAATATTAGCAGTTTGTCCGTGTCTTCAACCTCAAGAAATAGCTCGTATTCAACAAGCAATTCGTGTATATAATCATTACCCAATTGAATCCGAACAACCTGCTGATTTACGCTTCCGTTTTGTAAAATATAATCGCCAACATCGACTAAAACTCTTACTTGCTTTTCCTGAAGAATATTTGAGTGCGGAAGCAAAGCGATGGCAGGATGAAGAAAAACGTGCTTTTCCTTTGGTTGTTAATGAAAAAGACGACGATTACCCTACAATTGCACAACTAGTAGGTTCACCAATGAATGTTGAGGAAATGAATCGTGCATCTGACCAACAGTTATTAAACTTATTTGATGAATTGGCAGACATTACAGAAGAAGATTATTGGAAGCGTCAAAGAGATTTATCTCGTGCTGGGGGTGCATCGTCGCAAGCTTATGAGTTTGGCAAGCTAGTTAAAGACGATCCAGAACGTTTTCTCCGCATTCTTCCACAACTTCAGCCGCAACGTCATGAAAGTTATATAGGTAATGCAATTAGAGAGCTTGCAGAAAGCGATTTTCCAGCAAATAATTTGATTGAGTTAGTAGTAAATCTCGAACAACGTGGATTTGTTTCGGAAGCTTTTCGTTCTGATACTGCATCTGCTTTAGATAAAATTGCTGAACGTAACCAAGGGCTTCCACAATCAGTTCTGTGTCTGTTAGAAAATTGGCTGTCTGCACACTCACAGCCAGATTTAGCCCATCATCAAAGCGAGGAGCAACGTTCGCACCAACTAAACTCTCCAATTATTTTTGGTTTTGGTGGCTCACACTTTTTACCGAGTGGTAGAGGCTCTATTGTACGAGCGATCGCTGCTGGCTACCTTGAGCAAAATCCCCCTGATTTACAAAACTGGGCAAGGGTAATTAAATCTAGGTTAGAGATAGAGCCGCACCCAGCAGTTTGGGTGGATATTTTGACTCAGATGCCACCTTTATTAAATGGCGATCGCACTCAAGCAACCCAACTTTTTGATGCAGTGATTCGCAACTGTCCCGAAGTGTTGCGGTATCGATGGGCGCTTTACTTTCTTTCTCGCACAGTAGGATGGTTTGAGCCAAAAGAAACGGTTCAAGGTTGGTTGGAGATGCTTTGGGCAGATGGCTCAAATTTTTGCCGTCAAGCATACGGAGAATTGCTATTTATCCATTATTTTCAATATCAAGATGAGTGGTCAGTAGCAAAAATCGACCATCATCTTGCTAATCAGAATGACGAGGCAGTTTTGTGTGGATTAGCTCACGTAGCCAGCCATCTGTGGATTCAAAGAAGATGCAGAACGAAAGCAGCAGAAATTCTCTACAATCTTGCCCCCTCTAATATTGAGGCAATTCAAAGCATAGTAGCAAGCGTCTTTTTCCAAAGCCGTGAGCATTTCGAGCTAGATTCTGGAATGCGCTTACTAATTCAAGCAGTATGTAAAAACAAACAATTACTCTTAAAAGCCGCCTCAGATATTATTGACATTATCGAAACCAATAATTTCGTTAATACTGAGCCTCAACTGGTGTCTGAAATTTGCCAAACTTTACTAAGTAAGTTGGATAAGGAACCGTACAATACTACAAGACCTTTGGTTTTCGCAGCAGAAAGTCTTACAACACTTGCTATCCAACTACATCGACATCGACAGGATAAATACCGAAAAGTTGGTCTCAAAATATTTGAGCAGCTACTTAATTTAAATTTGACAGAAACCCGTTCAGCGCTTGAGATGCTTGACAGGAAACCAAATCGGTTAAGCTTTTATCAAGCACCAAGGAGAAGACGGCGTAGACGGCAAATTCCTCCTGGTAACAATTAATTGACTCCCATCCCTTGAAAATGGGAGAAAGAGTTAAAGATTGAGGGTAGTTTTGTATTTGCGCAAGAAGTCTATCTTACAAAGAAAATTCTCGTTCATGTACTAGGGACTTATCTCTAGTACTTGGTTTTTACTAGGGCTGTACTAGGGGATATCTGCAATTGCTCTGCATTTTTACTAGGGCTATTGTTCATTTACCCTAATCCAATTTTCTCACAGATGCGATCACTTTCTGGGGTTGCTACTTCATGATCTAGTGACAGCCAGCGTCAACGTAGTCTTGTACAAATATTAACTGCACTTTTGATTGCTGTTTCTAAAATCTATGTCATTTTTTAAAACACCTTGAGAGTAAGAACTTTCAAGGGAGTTCTAAAAGACAACACGAATTTAGAGCGATCGCTTTGACGATTTAGGCTCTACGCTAATACTGCTTAGGTTTTACATACTTCATAGAAGAAGTATACCACTATTTCCACACATTGTGTAAATATAGGAGTATCAGTGAGAGAAATCGTAATGCAAGGAATACCTTTGGATTTGGTATCCCGGATTGACTGGGATCAGGAATATGGTGAGTTTTTGTTTCAGCAAAGAGAAGACAAGAAACTTTCTAGAGAAGAAGTAGCACAAGCAATTACAGGACTTGGAGAACCTTGCTCTCAGCAGTTAATTCATAAAATAGAAAAATGGAAGGGTAAAGGTGATCGCTCTGTTTCTTTGTCTCT
The DNA here is from genome assembly GCF_034530995.1 of Nostoc sp. DedQUE04. NCBI lineage: Bacteria > Bacillati > Cyanobacteriota > Cyanophyceae > Nostocales > Nostocaceae > Nostoc > Nostoc sp. DedQUE04. Next base: position 8,964 of record NZ_JAVRCA010000103.1, on the reverse strand, counting down.
TATCTTGAAATATTGTCAAATTTTGGGGATCGAGCTTAGGCAATTTTATCCTGTTGTAGCACAAACCTTTAGTTACCCATTGTTACAAAAAATCTCGTCCGTAACCGTTGAGCAATTTCCATAAAATATGTAAAATAATAAGAGACAAAACAAAGGACAACCGCCTCAGCCTGGAAAACTTGTAGCGATCGCCCTTTGACCCTTTTACAGGAATCTTAATTATGACCCATCCAACCTACACACAGCAAGCCCTTTGCCGCTATAACCTCCCCCATCTCAAAAGAATCGCTGCCGAATTAGGCGTTACACCCATCGGCGACAAAAGAGCGGTTGACACTTGGGTAAACGCAATTATCACCCACCAATCCACTAGGCTTCAAAAGGTTGACAACCAAGCCGCAGCCCAAGCCGAACTCGACAGCTACATCGCCGACCAAGCCCAAGCCGTAGCCCCCGAACTCCTCACAATAGTCGAAATCTCTTTTGACCATCACGAATATTACGCTGATGACAAACTGGTAGCCAGCATCAGCCATGACGACAACCACTTAACGCAACGCTGGGTAGTAATGGTCAACGATAAAGAATTATTTCGTGCCAACACTCTAATGCGTTGCGATCGCTTCATCTGCACTCACTATAAAGACGGCTCATTACCTGTGCAAGAAGAAGCAGAGGGGCAGGGGGCAGGGAGCAGAGGGGAAAGATTCTCTCCCATGCACCCCGCACCCTGCTCCTTGTCCTCTTCTACGACCGAAAAGCAAATCATGGCGCATATCTTCAACGAGTGTCAGAACTACAACAATTCGCAATTACCAATTCGCAATTCGCAATTACACCCCATGCCTAAAAACAGGAAGCTTTGCACCTGTAATGATTCAATTACTAATTACGTTCACAATTGCGAATTGCGAACTGCGAATTGCGAATTGCTTAGTAACTGGTGGGTGAAGAGGCGTTATTCAGTCCAGCAGCAGTATTCTAACTCCGTGCTTGATGCTGTGCGCTCATTGTCGATGGTGGACGTGTCTACTGATGGCAAATCCATTTTTGATGAATATTTTTTAGACCAACCCTTAGAACAGCTAACTGGCGATAAATTGCAACGGCTGCTGGAGAGAACGGAGTTAGTTACAGCGTAGTCTTGGGCTTCGCCTGGGAAAAGGTTAAAGGGGAAAGGTAAATTTCTTCATTCCCTTCCCCTTTGCCCTTTCCCCCTTTCCCTAATTATTTATTCACCAATCCCCAATTAAATCAATGCAACCCACGATCTCAATCCCTCAACACTGGGGCTACCCTCGCTTTACTTTGGAACAGCGTACAGAACAAGGCACGATTCTAGGAGTTTATTACTATCCGAATGGTACAGAACTGGCTGAACAATTTGATGAAGGATGGCGTTATGTATTGATGCCTAACAAGAATTCTGACGAGATATCGTACTTGAAAGAGGATCAAATCCAACCGCTCACACCAGAAGAATTATTCTCAGAAATTACCGCAGAGATTGAGTTTTATCAACAGCAAATCTCTATTCTGCAACAACAGTTAGTAGCCATTACTGGAGGTAGTACCAATGGCTAACTCTACAGAAAACTTTGACCGTAGAGCCAATCATTTGCTGCGTGTGCTTCAGTTTTGTGGCGGTTGTGTGCCTCTGCACCGTTTGCAATTCCAATTCTCAGATTCAGTTATTCAAACTCTGCTGGATAAAGAACTGGTGCAAGTGCAGAACACGGGACGCGGCTTTTTGTTGGAGATTGCCGAGGATTTTTAGGTTATTAATCCCAGAGGAAAAAGCATGATTGACTACGTTAACGCACTTAAAACCAGTTGGTATATCTCCCCGCCTTGGGGTCAAACAATTCCGCCCGTTGAGGTAAATTTACTGGAGAGAGTTTACCTGAAAACTACGAGAACATTTGGTTACTGTTCTGGTGTCCAGTGGAAATATGAATGTTGGCTTTATACAATCATTTGTGGTGATGAAATTGTTCACGCTACAGAACATCAAATCATTGGGACTGGTCAATTAGAAGCTCTCACGGTGCAAAAACCTGCTTTCGTTTTAGGTCAGAAAGTAATCCTTTGTTCTTATGGGGATGACACAAAACAACGGCTGATTTTAGGAGTTGTACTTGTGGATAAGTTTTGGTTTTACCTTGTCGAATTGATATCGCCAACATTGGCTGAAACACCAACCATACTTAATCGCTTTTCGTTGGTTGGTGAAAAAAGTTTGGTGCGCGTGAATACCTGAATTAATTAACTATTTTGTTCAACACTTCTGGTAATAAACTATGTTGACACACTCATGGCGCGACTCAGAGATTCAGCAAATGCCCCAAGATGGAGAAATAGGTAAATACAGTATCCCAAAGGGCTATGTGAATGCAACCCAGATGGCGAAAGCTAATAAGAAATTATTGGCTGATTACATCAGGCTAAAGTCTACAACCGAGTATTTGCAGGCTCTTAGCCACGATATGGGAATCCCCATATCGTCACTTGTAATCGAAATCTCTGGACGCGCTAACTCTCAAGGCACTTGGATTCATCCAGAAATCGCCATTGATTTAGCTCGGTGGGTATCTGTAGAGTTCCGCATTTGGGCCAACAGAACCTTAATGAAAGTAATGCTCACAAGCCAAGTCGAGCCAGTACAAGAGCAAGAACCACCAAAAGCATTAGTCCCATCCCATGAAGCTGCACAGTTAGCTCTGTTGGTGGGTGAATTCGCTGGGTTAGAGAAATCCCTCACCGCTCAACTTGCAGTTAACGCCGCCACCAGAGTTAATCCCGCACTTAAACCAGCAGCCGACGAGTTAAAGAGTGTGATCGCAATTACTAACGTCAGTGATGACGCATACCTCAAGCCTACAGATATTGGCGAGAAAGTTGGGATGAGTGCGGTAGCTGTAAACAATTGGCTAGTTCACGCAGGTTTACAGTACAGAACAGATGACAAGAAAATCCCATATCGTCCGACTGACTCAGGTAAGCAATGGGGGCGGATGGTTTCAGCGATCGCCAAAGGTTCAAATCAGACTGTCTTTCAGCTACGGTGGTTGCCAAGCATTACACAATTGTTTAATGAACGCAACTGAGGTGAAACAGTGGAAGAAATTATTGATGAAATTGGTAAAGAGATTAGCCTTGCCTACAGGTTTTATCAAGGTTATGGCTACTTCCTCTCGGCTACTGTTGCCGAATGGTTAGGTGTTGAGTCTTTAGTAAATTGGCAGTACAAAACAATCTTGGATCTGTGTGCAGTCGATTTAATTAGGGATGCTGTTGACAACTTGGGAAATCAACGAGGCAGACGATACCTTTCATACTTCATGCTACATGGAACTTACTCAGGCAGACAAACAGTTTTTGGGGATGGCGTGAATGTAGCTGACATAGAAAGATTGGTCGTTATGATTGACCTGCAAAAAGCAATTGCACCTCAATTTATAAAAGAATTTGAGGTTACGTAAGCATGAATAACTGCCCCAAGGATTTTATCTGAACGTGAAAAGGATGAAGAAGATGAATAAACAAGAGTGGCTGATTCTTGGACAAACATTATTTGGACAAGACATGATGCAATGGAAGTTTAAGTGTCCCTGTTGCGGTCATATCGCTACTGCTGAAGATTATAAAAAAGCCAACGCTCCTTCTAGCGCAGTCGCATTTTCTTGTGTAGGGCGCTGGATGCCAGTTCACAAAGAAGCCTTCGATGACAAAGATAAGCGTAATATTCCTTGCAATTATTCTGGAGGCGGATTGCTCAATATTAATCCGGTTATTGTTGATGACCGCAAAGTTTTTGAGTTTGGAGTTTAAAGATGAAAGCCATAGTCACAGTAGTTGAAAAAATTACATCTGAAGCCCACATTAATATTCCTGACGGTTTAACATCAACAGCAATTAAGCAGCATATAACAGACCGTTACAACAGTGGCGAAATGCTAACCGAGATGAACATTTTCCACGTTGATTTTGAATCTATTAGCGCTCACATTGATTCAAAACCTTATATTAATTGGCATCAAGGCAACCCTTGTGATAACCGTGCGTATTACTTCTGCAAACTTGGGAGATTCAGCTTAACTCTATTAACTGACACAGAACAAAATTTGACTCGTACAGAAGCTTATTTGGGGAATTTTAAGCAACTTATTTACATATCAGAAAAAGAGATATCCAAAGAATTGGCAACAGTCGAACTCCAAAACTTCTTAAATGGATTAGCTGTTGAACTTCAAATTTTAAGCCACATTGAATTTAGTGAGGATTCAGTATGACTGCCACACAATTGCTGACACCACAACCAGATACAAGTGCATCTACAGCAGAAACTGTTGGTAGACATCCACTGAACTTTTACGAGTCTCCGTCGTGGTTTACTACTGAACTACTGCGCCATGTTCCGTTATCTGGTGTGATTGGTGAGCCGTGTGTGGGACATGGAGCGATCGCATCTTTGTTAAGAGTATGGCCTGACACCGGAAGAATCTGGACGAACGATATTGATCCACATAAAGCAGCTGATTGCCATCTGGATGCAACACTATCCGAGTCATGGGCTAAGTTTCCCGATTGTGACTGGATCTGCACAAATCCCCCATACGCGGAATTTGCTGCACCAATTATCAAGAATGCTTACCAGAAAGCGCGTGTGGGTGTCGCCGCTTTTTTACTTACCAGCTTTCTCGAACCTTGTGATGACCGGGCTGATTTCTTACAGCAGCACCCGCCGTCGCTTGTAATCATCATGCCGCGCTTCTGTTTTCGCAAGGACAAAAAAGGTAAACGCTGGGCGACAGATAATATCACCATCTCATGTTTGGTATGGGACAAACGTGCAACAGGGCAGCAAATTATTATTCGTCCCAAGTCGGCGATCGCTGGGTTTTACAAAAATCCAGAACAGGCTATTTCACAAGAATGGGCAGAAGAAATTGTTCGGGCAATCGCCTCATGAGAATTATGCAACAGCTAACTTTATTTCCCGAATCTGCTCCTACTTTACCAGTCAACTATTATCCAGAATTTCTGAACAAGGAAGAAGCCGACGAACTCTACCAACATTGTCAAGAATTGCAATGGCAGCAAAACCAAATCAGGATGTTGGGTAAAACGATGCCCGTTCCGCGTCTGGAGTGCATTTATGGTGACGAAGGGTGTGATTACCTCTACTCCAAGAGTGTACTGCTCAAACCATTACCTTGGACTTCATCGCTGGCCCAACTGCGAGATAGGATTACTGCGGCTACTGGCTACAGCTTCCGCATCGTCATTGGCAATCAGTACAGGAGTGGACAAGACAGTATCGGCTGGCACAACGATAGTGAAGCTTCGATGGGTGTAAATCCTGCAATCGCATCCATCAGTCTGGGTTCGGTGAGGAAATTCCAAATCAAGCCCATCGGGGGTAAGCCGACTGACTTTTGGCTAGAGCATGGGAGTCTGCTGGTGATGCTTCCAGGCTGTCAGAGTACTCATCTGCATCAAGTTCCGAAGACCAATAAGGTCGTTAGTACACGGATTAATCTAACTTTTCGACCGCACGTTGGGGGTAAAAGATGACCTCTTATTATCGCTATTGCTGAGGTTTATATCCAAGATTATTAATATTCAAGGAGGATTCTATGGGATTTCGTAATGGTAAACCCTCTAAACAGTTTACAGCAATTCCCAACAGTTTAATTCGCGATCACAACGTTACTGATTCAACATTTAGGTTAATTTCTTGGGTAGCTTCTCACGATGAAAACTTTGATATTAATTTTACGGTAATCGAAAAACATTTGGGGTACAAACGAGACAAAATCCGTAATGCTATCAAAAATGCTGAACAAAATGACTATTTAGTGAGAGTTCAAGAGAACAATCCGAACAATGGTAAGTTTGACTGGCAATATTATATTTTTACCAGCAAAGAAGACACAAAGTTATTTCGAGAAAATCATTCATCCATAGGTGAGTCATCCATAGGTGAGTCGTCCATAGGTGGGTCATCCATAGGTTGGTCATCCATAGGTGGGTCATCCACCCCTCATATAGAAAAACAATTAGAAGAAAATAAATTAGAAGAAAAACACATACAAGAAGCACCCCCAACTCAGAACGCATTTACCACCCAAGAATCGTGTGTGTGTGAAACTGAACAGACTGAGTTGACAGAACAACCAAGACAACCAGAACTCGAAGAACCAACCCCACAACAACCCACTTCGTTGTCAAAAAATTCCGAGTATGAGCAACAAACCGATAACCCCTCAAGAGGATCAACTATTGCGGCGGGGTCGTTCGAGAAATCCGAACAATCAAATAAGCCGCAACTAACCTGTCCCTACAAGACAGCCCAGAACGTGAAAGAACTGATTGATGCGTGGATCACAGACCCGACTGCTTTTGCTGATGATTTTGTACCACTGGTTGTCAGAGAAAAAATCAAGTGGAATCGCTGGGTTCTACCTTGGCACAGTGGAGAACGAAAGCTGAATAACCTGTACCAAAACTTCAACCCGATAGTCGTGGACTTCCTGGCTGCTGAGTTAGCCACTAAGTCGAAACGGTCGGCACAACTCGAAATTACTCATGCGATCGCAGTCATGAACACCTGGGAGAAAACCAAAGGGGGATGGACGAACCTGATGCAGCGCTATAACCAGGCATTGCAAACAGAAAAACAGCCCCTACCCCAATTGCATACTGCTACGACAAAAAGACCAAGCAACACCACTAGCATCACGCTCGAAGATGCTTTAGCACAAGACCGAATGCGCCGTCAGCAAGAGCAATCCATTCGGGTTCCATCTAATGGGTATCAGCAAAGCCAACAAATGCTGGAGCTAAAGGCAAAACTTCAAGCCAAAGCAAATGAGCCAAAAGTTTCGAGCAACTCCAAACCATCTTCCACCACGAATTTGAGAGAAGTTGAAGCGCAGTTAAAATTAGCACTTAGAGCATAATCTAGCAATTCGCAATTCGCAATTCGCAATTCGCAATTGTGAAAGCAATTTAATCATTCGGAATACAAGCCACGAATTTTAATTATGAAAGAAGACGAAACACGTAATCTCAATACTCAAGCTCTCAACTTTATAGCAATTCGCTAAAAGAATGAAACAAATGCGAAACATAAAAACATTGCTAAATCAAAGTTTTTTAATTGCGAATTGCGAACTGCGAATTGCGAATTGGAGATAATTATGCACCCTAATCAAGACAACGTAGTTTCTTTTCACCCTGACAGGTCGCTTGACAACTTGCCTCCACAAAATATCGAAGCTGAAGAAGCGATTTTGGGCGGGATTATGCTTGACCCAGAAGCAATAACCAGAGTCAGCGATCGCTTAGTAGTGGAAGCCTTTTACATCAGCGCCCACTCATACATTTATCAAGCTGCGACAACGCTTCACGCTTTGTTTCAACCCACAGATTTACTAAGCGTCACTGCATGGTTGGCTGACCACAATCTGCTTAATCGCATTGGTGGCAGGAATAAGTTAGCAACTCTGGTAGACCGCACTGTATCAGCCGTCAACATTGATGCTTTGGCGGATCTAGTGATGGAGAAATATCGACGGCGGCAGCTAATCAAAGTGGGCAATGAAATTGTCCATCTCGGTTACGAAACAGAAACTGAACTACCACTTGTCCTTGGGCAAGCTGAGGCGAAAGTTTTCACCGTTACCCAAAATCAAAGCGATGAACGCTGCAAGGTTTTCTCAGCGCAAGACATGGGCATTGAACTTTTTCAAAAACTGGAGATGGGAAGTATGGCAGGCGACAAAGTTGGTTGGTACGACTTGGAGTGCGATTCGTTTAGTCGAAACCCGAAAGGGAAGATGACTAGCTTTTGTTGAGTAACCAAACCTGGTAGAGTTCGCACTTTTAATCCTCAACAAATGACAATTCACTATCCATGTAGGTAAGGACATCTAGCCAAGCACCAAGCAAAGACAGCTAGAGGAAACAGAGGAAAGATTGAGGTATAAACTCAAATTATAACCTACTCCAAAATATACCAAGTCCTACTATCCTGGTGCGGGATTAAAAACACACAAACTACCATTTAACTGGTAGCCCCTACATTCAAGACTGACTATCAAAGATGTAAAGCGGGGGTGAAAGCGGTTAAAGACGGTAATAGCTGAAAGCGTCCACCGCAAGTAAGAGTCTATGGGCAGAACAAGCAAAGTGTCGTTTAACCATCGTTACGTACCACCAAGGGGAATAAGCTTGTAGACTCTGTTCTACCTCTTGGGTCAGAAATAGCTGGCAAGGATAGAGACTATCAGGTTTTCGAGACCGAGATAGCGCACCTCTTTAAATCCCGGTGGATAGACACGCCCCAACGACTTGATATGGATAGTGGAAACGAAATAAGCTCTCGTGTGCTCCTGAAATAGATAACAGGAAGGTGTCAGCCATAAGCAACGAGAGAGAAGGATGGTTCAAAAAGCAAAAGCCCAACCCGAACTAACGGGTAATACCTGAAAAGGGATGGCATAACAGCCGGGATACGCTGACGTGAATCGCAGTGTGGGAAAGCTAGAGGTAACAGTAGCCATGAACAAGCCTAATTCGGATTCAGTAACGAATACCGAGGGATGGAAAACAATAAACTGGGTAAAAGCCGAGCGATATGTTTTTAAGTTGCAAAAACGCATCTATGCTGCTTCCCGTCATGATGATGTCAAGCGAGTCCGCAAACTCCAAAAGACGTTGATGAGGTCTTGGTCTAATAAAGTATTAGCGGTACGCAGGGTAACAGTTGAAAACCAGGGTAAAAAAACGGCAGGAGTGGACGGAGTTAAATCACTGCCCCCACAGGCACGTTTACAACTGGTAAGGGAGTTAAAACTCACTGGCAAATCCAAACCTACCCGTAGAGTCTGGATTCCTAAATCCTGGAGTTTAGACTAAAAGCAGGCGATCGTTAACAAAAGAGTGTACGTGTCGTTA
>NZ_JAVRCA010000102.1:0-20249 GCF_034530995.1 Nostoc sp. DedQUE04 | reverse complement strand
ATGCCCAATGCCCAATGCCCAATGCCCAATGCCCAATGCCCAATGCCCAATGCCCCATTCTCAATATTTAATACTTCTATGCCTTGGTCTCGGATTATTAGTGGAATTGTTGCGATCGCTCTTGCTCTTTCTGCAACCCTTTTTGGGGGTTGGTACTTTACCATCATCTTTGCGGTTATCATCTTTTTGGGTCAACAGGAATATTTTAATTTGGTGCGAGCCAGAGGCATCGCTCCTGCTGCTAAAACCACTATGGCTGTCAGCCAAGTATTGCTGGTGATTTGCACCCTTGATGGCAGTTTAGCTGACGCTGTGATGCCAATAGCTGGCACACTTATTTGTTTTTACCTGCTGTTTCAACCCAAATTTGCCACGATCGCTGATGTTTCCGCTTCTATTATGGGGCTATTTTACGTCGGTTATTTACCAAGTTACTGGGTGCGGTTACGAGCAATTGATAGTGCTGCTTTTAGTAATCTCCCTTTGGGAGGTTACTGGCCCACAACCTGGACAGATTTCTGGGAAAAGGCAAATTCCGCTTCTTTAGCACAAGGTTTTACAGCCACATTACTAACTTTTTTATGTATTTGGGCAGCTGATATCGGTGCGTACACTATTGGCAAATTCTTTGGGAAAACGCGTCTATCTGACATTAGCCCGAAAAAAACTGTTGAAGGCGCTGTCTTTGGTATTACTTCAAGTGTTGCCGTAGCCATAGCAGGAGCCTATTATCTCCACTTACCTAAATCCCCTTTCACAGGTTTAGCATTGGGTTTGCTGATTGGCATTGCTAGTCTTTTAGGGGATCTCACAGAATCTATGCTTAAGCGGGATGCTGGAGTTAAAGATTCTGGGCAATTAATCCCCGGTCATGGTGGTATTTTAGACCGTACCGATAGTTATATTTTTACAGCACCTTTAGTTTACTATTTTGTGACATTACTTTTGCCACTACTTAGTAAATAGGTGAGTTGGGCATTGGGCATCCCTTCTCTGCGAGACGCTACGCGAACGGCTTCTCTACAAGACGCACTCGCATTCGCTCAGGGTAAGTGGGCATTGGGCATTGGGCATTGGGCATTGGGCATTGGGGAGGCAGTGCGGTCTTAGGGTCTCCCCAAGTGGAGCAACTGCCGTCATTGGGCATTGGGCTTAGGAGTAATGAGTAATGAGTAATGAGTTAGGAGTTAGGAGTTAGGAGTTAGGAGTTAGGAGTTATTCTCCCCCTGCCCCTCTGCCCCTCTGCCCCTCTGCCCCTCTGCCCCTCTGCTCCCCACTAGACACCATATTATTTAAAATAGGGTATTAATATTTTTTAATTTGTGAGATGCGTCAAGGGTTAACGTTAATCCGCCCACGACACACCAGCTTTCCTGGGATCAGCGTTAATTCTTGGATATCGACATCTGAGCCAAGATCGAGATTGTACTCATAATTGTTTTTTAATATATCTCCTTGGTCTGGCTTGATTGGGATATGTACCAGTTGCAACTCATGTCCACTAAGTAATTGTAAGCCCAGACAAATCTCTAAAGGCGTTGTTTCACTATTGGTTACTCTCAAACCTCGCAGTATAATTTGGTTGTTCCCAAGGATAATTTCTTGCCACTTGATTGGTTGTGACTGGGGATAATCTTTTGGTAAAACCTTAACCAATAGATCGCTCAAAGCAGTCGATAATAAGTCTGATGAGAGAGAAGCATTAAGATCCTTCTCATCTACGATCAAATTGCCAACCACTGGTACTGTTTCTAACAGTCGCAGGGGTTTTCCCTTGAGTACGGAGCCAAGATTTATCCGAATATTTTCTGCTATTAATTGAATTTGGGTAATTAGGAGACCTTGATAAACTGCATGAGTAGCAAAAACAGATACCAAAGGAATGCGTCCAGAGAAAAGTTGGCGATCGCTAGCTTTAATCTCCACTTCTAATGCCGATATTTGGCTGACCTGCGCTCTCAACCAAAGCTTGACTGCTGTTGTGAGTACTTGCGTAATTATGCGGATTTTATTTCCACTTGTTGTTTGGGGATTTTGCTCTGGCATTTAACCAATCTGTTTAAGAGTATTTGCTCAACAACCGAACCGAAATTAAATAAGCTTTAAATGTAACATTTATGCCTACTCGCTACAAAATGCAAATATCATTTAATTGATAACAATAAATAAGCAATTTCCACATGGAGGTACGGTTACAAAAAATTCTTGCTCAATGGGGTATCGCCTCACGTCGTGAAGCCGAAGAAATGATTAGGCAGTCACGCGTGCGGATTAATGGGGTATTGGCACATTTAGGCCAAAAAGTCGATCCCGAAAAAGATGCGATCGCAATTGATGGTCAGTCTGTATCCGAAAAGCAGCGTCCGGCTTTAATATATCTATTGCTGCACAAACCACCGAAAGTGGTTTCCACTTGCTACGACCCTCATCGCAGACCAACAGTCCTGGATCTACTACCGAAAGAATTACGGGAGGGTTCAGGTATTCACCCAGTTGGCCGTCTAGATGCAGACTCTACAGGAGCATTAATCCTGACTAATGACGGAGAACTGACATTTGGACTAACCCATCCACGTCACAGTATTTCCAAGACATATCATGTTTTGGTCAAAGGACATCCTCCAGAAACGGTACTACAGATGTGGCGTCAAGGTGTGATGTTGGAGGGTAGAAAAACCAGGGCTGCTAAGGTACACCTAATAGAACGTCGTATCGAGCAAAGTGTTTTAGAAATAGTGTTGCAGGAGGGAAGAAATCGTCAAATTCGCCGTATAGCTCAACAGTTAGGATACCCAGTAATCAAGCTGCATCGGACTGCTATCGGCCCAATTCAATTACAAACTCCAAAGCAACCCTTTTTGTCAGAGGGTAAATATCGTTCCCTCAAAGATTATGAAATTCGCTTTTTGCAAGATCAAATAACGCAACCTAATTATTGATTCAGTGGAGTTAAGGAGTGTCAGTAGGCATGAAATGGCTAAGAAAGAAGAATAAGCACCAGCCATCACTTTCATTAGAGGAACAACGAGCCGAAAAGTTGGCAGAATTAGGCGCTCAACTTTGGGCATTGCGTCAAGAACAGGGTTTATCTCTAGAGCAAGTGGTTGCATTGACCAGGATTCCCCGACGATTATTGCAGGCGATTGAAGAAGGTAATTTAAACGATCTACCAGAACCAGTCTATATTCAGGGTTTGATCAGACAATTTGCCGATGCACTCGGCTTGAATGGAGTCGAATTTTCTGGCACTTTTCCGGTCAGTTCTGCCCAAGTTAGTCCTTTAAGTAAGGGGAATACTTCACCCCTGGCTCAACTACGTCCGATTCATCTTTACTTTCTTTACATATTGCTAATAGTATGCTCTGTAAATGGGTTATCTCAGTTATTAAATAACGCTTTACTACAAGCAAGTAATAGCCCAAACCAGCAATATCCAAAACAAAAGTCTGTTGTTAAATCAGAACTAGCTCAACTAAAAGAGTCAACACAGGTACAACCTGTCAGCGATACCCTCAACGGTGTCCAAAAGGGACAGGTTGTACAGGTTGGTGTAACTTTGAAAGCCTCATCTTGGATTCGTATAGTAGCCGATGGCAAAACCGAGTTTGAGGGTATTCTGCCAGAGGGAACTCACCGAGTTTGGAAAGCCCAAGAGCAACTGACAGTGAAAACTGATAATGCTGGTGGTGTCTTGGTGAGCGTCAATCAAGAGAAAGCTAAGGAAATGGGAGAGCCAGGGAAAGAGGAAGAAGTTAGGATTGCTGCGAAACCTAAATTTTGAAATATGGGGCATGGGGCATGGGGCATTGGGGATTGGGGATTGGGGATTGGGCATTGGGCGTTGGGCATTGGAAAGAGGACTTGGAGACAAGGAGAATTGGGGACAAGGGGAAAGACTTGTTGTAAGTTCTAAACTTTTGTCACCTTGTCCCCTTGTCCCCTTGCTTCCCCTGCTCCCCTTGTCCCCTTGCTTCCCCTGCCCCTCTGCTCCCCTGCTCACTCAGCCCCACTCCTCACTGGACTTGATCTTCCGGGGCGCGTCCATTGAGTTTGGTAAGAACCTTCAAGCGATCGCGCAATTCGTCTGTTATCGCTCCTGCTTGATAGCGCCACTCCCAGTTCCCCTCTGCAACACTGGGAAAATTCATCCGTGCTTCGTTTCCTAATCCCAAAATATCTTGCAAGGGAATAATCGCTTGGTTGGCTACAGAACTCAAAGCTTGGCGAATCAAATCCCAGTGAATGCCATCAGGGCTGATAGAACCTAAATAAAGCAACAAGTTTTGCTTTTCCTCATCTTCAGCTGTATTGAACCAGCCTATAGTTGTATCATTATCGTGAGTTCCGGTATAAACTACAGCATTGTGCGGATAATTGAATGGTAAAAATGGATTAGTGGAATCAGCACTAAAGGCAAATTGCAAAATTTTCATCCCGGGAAATTCATATTTGTCTCGCAGTGCTTCTACCCCTGGTGTAATTACTCCTAAATCTTCTGCTAAGACGGGTAGCTTGCCTAACTTTTGCCTAATCACTTCAAAAAAAGCATCTCCAGGCGCTTCCACCCATTTACCATTGATGGCAGTTTGTTCGCCTTGCGGCACAGCCCAATAAGCCTCGAAGCCCCGGAAGTGATCGATGCGAATTATATCTACATAATCCAGCATTGCCTCAAAGCGCTGTACCCACCATTTAAAGTCTTGTTTTTGCAATTCATCCCAGTTATAAACCGGGTTGCCCCACAATTGACCAGTGGCGCTAAAGTAATCTGGTGGAACTCCTGCCATTTGAGCAGCAGCTCCTGTCTCTGGATCTAAGCAAAACATATCGGGATGCGCCCACACGTCGGCACTATCATGAGATACGTAGATGGGGATATCGCCAATAATGTGAATACCGCGCATATTAGCGTAACTTTTTAGTTCTGACCACTGGCGGAAAAACTCAAATTGGACGAATTTGTAATAATAAATCTCTCCGTTGAGCCGATGCTGTACTTGCTCCAATGCTTGGGGATCGCGCTTGACAAATTCGGGCTTCCATGAGTGCCAGTTTGCATTGTCGTTGGCATCTTTCAGCGCCATAAATAAGGCGTAATTATCTAGCCAATAAGCTTTACTGTCGCAAAAACCTGCAAATTCTTTCTGCTGAATGGGCGTAGCATTGGCTCTAAAGTTGTCACAGGCTTTTTTGAGTAGCCCAATCTTAATTGGCACAACCTGCTCGAAGTCTACCTTTTCTACCGGAAATCCTGGTAAATTGGCAAAGTCTTCTTCAGTGAGCAAACCCTCATCTCGCAGTTTTTCTGGGCTAACCAGCAGGGGATTTCCCGCCATTGCCGAGTAGCACATATACGGAGAATTGCCGTATCCAGTGGGGCCCAGTGGTAAAACTTGCCAATATTGTTGATGGCTCTCTTTAAGAAAATCAATGAAGCGATAGGCTTCTAAGCCTAAATCCCCAATGCCAAATCGACTGGGAAAGGAGGTAGGATGCAGCAAAATGCCACTGGATCTAGGAAAAGGCATAAGTAACCTGAATTATGAGAGGGAGCAATTGTCTGATGGAAACGCTAGGCGATCGCATCGAATTTATCACGGAACGGTATTTGCAGGGGAAATCAAGTAAACTCATTTTGTTTGTCATTTGTCCTTTGTCATTTGTCCTTTGGCAATAACCAATACAACTCTTGGAGAGGCTGCACTTAGACTATGCTCAGTGACTACGCCAACGACTACGCGGTAGTTGAATCTCGACTTACTTCGACTCCTTTCGACTCCGCTCAAGGCAAGCCGCTCAGTACAAGTCGCTCGATTACTGCGCAGTCGAAACTCAGTACAAGTGACTAATGACCAATGACCAATGACCAATGACTAATGAGTAAATCACTATGACTTACCGAAATCCTACACCGACAGTTGATATCATCATTGAACTAGTAGATCGACCTCATCGGCCAATAGTGTTAATCGAAAGACATAATCTACCTTTAGGTTGGGCTATTCCTGGTGGTTTTGTAGATTATGGCGAAGCGGTGGAAGTGGCGGCACGGCGAGAAGCTGAAGAAGAGACGGGTTTACAGGTGGAATTAGTTGAACAATTACTGGTATATTCTGACCCCAATCGCGATCCCCGTCAGCATACGATTAGTATTGTGTTTTTGGCGACAGCTACGGGGGAACCGGTGGCTGGAGATGATGCTAAAGGTGTAGGGATTTTTGAGTATTGGCGTGTGCCTGGTAATTTATGTTTTGACCACGATCGCATTTTGCGCGATTATTGGCGATATCGGCATTATGGGATACGTCCAAGGTTGGGGTAAGAGGGACGAACTGCAAAGGCGCAGAGGGCGCGTTCGCGCAGCGTCTCGAAGAGAAGGAAGAAAAGAGAGGAATACCTGTTGACACAAAGTTTTTGTGATTATACTGTATCAGTCGTATTTAAAAGTCCATTATTTATGGATGCTGAGGAAGTTTTAAAACAATATGCACAAGGTCAACGAAAGTTTCATTCAGTAAATCTGAGAGGAGTAGACCTCAAAGGTGCAAATCTAAGTGGGATAGACCTAACAAGTGCAGATTTGACAGGAGCGGATTTAAATAATGCAAATCTGAGTAAGGCATGTCTTCAAAGCACAAATTTTACCAGAGTATCTTTGACAGGTGCAAATTTAAGTGGTTTAGTCGAAAGCTCTCATTTAAATTTGAGTTGGGCAGAGCTAACAAGTGCCAACTTGAGTGGAGCAACTTTAAATAGCGCTAATTTAAGTCATGCCAACCTAGATAATGCCAACTTTAGTGATGCTACGCTAAGTTCTGCCAATCTAACTGAAGCTTCTTTGAAAGAAACAAATCTCGTGAGAGCTAACCTTAGTAATGCAAATTTAAGTGGTGCTAACTTGTTTGAAGCTGATTTTAGTCAAGCAAACCTAACACGTGTGATACTCAAAGATGCTAATTTGCAGAGAGTCAAGATTCGGGGTGTTAATTTATCTCAAAAAGATTTATCAAGCATGAATCTGGCTGAAGCTGATCTAGGTGCAGCAAACCTCATAGGCGTGAATTTCAGAAAAGCTTGTCTAAAAAAGACAAATTTAGAGAGAGCAGATTTACAGCAAGCGGATTTAATGAAAGTAAATCTGAATGGAGCAAATCTTAGAAAAGCTGACTTAACTGGAGCTAATATTTACGGAGCCAATCTTCAAGACGCTGACCTAACTGGTGCGATAATGCCAGATGGAGAAATCTATAAACCGATCGCAGCTGAAGCAGAAATCGGTAAACAGGAAACATCGTTAGAGAAAGTAATATCTATGACCCGTAAAGTAATTAATACTGATAACGCACCCGCACCAGTCGGCCCTTATAATCAAGCGATCGCAGCTTCAGGTCAATTTCTATTTATAGCTGGACAAATTGCCATCGATCCCCGCCTTGGTGATGTCGTCTACACTGATGATGTCAAAAAGCAAACTGAGCAGGTATTAGCTAATCTTGAAGCCATCCTCACAGAAGCCGGTGCGACTTTTCAAGATGTGGTGAAAACCACTGTATTTTTGGCTGACATGAATGATTTTGCGGCGGTGAATGCCATTTATGCTAAATATTTCCCGGAAAATACAGCCCCAGCGCGGGCTTGTGTGCAGGTATCGCGCTTACCTAAAGATGTGTTGGTAGAAATTGATGCGATCGCTGTGATTAGCGGTTAGGAGAAATAGAACAATGAGCAAAATTTTAACAGTTACATTTGATGGTTCTGTTTTGCGGCCAGATATTCCACTTGATTTAGAACCGAACAAACGCTATGTGATTACCATTGTTTCTGAGGATATTAACTCATCTCAAATTAAAGTAGCTGATGCATGGGATGTATTAGAAGGTTTAACTGGAACAGTTGATGCACCCGATGATTGGGCAAGTCAACACGATTATTACCTGTATGGCACACCAAAACGTCAACCTGAAATTAACACATGACAGGTGAGCGAATATTTTTAGACACTGTTTTTATCCAGGCGTTACTGAATGCACGCGATCAATACCATATCAAGGCTAGAACGCTGCTACCGCGTGTCCGAAATGCTGTTGAAGTATGGGTTACTGAAGCTGTTTTAATCGAAGTTGGTAATGCTTTGAGTGCTTTTAATCGCACAGCTGCCATGCAGTTTATCCAACAGTGCTATCAAACCCCAAATATGTATATTGTGAGTGTAGACACACCACTGCTCAACCATGCTTTAAAACTTTATCAATCCCGTCTAGACAAAACCTGGGGTTTAACTGATTGTATTTCGTTTATTGTCATGCAGGATCAGGGGTTAATTATTGCAGCCACGGCCGATCAACATTTTGTCCAAGCAGGTTATCAGGCACTTTTGCTAGAAATACAAGCTTGACTGGATCGTGGTTTAAAAAATTAGAACTTCAACAGCAAAGTTAGCAATTAGCAATTGCAAGTATTTTTGAGTGTTCTCCTCTGATGAATGCGATCGCAGTGATTGGTGGTTAGAAGGAATGTATCAATGAGCAAATCTTAACGGTTACATTTGATTGTTCTGTTCTGACTCTAAAAACTCTATCACTTCTTGTAGCACATCGGCTATATGTGGCTTTTCGCAAGCAATTACGTTATCGAAAAGATGTTTATGGTGCGGGAAGCTAGGCAAGTTGGGAAAGTATGGTGTACTGTCATAACGAAAAATCAAACTATTTTGCTCGTTTTGAAAGTGATAACGGTAATCGATATATGTAATCTGATTATCTACAATAATAAAGGCTTCACTGATTGCTAGTAAATATTTGAGAGCGAAACGTATTCTAATGCGGAGATTAGCTCTCTCTGTCGTTAAAATTACGGCACTATATTCTTCAACGTATGTGTTAAAGCATCTGAGTAAAAGTTGATCGATTTTATCTAGATATGCTTGGATGACTTTACGCGACATCTCTAAGTTTGCTCTTTATATCTTGGTGTAGAGCTAGATAATGTTGGTAGTTTCCTGCCCATTCGACAAATACTTCATCGTCAGAAGTTTCGCCTTGGCTATATTTGGCAAAAAAATCTTCTGAATTCATTTGGTACTTTATTTCATAGGTATTTAACTGTTTGGTAAGGGCAATCAGCGCATCTAATGAAGATGTATATTCAATGATTTGTTTACGCATTGATTTCTGCATTCAGTTTCATCGTTAATTATCTCTCAACAAACGCGATCGCTTCTACAACTTTGGGAATACTGAAATTAAGTGCCCTAAAGGAGTATTAAAAATGGCAGAAAATCGCATCAGTGCCACCTTAGCCCCAGCAGACAAAGAAGCAGTCATGCAGGCGATCGCTACAATTAGAGAAAAGTTACCGTTTTTAGTAGATTTGACCCCTGAAGATCGGCGAACAATGTTGAAGATGGGAGATAAAAGTCGGGCTTTTGTCAGCAAAGCTTTGGAAGTGGCGACACAGAACCCTAACTTTTTACCCCGTTCTTTTGATTTGGAAGAGATGCGCCGGGACTTAGAAATATATGAAGACTTGTATCCGGTGCTGTTATCTTTGACACAACTGCAAGAACTGGTAGATGATACCTGTATAGCTGCTGCTAGTGAAGCGTATGCCTCAGCATTAGCAGTTTATAGCTATGCCAAAGCTAGCGGTGATGTCACAGGTTTAGATGCAGTAATTGATGAGATGGGACGCAGGTTTAACCGCCGTTCTAAGAAAAAGCAACCCGAAGTACCAGTTAGCTAAAGCTTAAAACAGGTAATCATACCAGTTGTAAACTTACTAGAATACACATAATTTGTAGGGGCATAACATTGTTATGCCCTTTTCGCGTTTTGTATCCAAAGATTCTTGAAACCCACGCAGGTGGTCACTGAGCTTGCCAAAGTGCGGGTTTTGTCTGTGTAGCCGCGATTTATAATCGCCAAGGCATTTTTGACCCTCAGAAGGTCAACGTCGAGCCTCAGAAGGTCAAAGTTGAGCCTCAGAAGGTCAACGTCGAGCCTCAAAAGGTCAACGTCGAGCCTCAGAAGGTCAAAGTTGAGCCTCAGAAGGTCAACATCGAGCCTCAGAAGGTCAACGTCGAGCCTCAGAAGGTCAAAGTTGAGCCTCAGAAGGTCAAAGTTGAGCCTCAGAAGGTCAACGTCGAGCCTCAGAAGGTCAACGTCGAGCCTCAGAAGGTCAATTCATAAAAATATCCAGATAAATTATTAAATTTACTGCTGGTTTTCAGTAAAAATCCGATCAAACCTTGTTGAAATATATTAACTCAGTACATCT
Source organism: Nostoc sp. DedQUE04 (assembly GCF_034530995.1). Lineage (NCBI taxonomy): Bacteria > Bacillati > Cyanobacteriota > Cyanophyceae > Nostocales > Nostocaceae > Nostoc > Nostoc sp. DedQUE04. The sequence goes on along the minus strand of NZ_JAVRCA010000102.1, from coordinate 9,974 downwards.
ACTAGCGTCATACAAGAGTTATGAGCAATACCTCTGGATTTTTAGTTAGCAAACCTATTGCATTATGGAATAAACCCATTAAGGCTGACTTTAAAGAACTATTTAAATCACTAGGGAAAGTTGCGATAGATGGGGCCTTGGGTAAGTGGGAAGAGGTAGCCAAAGGTGCTTTAGATGCTACAGCAGCACTAGGTTTAGGGTCAGCACCAGAGGAAGTTGCTTGGTTACTAATTTACCGTTCTTTGGTAGAAGCAATAGTTAGTTTGATAAAAGGAAATCAAGAGTTACTGTTTGAAAAACCAAACGAGAGCGATCTTGAGCTATTGTGCGATCGCCTCAACCATTCCCTAGAAAGTATAGAATTGCGTATTGACCAAGATTTTTTTAGCCGTCCCAAAGATTTGCCCATTCTGGAAGCGGTTCAAACTGCTTTTGCCGACTGGTTAAAATACTTTAGCGTCAATCAAGCTCAGACACTAACAATTAGTCATCGTCTTCCTACCTATTTTGTGTATGCTTTACATGAAGAGTGGGCAAAACATCCAGAAAAATATGCTTGTTTAAAAGAAGAACTGGATACCCCCTTTACTCAAGCCAATGAACGGGAACAGTCATGGCAGCGTTATTTAGCTTGGCTACAAAAACAGGTTGAAGAACCGATGCTTTTAGAAGCTTTTGGTTTAAAACAGGTTTATGTTCCTTTACACGCCTACTATAAGCAGAAAGTTGGGGGTGAAAAGGAAGAAGAATTTGAACGCCGCGTGAGAGAAGATGAGAAATATCAGCGCATTGTTCTTGACTTAGAAATTGAATTAGAAGCTTGGTTAGAAAAAGGCGATCGCAATGATGCCATTAGAGTCATTAGTGGTGGCCCAGGAAGTGGTAAATCTTCCTTTGCCAAAATCTTTGCAGCTAACCAAGCAGAAAAAGGGAAAACTCCGGTTTTGTTTATACCTTTGCACCATTTTGAACCCTCGGATGACTTAGTTGAGGCAGTTGGTAAGTTTGTGCGAGACGATAGCTTTCTCAGACATAATCCCCTAGATAAAGATAAGGCTGATTCACGCTTACTGATTATCTTCGATGGTTTAGATGAGCTTGCCATGCAGGGCAAAATTGCTACTGAGATAGCTCAACAATTTGTGCGTGAAGTCCAAAGAAAAGTAGAGCGGTTTAATGTCCGTGAAACTTTCTTACAAGTATTAATCAGTGGTCGAGAACTGGTAGTGCAAGCAAATAGTAGCGACTTTCGCCAACCACAGCAAATCTTGCATATATTGCCTTATTTTGTTACTGAATATGAGAGAAAGAATTACATTGATGATCAAAACTTGTTGCAGCAAGATCAACGTCAGATTTGGTGGCAGAAATACGGCAATGCTAGCGGACGGGCTTATGATTGCTTACCAGAAGAGTTAAACCAAGATAACCTTACAGAAATTACTGCCCAACCCTTGCTGAATTACCTAGTAGCATTGAGTTTTGACCAGCAAAATAAATTTCCTACAGACGGCAACCTGAATGCAATTTATGCAAATTTGCTCACAGCAGTTTATCAGCGCGGTTGGGCTGGTTATCAACATCCGGCTATTCGTGGAATCGAGGAAAAAGACTTTGTTCGCATCCTCGAAGAAATTGCTTTAGCTTCCTGGCATGGAGATGGACGAACAACAACAGTTAGAGAGATTGAGGCCCATTGTGAACACAGTAGTTTAAAGAGTCTTTTAGACAAGTTTCAGGAAAGTGCAAAATTAGGTGTAACTCGTCTCTTGACTGCCTTTTATTTTCGTGAGAGTGGAGTTAAAGAACAGGAAAAAACTTTTGAATTTACTCACAAAAGTTTTGGTGAATATTTGACAGCAAAACGCATCGTGCGAGAAGTTAGACTCATTGATAAAAAGCTGAAGGATCACCAAAACGATCCAGATGACAGATGGGATGAGCGCGAGGCATTAAAAAGGTGGGCAATTCTCTGCGGTGCATCCCCTATGGATGAATACCTTTTTAAGTTTGTTGCGGATGAAATGCGTTTACAGAATACATCAGATGTTAGCAATTGGCAGCAGACATTATGCCATCTGATTGGTTTTATGTTGCGTCATGGAATGCCAATGGAACGCTTGACTCCCAGACCTGATTTTCAAGAAGAAAATAGACAAGCACGAAATGCAGAAGAAGCGTTATTGGCTGTCTTAAATGCTTGCGCTAGAGTGACAAAGACAGTTTCAAAGATTCAATGGCATACTCCTGAAGCTTTTGGTATCTGGATTTCCCGCTTGCAAGGACAAAGAATTGATACTTATGCTGATGTGTTTTCCTTAAATTGCCTAAGTTTTTTAGATTTGCAAGGTTGCGTTTTAGTTTTGAAGAACTTTTTTAAGGCGAATCTTGAAGCGGTAAATCTTGAAGAGACGAATCTTAAATGGGCAAATCTTCTAGGGGCAAATCTTCTAGGGGCGAATCTTAAATGGGCAAATCTTCTAGGGGCGAATTTTGAAGGGGCAAATTTTGAAGGGGCGAATCTTGAAGGGACGTTTCTTGAAGAGGCAAATCTTGAAAAGGCGAATTTTTTAGGGGCAAATCTTGAAGGGGCGAATCTTCTAAGTCCGTATTTTGAAGGGACGATTCTTGATGGCGAAAATCTAGCAGACTTGAATGAGGGTTAAAGTTCAGACTGCGATGAGTGACTTATAAACATTAAGAATTTGTAGAGTGCATTAGATTCTTAATGCATCATTCTAGATACTTTCGATGCGTTACGCTGTGCTAACGCACCCTAGCAAACCACCACTGAACCCAATTGCATTAAAATATTAAGCGATCGCTACTACTACTTTGTCTTTCTCATGACAAATTGTAGGCATTGCAAGTCAAATCTCTTGATACGCTGAAATAAGAATTGAGAAAAACTAATCCAGTTTTCCGGTAACAACCATGCCAAAGCTGACACTGAGCGATGAACAAGTAATTGAATTAGTCAAGCAGCTACCTCCAGAAAGTAAACGAGTAGTATTATTAGCCCTAGCACAGGAAAGTGAGCAAGAGCGAAATTCTCGTATGGAGTATGCCCAAACCCAATTACGCAGCTTATGTGCTGAACGTGGTTTAGATTGGGATAGTATGTCAGAAGATCAACGTGAGTCATTTATAGATGACTTAGTGCATGAGGACAGAGACTGCGACCAATAGTAGTGTTTGATACAAATGTTTTGCTCTCTGCTATTGGCTGGAAAGGTAGTCCTTATCACTGTATTGATTTGGCACGCCAAGGCCGGGTAAAAGGTTTAATTTGTCCAGAAATACTTGATGAACTAACCGAAAAGTTAGAACAGAAGTTGAAATTTACGCCTATTCAAGTAATTGAGACAATAGCTGATTTGCTTACTTTTCTACGATTAATCACAATTGCCAACACTTTAAATTTTCTCACTACTGACCCAAACGATAACATGGTACTAGAATGCGCCGTTGTTGGGAATGCAACTCATATTGTCACGGGCGACAAGCGGCATTTGTTACCTCTGGGCAGTTATCAAGGTATTGCAATTGTTAGTGCCAAAGATTTTCTGACGTTGGTTATACCTGAATAATCAAATGAACTTAACACTGAGGTTGAGGACTCTACACATCCCCTGCATTGTATTGTTAGCCTGTGGGTAAGCGATCGTAAGATTCCGGTTCAATATCTGGTACTTTCGCTAAAACTGCGTCGTATTTTTCTCGACTGCCTCGCTTTGCTAACTCCCCTAAATAAATTTCAGTTGTTAATGCAGCGATTTTTTCCGCAACTGCTGTCGCCACAAACTGATCGATAGAAATCCCATCTTGTTTAGCAAGTTTCTGCAAACTTTTGTACAAAGAGTCAGGAAGCTGGATGCTCAGGTTGCTCATGACATGCTCTCGCTAAACCCAAATGCATACAAATATTAAGCGATGCCTGCGGCGGGCTACGCCTACGCTACTACTACATTGCCTTGCTCATGACAAAGTGTAGGCGATCGCTTTGTTATGCATAACAATAGACTTCTTGCATAAATCAAAAAAAGAACCCCACCCCGCCTTTGACTTGCGTCAAAGTCTCCCCTCCCCGCTTGCGGGGAGGGGCTGGGGGTGGGGTGTTAGGGGACTTTTGCAAGAGGTCTAATGTTATGCCGTTTTTGCATTTTGTTTCCAAAGATTCTTGAAACCCGCGCAGGTGGTCACTGAGCTTGCCGAAGTGCGGGTTTTGTCTGTATAGCCGCGATTTCTAATCGCCAAGGCATTTTTGAGCCTCAGAAGGTCAACATTGAGCCTCAGAAGGTCAACATTGAGCCTCAGAAGGTCAACATTGAGCCTCAGAAGGTCAACGTCGAGCCTCAGAAGGTCAACGTCGAGCCTCAGAAGGTCAACGTTGAGCCTCAGAAGGTCAAAGTCGAGCCTCAGAAGGTCAACGTCGAGCCTCAGAAGGTCAACATCGAGCCTCAGAAGGTCAACATCGAGCCTCAGAAGGTCAACGCATAAAAACTATCTCGAAAAAGTTTAGTAAATTCCGAAATACATTTTGTATATTTGGTAGTTCTGTTTATAGACCTTAACGCCTCAAAATTAAATCTTGTTATGAATACCCAAGACAAGCCCAAGAGTCTACAAGATATTGTTAAGCAACGTCAACAATCAAATTTTGTCGGTCGTGAAGACCAAATAAACCGATTTCGCCAAAATTTAGCATTACCAATAGAAGACAATCGCCATTGTTTTCTGTTTAACGTTTCTGGTCAAGGCGGAGTTGGTAAAACTACTTTGCTGCGGCAGTTTCGGAAAATTGCTGACGAAGCAAAAATGATTTCGGCTTATATCGATGAAGCTGAAAAAACTATACCAGAGGTCATGGGTCGTATAGCTGAAGAGTTAGAACAGCAAGGTTACAAACTAACGCAGTTTAGCGATCGCTACAAAGTTTACTGCCAAAAGTGCCAAGAATTAGAAACAGATCCAGAAGCTCCTCAAGGTTTTTCCGCTTTTGTTGGGAAAACTATGGTAAAAACTGGTGTGCATCTGGCGCGTCGAGTTCCAGTTGGCGGTGCTGTATTTGACTTTGTAGATGAGAATGCTTTGGCCACCCAAGCCGGCGAATGGGCGTCTTATGTTGCAAAGAAAATCACAAATAAAGATGAGGTACATTTAGTTAAAGAACCTAAAGAAGTTCTGACCCCGCTATTTTTGCAAGATATTTCTAAAATTGCTGATAAAACTCCTGTTGTCCTGTTTTTCGATACCTCAGAACGCACCGGAGAATTCCTAGAGAACTGGCTACGGGAAATTTTTGAGAACCAGCACGGTAAAGTCTCTGCCAATATATTAATGATCGTTGCCAGTCGGCAAGAATTAGATAAAAATGACTGGGCATCCTACGAAGGATTAATAGTTCGTTTGCCTCTAGAACCGTTTACAGAAGAAGAAGCCAAACAATACCTAATTCACAAAGGCATTACAGACAATCGCATTGTTGAAGTGATTTTAAACGTTTCTGGAAACTTACCCCTGCTAATAGAAATGTTAGCAGATGCTCATCCCAATCACCCCAACCAGGTAATTGAGCCTAGCAGTAGTGCTGTAAAAAACTTTTTAAAATGGATTGACGATCCCAAACGGCGACAAGTGGTGCTTGATGCTGCCATTCCTCGGTGCTTGAACCGGGATGTTATAGCCAAATTAAGAACGGAAGAAGAAGCTGATGAGCTATTTACTTGGTTGAAAGAAACATCTTTTATCAACGAACGTAGCAACGGCTGGGTTTATCATGATGTCGTCAAAACCCAAATGTTATGCCACAAACGCCTTTCATCACCGCAAGGTTGGGCTGACATACATGGTAAGTTGGCTCAATATTATGACAGCCTGCGGAACGATTTGCAATTGGATGAAGATAACAAACAGCGCGATCCTAGCTGGCAAAGTCACACTTTAAATGTTTTGTACCATAAATTATGTCAGTCACCGCAAAGGAATTTACTAGTAGCTCTGAATGAATTTCTTGCTCTCCTCAAAAATCAACCCACTTTTGCCCAACAATATGCAAAAACAATGTTTCAGGCTGGTAAAGATGGGGATTCTGCTGAAGTTCAGTATTGGGGTAAGCAATTAGCAAATGGGTTAAAAGCTTATGAGGAAAAACGTTATGAAGATGCTAGGTATAATCGTGCTTTAGTCTACTTAGCCCTTAACCAACCACGCAAAGCACAAACTGTCTTAGTACCTGCCATCAAGCTGGCTACAGAGCATTGCAAAGAAGATGCTAAAGACTGGCGTAATACGTTTAATTTAGCCCTTTACTATTTGGCTGCTCAATACACTCAACAAGCAAACGATTTATATCGCTATGCCTTATCAAAAGGTGCTTCCTCAGAATCTATTGGTAAAGCTATCCAAGACCTAAATGACTTTTTAATTGTCTTCCCTGACCATCTGCAAGCTACATCCATCCGACAGTTGTTGCTATTTTGTCTAACTAAGTCATGTAATTTGCAACCTACTCTCCAGAAAACCCACAAGTCCCAACAAGAAACTGCTAATCAATTTCCTCTCTCATAATGCAAGTCCATTTGAATGGACTTGCATTATGAGCCTGGGATTTCAACCTCTGGCACAGCAACGGGTAAGCGCAATATCTCAGCCTACTTGCATTCGAGAGACTGGCGGCTGAACGCAATTACATAAAAATGTTAAGCGAATTTTCCTTTCTTATGAGAAAGTGTGGCGATCGCTCAATGTAATTCTGTATTAAATGAGACACTACGCATAGCTTGCTTCACATTAAGAGACATAATCCAAAATTTAAAATTCAAAATGATATCAGCTAGCTAAAAACGGGATTTGTCTAAATCCACTCAAATCCCTGTGAGGCTAAAAATTCTTTACCTGATTCCAAAATATCTTTGCTTAAAATCAGTTTGACTTTTGGAGAACCAAGATATAAGCGAAAACGCTCAATAAATAGTTGGTTAGCAGGTTCAATCTTGCTAATGGCACTCCAGGGAATCAACAACGGCGTAAGTCCAAAGCTAAACAACGGGAAAATACTCAGATAAATCCCTTGAGAATTTGTACCAACATTTAAAGTTCCTTTGTAATACACTAAACCCAAAGAACCGCTTTGATTCGGGAGAAGTTTTGTGGCGGCGCTTCTTGGGTGCTGTAGAGTTTAGCGAGGTGATTCCAGTCATGACGGAATACAAAAATCATGACTATCGTAGAAAATGTCCAAAAAACGATGTATATCCACTGCGGGGTGTGTGGCATTTGTTTTTAAGTCATTGATGATTGACGCTTCCACTGTAAGCGATGTCTAACAACAAGCCTCAGTGCGTCTACGTACTCACCAATCAATCACATTCCCTTGAATCTTTTTAAATTATCGAACCATCCCAATTAAAAATTGCTTAATAAAAATCCTTTTCATTCAAAAAACTGGCCTTAATTAAAGCCAGTTTTTTGATTTTATTACAAACTTCTAGCGGGCTTTACAGCCGAGTCTTAACGGAACACACTTGAGAAGATATTATTAAGCTTTTTCATCGAAATGTCAAGATTTTATGAATTTTTTCCCCAAAGCTTGCCATTAGATATCACTACTTCCCTTAAATTCTCAGGCTGCGCTGATAAACTCTTGTCACCAAAATGCTTATCCATTAACGCTGGAACCTGTGCAGCTTGAATTCGACTATGGCGGGTTTTATCTGGCATTACTAAATTCGGCCCGGCTTTACAGTTCTTCATACAACCAGTGCCTTTGATTGTAACTTGGTCTTCTAAACCGCGATCGCTTAAAGCTGCCTCCAACGCCTGACAAACTCCTTTACCACCGCGTTTCATACAATCAGACTTTTGACACACCAAAATAGTGGCTTTAGCCTTAGCTGGCTTTACCTTAACATTATCAATCGATGGGGGTTCTTGGACTGCTGCGATCGTTTGAATTGTTGCTGTTTCAGAACGCGCCGCCATCACACGTTCAGCTTTGAGTGTAACTTTGTCTTTTTTTATATCGTATTCTCTATAACCAACAACTTGTAGCCAAGTACCTGCTGGTAGCCGCAAATCAAAAGCAGCCCGTAAGTGTTTAGCGAGTTTAACGTAGCATTCACCCTCATGAGTACTTAGCAGTAAACCTTTTAGCTTATAGCCGTCTTTAATAACAAAATCTATAAATCTGCCCTCAAGGCAAAATTTTGATACTTCCATATTGTGAGATGCACCCATTTTTTAACCTCCTTTTTACTAAAACAAGCTGTCAAGCGAGATATTCTCAGCAGTAGCAAAAAATTAGAACTGTTGATAGCGACTTTTCCAGCAACACTCAAGAGTCCAAATTTGGTCTTGACGAGAGGCTGTAAATCGCCGTACTACACTCCAAAGTTGAACAGCCGCAGTCAGATTGCTAATTTCAACTTTTAATGGCTGGTTAGTCGCACAACTACAGGGAATGTCTAACTCCTCTAAGCGTTGATAGACTTGCCAGCGGTCTACCCAATTCACCTCTACAAGGTGGTTTATTTCTATTTCTGAACTATACGATTTCAAGAGAATTGCCCTCAAAGTGCAACAAACTTGTAGTAACTACGGCCATTTAACTTCCTGCTTTTTGAAAATCTTAGTAGTCTAGCCTCTTAAAACCAGCATACCTTAAGTGCAAACAATTCTCATTAATTTTGGAAAAAAAATATAATTCTTGCAATCCCCCAATGAGGGAGATGAGGGGGATGACGAGGAATATTAAGCCAAGGAGGCATTTACTCCTCCATCTCCCCTCCTCCCTTCGGGATGGATGCACACTTAAATTTTCATGTCAACAGTAATGAGAAATATACACAACTTGATGAGCGTGCCATAATCTAGCAAACAATAAACTTAAGACTTTTAGTAAACAAAAATACAAAATATTGTGATGGCAAATTGGCTTGCTATTATTGTGAAAATGTTAATATGTAAAGAATAAGCAGTTAAAATCTATAATTGCTAAATAGCGAGGAGAACAATGTCTGAAACGCAAACTTTGTTACGGAATTTTGGTCATGTATATGACAATCCTGTGTTACTGGATCGCAGTGTAACTGCTCCAGTAACAGAAGGATTTAACGTTGTATTAGCTAGTTTCCAGGCACTGTACTTGCAGTACCAAAAGCATCATTTTGTAGTTGAAGGCTCAGAATTTTACTCTCTGCATGAGTTTTTTAACGAAAGCTACAACCAAGTACAAGACCACGTTCATGAAATTGGAGAACGTTTAGATGGACTGGGTGGTGTGCCAGTAGCTACCTTCAGCAAATTAGCAGAATTAACCTGTTTTGAGCAAGAATCTGAAGGCGTATATTCCTCTCGCCAAATGGTGGAAAACGATCTAGCTGCCGAACAAGCAATCATTGGCGTAATTCGTCGCCAAGCTGCTCAGGCAGAGAGTTTAGGCGATCGAGGTACGCGCTATCTGTACGAAAAGATTTTGTTGAAAACTGAGGAACGTGCGTATCATTTATCTCACTTCCTCGCTAAAGACAGCTTAACTTTAGGGTTTGTCCAAGCAGCTCAAAGCTAAAATTCTCATAATCTAGATTTGTCTACCTAGACTGAAAAAAAGTTGGTAGCACCAACTATTAAAATAATATAAAAAATGGCAGAGAATGGTATCCCTATTTCTCTGCCATTTTTAATTTAAGTAAACATATTTATATAATATTTAATGTTGAAAATATTTAGCAATTAGCTAGTTAAAATAAATTTTTATTTAAATAATCTCTTTGTATATAAATAAGCAGACAGATATACACCAAAATAAATGATCATTTATTGCAAGTTTCATCAGATTAAATAATAAAGATTCGCAAAAGCTTTAGAAATTTGAGCATCATAATTAAATAAAATTAAAAATACAAAATAATCATTGGGCATTGGGCATTGGGCATTGGGCATTGGGCATTGGGCATTGGGCATGGGGCATGGGG
>NZ_JAVRCA010000101.1:0-21045 GCF_034530995.1 Nostoc sp. DedQUE04 | reverse complement strand
TCAATCAGACCTCCTATTTTTTCTTGGGATTTGACATATTTAGTCTAAACTCCAGCTTTAAGGAACTAGCTGAAAATAACCCAGAGGCAGAGCTTGAGATTGTAGCAATAGAAAGACGAGGTGAAGATAAAATATTACTCCGTGCTAAAACAGTAACTACAGCTAATAAATCTGAATTAAGTAGAGAGGTTAGCTGGTAATGGCGAATGAAGAATATCTGGCAATACTTAAGCAAGGAGTTGAGGTTTGGAATGAATGGAGGAAGAATAACCAAGGAATTACCCCTGTTCTCAAGTACAGGCTATTCTGAATTGTCACATACAGCGCCCCATCGTACTGCATTTTGGTAAGCAGTTCTAAAGTATGGGCAAATTCCAAGCCCATAAACAATCCTACGAGAATGAATGTTAGCAAATGCCAGATATGTGCTTTGGGGTTAATGGTTTGAGCAAATGCAAGGCTAAAAGCTGCTGTGCCAATACCGCAATCACAAATGGTTAATTTATTTTTACCGGGAAGCAGGATATCGGCATTCTTCAGCGTTCGCCATAACTCTCTATAAGCATGGCTATAACCCAGAAGCCGCAGATGCTGATGCCACCAAAAAGCAGCTTGATTATAGGTTTGAGACAGTTGTGCATTCGTGGGATAAACTCGTTGAACTGAGATTTTCCACCATCGAATCGTCCATTCCATTGTGATACCAACCTTATTAATGCGTGACTGTACTTCCACAGTCGCTCTGAAGCTCAAATTCATCCCTAACCGAATGGATAGTCAAAAGGATAGTTTTTGATACATTGGTGAATAGCAGATTAATTGTCAAAGTAATTCAAGTTGAAAAACTACTGATCCAGTATTCGTTGAACATCTTCTGGGATAGACATTTTTTTTGAGTCATCAACATTGGCTTTCCCTCCTCTGAGGAATCTCCTTTTTCCATACGAAAGTGTCAAGGGAATTGCTAGAAATGTTGACAGTAATTGCCCATAAATCTCCTGTAAATCTCGCTGTTTCCAGGCGAGTTTTAGCATATTACAATGGGCAATTGTATGAGCGATAGCATCAGTTTGCCCTAGAATGTGAGCGCGTTGTAGGGCTATCCACGCTGATTCAAAGTCTTGCTCTGTAATAAATGTTTTCGCTCTGCAAAGTTCTGCTTGAAAATGTTCATATACAATTGCTTTCATCTGATTATCCTCCAGCTATGAGGTTGATAAGCTTGTAAGTTTTTGGGGAGACCCCTTGGCGCTAGCCTCTCCCTTTGGGCTACGGTGTACACACAAGTCCAATTAAAGTAATAAGGGGAATGGCACGCTTGAAAAGCGTAAATCCCTGGTATTCCTGGCTTTTGGGTGTGGGAGGTGTGGGAGGACGCGGAAGAAGTCTTACCCCCCACACTCCCCACACTCCCCACACTCAAAAAGCAAGTTATATGAGGGCTTTGCGATTAACAAGCGTGCCATTCATTATTGGGCGGGATAATCCTGAATTACCTGCAACACTAGCTTTTTGTGAACTACAACAACAGTGCTTGTCTAATCTTGCACCAACAATAGATGGCAAAACCCAAAAACAAAAAAATCCTTATCCTCTTAATTCTTTACCTCGGACTACTTGGATTATGCAAAGACTTGGCGGTTGGTCTGGTTACAGTTCTCAGAAACCTCCTGGAATTACTACTTTGGTTCGTGGACTTTACGAGCTTGAATCCACCTTTTTCGTCTGGAAACTCGCTCTGGATATACTTGTGTGTACACCGTAGCTCTTTGGGAGAAGGCCGTACTGTCTTTTCAGTTTATCTAAATGCCGTCATTCGTTCACTATCCGAAAGGATAGGTTTGGAGTTGGAGTTGCTGCTACGATAAAAGCCCCAATTCTCTGGCTTTCGCCACAGCTTGAGTGCGATTGTTCACTTCCAATTTGCCGTAGATATTTCGAGCGTGCCATTTGACAGCCGCCAGGCTGACGAACAGTTGGTCAGCGATCGCTTGATTCGACATCCCAGTGGCAAGATAATCTAGCACTTCTAGTTCGCGGTCAGTTAATGGCTCAATCAACGCTGAGACTGAAACAGATTTGTTTTGCTCTAAACCAAATGCGGCTAACAAACAATTCACTTCCGGCGAATGAACATTGTTTGAGAGTGCGTGTTGCAATAACTCTGCCATTGGTTTTCCTTCATCCAAAAACAGCCGAATGTAATTACCTTGGCGGGAAATATTCAGGGCTTGATTCAGGTAATTTAGAGATTCTTCCCTATCTCCTTGAGCTTGCAAAACCAAGGCTTGTAAAAGCAAAGTTTCCATGACGCGGATAGTTCGTCCACCTGTTTGAGCAAATTCATGCAATCGAGTTAGCAATCGCAGGGCATCTTGTAGTTGACCGTAAGCCAGAAGCACTCTGGCATAAGTTAAGTAATCGAGTTCGGAACCTGTCGGACACTGTTCTGTTATGCTGTAGCGCAGTTCACCCTCTACACTCAGATTACTTTTCTCTACCCAGGCGATCGCACTATCTAAATTTCCTTCTGCCAGATATAATCTCACCTTACAAGCTTCAACTGTAAGGATGGTAGGCCACAGCCAAGGTTGACAGTGTTCAGCTCCATGAATGGCAGCCCACGCTGCTCTTAAGTCTCCTTGAGATAGACGCACTCGTGCCAGTGTAATATAACCCATCATCAATCCGGGTTGCTGGTTTTGAATGGCGCGATCGATACTTTGGGTCAGATGTTGTGCGGCTGCTTCTAACTGATTTTGTTCTCTTAATAAATCTGCTAAAGCTACTTGCACCAATACTCCGGCATAGGTTGCTAACCAACGGCGTTCTGTTGCCAGTTCCAAACCTTGCTGACACAGGGAAGTTGCTTCCTCAACTTTTCCCCGCAATCCGAGAAACTGTGCTTGTAAATAAAGCCCTGCGATCGCTGGATCGGCCGTACCTCGTACCTTGCCAATATAGCTAACTTCTTTCAGTAATCGCTTTGCTCCCTCATAATTATCGGCAACAAAATAAGTGACACCAAGATTGAGCAAGATGAGCGATCACAACCAGGAATTATCTGACGGCAATAATTGCAAAGCTTTTTCCATAAATGCAATCGATTCTGCTGTATTTCCTTGCTGGCGGGCTTGCATTCCTTTGAGCGCGACAACTAGACCCCAAAGGTGATCGCTGTTTTCAGCTGCGTAAATGGCTTGATTGAGCAATCGTTCCAGGGTTTGGATGACAACGATGGTATCTGGAAATTGGGAAGAGGTGAATGCTGCCCACGCTTTAGCTATAAGTAACCAGGGACGGGTATAAATCAGTTGGGCGGGTATTTTGTTCAGAGCATTTCGGAGGGTGATCGCATCAATCCGAGGGTTTTCTTTCGTTTGAACTTCTTGTTCAATTAAAGCTGCTGCATACTCAAATGACTCTGCTAAGATGGCGTGTTGAATTGCATCTGTAATATATCCCTGTTGTTCGTACCATTGGGCAGCACGATGATGATATTTCCAGCCGCAATCCGATTCTATCCGGTATAGAATATGACGCAGCAACTCGGCAAACAAATGGTGATAGCGATACCAGGTACGATTACCATCGAGTGCAATTACAAATAAATTTTGACGCTCCAATTGCTCTAAAATATAAGCTCCATTCACTGCATCTTCTCCCACAACGGCTTCACACAGGGAGCCAGACATCTGCCCCAAGATAGAGGTTCGCAGTAAAAATAATTGCAAGGACGGCGATTGCCTTTGTAAAACTTCCTCGACTAGATAATCTAAGATATAGCCCTTGTCACCACTAAACGAATCAATATACACATCTATATCAGGACTATTACGTAGCGAGAGCATAGCTAGCTGCAACCCGGCAATCCAGCCTTCGGTCTGCATTTGCAAGGTTGCTATCTGTGGCTCTGTTAATGACAGTGGCATGGACTGATGCCAGAATGTTGCGGCTTCCTCATCAGTAAAGCGTAAGTCATTTGCCCGCAGTTCCATTAACTGGCTACGGACGCGGAATCTCGCTAAAGGTAGTGGTGGATCAACACGAGTTGCAATCGCTAAATGAATCTGCGTTGGTAAATGCTCTAGAAAAAAAGTCAGTGCATGATGAATTTCGGAAGTCGTAATCAGATGATAATCATCCAAAACAAGAATTAGGGCTGTCTCAAGTTGCGCTAATTCATTGATCAAAGGTGTTAAAAATGCTTGAAATGTAAAAAGTTCGCTTGAGCGTAACATCGCCAGCGTGGCTTCTCCAATATCTTTATTATTCTGCTGCAAAGCAGCAACAATATATGAAAAGAAGCGGGTTGGATCGTTATCTTGCTCATCCAAGAAGAGCCAACTTACAGACACTTGAGTTTGAGCTACCCATTCACTCAGTACAGTTGTTTTACCAAAGCCAGCCGCAGCCGAAATCAGAATCAGTCTGCTGGTTAGCCCCTGATTTAATTTCTCCCAGAGGCGTTTCCGTTGCACCAGAGGCGAACGTGGCGATGGAAGATGCAACTTAGTTACTAACAGGGGACTAAGCATATCGAATTTAACATCTGCACGAATCCTTATTTTCAGGGTAGCGAATAAAGCATCTTCTCTTCATAGGTACAAAGGTAACGATTTTTTAAATACTCTCACAAGCTGATACGCTGCAAGTATCCCTTTTAAGCCAAAATACAAAACTCAGTATAAAACCTTGAGTTAAAGTTTTGTGTTTTACGCAGAAATAACGAAACATATTGAAACTGCCGTCACACAAGAGTTAAACGCAACTATCAACAGCACCCACGATGTAACTCAGCCAGATGCGTGACAACCATTGGTTGTCATTTGCCACTCTGCGGCATACCATCATCGCCCCGAATCACTCCACACAGGACAATTAATTGTGCGATCGCTCAAGGTGAAGTGCGCTATTCATCCCAGTTATCTTCCGATGTACAGCGGGAATTGGCTACGAGTTGTTACGGCTTGCCAGCGATAATTTACCTTCAGTACTGTTATGGGAATAAACCTAATTTACTCAGCTTCACCAATCAAAGTAAATGCTGCCCATTCTATAGGATGGCGATACTGTTTCATTGTTGAGAGCATAGCATTTCGCAATGCAACAGCTTTATCAGGGTTTCGCCGCAGATTTTGATAAAACTCTGTCATCAGCAATGTTGTAGAGTCATCCGCCACTGTCCATAAAGATACAATAACACTGGGTGCGCCGGCACTAATCAAAGAGCGAGACAAACCGATAACATCATCGTTCTTGATGTCTCCTCTGCCAGTATCGCAAGCACTCAGCACTACTAAATCAGCATCAAGTTTCATGTCAAAAATTTCACCGCTTCTTAGCAACCCATCATCTTGACTAGAGGGAGCAAGGGCGATCGCTCCCGGTACACCTAAGCCTTTAAAATCATGCAGTAGCCCGTGGGTTGCCAAATGTACCACGTCAACCGACTGCATTAATTGTTTAACAGTAGTTTCAGTAGCTTTACTACCAGTTAATGCTTGCGTATTCAGTATTTTGGCAATTCGCAGTGCTTCTTGTTCTGCACCTGCTAGCGGTGACAACTGCTGGGGCATTGTCGGATTACCGACTACCAATGCAGTACGATTTTTTATTGCTTTGCGCTTGTTTATTTTTTGCTGATGGGTTAACTGCAAAACTTGGATAGCAGGAGCGGTGAGAATAGTATGTTTTTCGATTAGGTATTTGCCGAACTCATCTTGCAAAGCTGGGAAGGGAACGAAAAATAACTCGGCTTGAGGGATAAAAATGACACGGCTATTTGGGTCTTGTGGTAAATTTGAGGCGATCGGTTGAATAAGTATTTGATAGAGTTGCTGTAATGGTTTTTTCTGGTGAGGATTCGCTGATGCTTCTCCAGGAATAGCTACTGCATCACCACTTCTGGCACGGATGGATGTACGGCTTTTAGTAATGAGGTCTGCTAGGGGTTTATCCAGGGATTTGAGGTTTACTTGCTTAAAGATGACTTCACCTGTAGGTTTGACTACCCAAATGTAGAGTTGTGGATGCCGTTCTTCTTTACTTTGAACTTGAAAGGGGTAAATGATTGAATATTCAACAAGTGTTGCCTTTTGTTGTTGAGCGATTTGTTGAATTTGCTTGATGTTAGGTGGTTTGAGTTGTTTAATATTAGGGTTAGGGGATAGCTTTGAGGCTAATAATTCCACAAACGCTCTGGCTCTACCGCGTTCGGCAATTTCTAATGCTGTAGTATTTTTATTTTGAGCTACCAAGGCTTTTTGCAACAAGCGGTAGGAAACTGCTTGAGTTTCCAAGATTGAGATTTTTTGGTCATCTTTTAATCTTGGTCGCAGAGATTCTCTAACCTCAATAGCAGCAAATAGTGTTTTTTCAGCTTTCGGGTACTGACCCAAGTTATTGTAAATGAACCCAATGTTAGTCAGAATTGTACCTTCCGCCCACTTTAAGCCAGTTTGTTTGAAAATCGCTAACGCTTGAGTATAAAACTCTAGGGCTTTGGCGTACTGATTTTGATCGAAGTAAATGTCCCCAATGTAATTCAGAGTCTTACCTTCCTCCGCCTTTAAGCCAGTTTGTTTGAAAATTGCTAATGCTTGAGTATAAAACTCTAGGGCTTTGGCGTCCTGAGCCAGTTTCTTGTAAACAAACCCAATCTTGTAAAGAGTCTCTCCTTGCCCTGCCTGATTGTCAATTTTTTTGTAAATGTCTAACGCTCGCTGATAAGATTTTAAGACTTTGAGATACTCACTCAAAAAAAGGTGAGCTCCCCTGACATTCATAAGCGTTGTAGCTTCTCCCGCTTTGTCGTTAATTTGTCTATAAACGGTTAAACCTTGCCGATAAGACTTTACAGCTTTGGTGCGCTGACCGAGATCGCTATAAACCAACCCTAGAGCATTAAAGCTATCACCTTCCCCTATCCGATCACCGACTTTTTGACGAATAGCTAAACTTTGCTCCAAAAATTCCAAAGCTTTGGTATATTGACCGAGCTTGTAATAAACTGACCCAATCTGGTAAAGAGTCAGTGCTTCTCTAAGGTCGCCCATTCCTTTATTCATGGCTAATCCTTGCTCAAAAAATTCCAAAGCTTTGGTATATTGACCAAGGATGTAATAAATTACCCCAATGTTGTTAAAGTCCGTATCTACCCCTGTCCGATCACCAATTTGTTTATGCATGGCTAATGCTTGCTCATAAACTTCCAAAGCTTTGGTATATTGACCGAGCTTGTAATAAACTGACCCAATGTTGTTAAAGTTCGCACCTACCCCTTCTCGATCTCCGATTTGTTTGTGAATGGCTAAGGCTTGTTGATAGAACTTTAAGGCTTTAGTATACCGAGCAAGGCTGTAGTGTAAGCCTGCGAGCGCAGTCAAAGTCCGAGCTTGCCCTTGACGATTACCAATCTCTTTATAATTAACTAAAACGTTTTGAAACGTCTCTAATCCTCCCAAGTTTTCTAAGAACCTCAACGTCTTGACATCGGGTTTTTGTGTCGTTTGCGCTTGTGCTGATGTAATCTTCATCCCTAAATTAGTTACAGTCAGTGGTGTCGCAGTTAAAGACACTAGCACAGTTGCACTCAACAAGGTAAAGCGGTGAAGCCTATTTTTAAGTAAAGCCAAGAAAAGGTGATGCACCGAAATATTCCTTAATCTTGCAACTAAATGATGAATGTCTTACTTTTATATCTGTGTTTTTTGAATAAATTACGCAAGTTAATCTGCACCCATACAACAAACGGTAAAATCTGTCGGGTCGGATTTGGTTCTAAATTGCTGTATTCTGGAATGTCCTACCCTGTGTAACTCGAATGAATCCTATAGAAATGCGCCAACTCATCAAAAAAATTGAAAAACCAGTTCGTAAGAGTAATCCAAGGAAAAAATGATCCAAAAATCGGGATACTGAGAGAATAATTAGTGTGCAGTATGGTTTATGTCTCCAGAATCGTTAATCCAACTAAGTGATAGTCTGAGGTCGTTGTACATCAAGACAGCACAAAAGCTAAAAGGAAGTGACCGAAGACAATTCATGGCAGAGGTTGTAAAAGGATGGGGACGAGGAGGAGCAACAATTGCAGAACGAGAACTAGGATGGAATCGACGGACAATTCGTAAAGGGATGCAGGAGTTAGAGCATGGAATATCGATAGCAGATTCATTCCGGCTTAGAGGCAGCAAACCAACTGAACATAGGCTGCCAAACTTACTAGAAGATATATGCTCAATTGTAGAGCCACAAAGCCAAACAGACCCAAGTTTTGAGAGTACAAGGTTGTATACCAGGCTGTCAGCAGCGCAAGTCTGTCATCAGTTGATACAAATCAAAGGGTATCAAGATGAAGAACTTCCAACAGCGGAGGTAATTCGACAAAGATTAAATCAACTAGGTTATGGATTAAAAAGGGTGGCTAAAACAAAACCAATCAAACAGATACCAGAAACAGAAGCCATCTTTAAAGAAGTTAACCGCATCAATCAGCAAGCGGATGATGACCAAACAACACTGAGAATTTCTATAGATGCCAAGGTGGGCATCAAAATTGGAGAGTTCGATAGAGGTGGAAAGACCCGTGTCAAAACAGTAGCATACGACCACGACTTTTCAACTTGTTCAGCACTTACCCCTTACGGGATTTTTCTGCCTGAAGGGGGCGAGTTATTTCTATTTTTCGTACAGTCCAAACTGACTGCTGATTGTATCGTTGACATACTTGAACAATGGTGGATGAGTGTGCTAGACCGCTTTGCTCACATTCGGAAATTAGTCATCAACCAAGATAACGGATCAGAAAATCATTCTCGGCGAACTCAGTTTATGTATCGTATCCTTGAGTTCTCTGATAAATTTCAACTGACAATTCAATTAGCTTATTATCCTCCTTATCACAGTAAATATAATCCTGTTGAGCGCGCTTTTGGTTGGCTTGAGCAACATTGGCGTGGTAGTTTACTCGAGAGTGTTGATACCGTACTTCAGTTTGCTTCTACCCTAACTTTCAAGGGCAAAAATCCTGTGGTTACATTGGTTGAGCAGATTTATCATACAGGAGTTAAACTTACACAACAAGCAATGGCGGAAGTCGAAAAACAAATCTACCGCTTACCAAGTTTGAAAAAATGGTTCGTTGAAATCTTTTGTCGAAGTGACTGAAGTTTTGGATCATTTTTTAGTTGGAATACTCTAACGCAAAAATAATTGATAACTTTTAACAGTACTGTCTGTTTATCCTATCTACTCAATATTCACAATATGAATATCGACCAATTGCAAGAACTTAAGCGAAAACTCATGAATGACGCAGACTTGTCCAATATCTGGCTATTTTATATGGATCATTTTGCGGATCTTTCAGAATTTACTGACCTGGGTGAGCCTGCCTATAATGAATACCTAGATGCTGTCCTCCAAAAAACTTGTCAGCAGATGTTTGACAGGGTAATAAAGATTAGTGACTGTTTGCTGATATACATTCAGTAGACCGAAAAGTTTTGCGATCGCTAAAAAATAGTAGTGTGCGATACCGTTTTTGGAGAAAAGTGCAAAAGCTGATTGTCGGTGATAAATGATAAGCCTAACTTATTAGTTTTCTTTAGAAACCAACCAAAATCAGCCGGACGGTAAACAAACTTGGCAAGCTACTCCATAGTTGCGGTCTACTGCTTGACGTAAAAACTCAAGCATTTGTTTGAGCGTAAATAGATGAGAAAAAACTTGCTTAGTGCTTCTTTTTAAACAACTGAGATAATGCCATACTAGATAAATCCAGATGTTGATAATTAAAAAGGATAAAGCCACAAATAAAAATCGAATGGTAGGATTTTTAACAGTAGTTTTAATCCGGCACTGATTTTTCATCCGGTAGCTGCTTTCAATACCAACTCTTTGAGTAGCTGCTCGAATTAAAATTTTAAATATATTTTGTTGTTCACACTTGCCTTGGGTCTTAATTGGAACATTTTCTGTTAAACAGTTAACCACTTCATTCAAAGTTTTACTATCAGTTAGAACTGGGGTAGTTGCAGTCATAGCCAAACCAGATATTCCTCTAGCTTAATTGTCACGCAACTCCTTTACAAAATTTTCTGAAATAGCACTACTACTATGTTCTGGTGCGAAAGTTGCTCTTATCTCTTTGGCTGATTCATTACCTTTACTTATGTTGTAAGTCCAAGTGAGCTATCCAATGTTAGTACTTAAAAGCACATTTTTTAATTAAAAACCCACTGGGGCAAGTATTCATCGCCCCGCGATCGCAAAACTTTTCGGTCTACTGAAAGTTGCTCAACAGTCTCTATCAGAAAGATTTTTAGTTTTCCCTTCGGAATTATTTGAGCGGGTCTTTAAAGATTTACTACCTCAATTGGAATTTAATTGGCAACAACGGCTCAGGCGGCCACTACCAGATAGCGTTAAGTTTGCACTGGGTAATTTTGAACGAATTTGGATTGCTGATGGGTCAACAAAAGACAAGCTTTATTTCGGAAGTTAAAAAGCCTGGAAGACTTGAAGGCAGGGCAACTAGCAGGTAAGATTTGTACAATTATTGATTTGGTAACTCGCTTACCTGTCGAAGTTTGGTTTCACACTAATCCCGCAGCATCAGACACCAATTTTGAAGCGGCATTACTAAATTTACTAAGAGCTAAAACTCTGATTTTACTTGACAGAGGTTTTTATCACTTCCAATTCTTGCAACAGCTTATTAACCAAGAAGTCCATTTTATTACTCGTTTAAAAGCCAAAGCATCTATTAAATATCTCAAGATTTTTAGCTATGACCATTCTCTTAAAGACCGATTGATTCAACTTGGTAATGGTCGTGGTGGCGCACCAGTACTGACTTTACGTTTAATCGAGATGAAAGTTGGTAAAACTAGCTATTCTTACATTACTTCTGTCCTTGAACCACAAATTTTACCTCCTTATGTTGCGGCAGATTTATACCGCAAAAGATGGAGAGTTGAAGAAGCTTTCTACACAGTAAAACGCTTGCTAAGGCTATCTTATTTATGGACTGGTTCTATTAATGGTATCAAGCTACAAGTCTGGGCTACTTGGTTATTTTATGCTGTTTTGATTGACTTGGGAGATGCAGTTGCTGACGAATTATCTCTACCGTTTGACCGCATTTCTTTGGAAATGATTTTTCGTGGTTTGTATCATTTTAGTGTCGCAAATGACAAAGGCAAAGCCGATGACCCGATTAAGTACTTCGCTGCCCCAGAGAATCAAGACTTAAGTGTGGTTAAATATCTGCGAAAGCCAGTCTCCAAGCTAGATTTATCGCCTTTTCCTGCACCCTCTTGACAATTGTGCCATTATCTTAACCTCTCACTGATGGAGGAATCCTTTGACAATAGACTTGTCGCCTAATAAAGGTTTTGAATTTTTCGAGCCAGGCAAAGCAAGGGTTTCAGACACTAATTTTTTATAAAGCGACAAGTCTAATTTCCATCGCCAGAAAAAGCCCAACCGTGATAGGGACATTCCAGCAACCCTTCATCACTAATTCTGCCTTCGGACAACGGTGCTAAACGATGAGGACACTGGTCTTCAAAACTTCTTCAAGATTGGGCAAGTTTATCCCACCAAATTACAATATCTCTTCCCAGCACTGTAAAAGGGGTTGGTTTTGATTTGTCTAAGTCCTGTAGGTAATGGATGGGATACCATGTCTCTTTACAATCAAAACTATTCGGATCGCTGCCGCCCCCAGGCTGTTTTGAGCGAAAACTATCTCTGACGTTAACTTCTTTCTCAAGCATTTTTGATGTTTATTAACTTTTATTGCCTACTCTAAGATTTATTTTAGCTAGTATGAACATTGGCTGTATGGCGATCGCAGCCAATCAAGAGTTATTAATAAAAGCCTGAAACAACGTGTTTATGTCCATGCATAAGATGGTTATTTAGTACAGTGCGTAAGTCCTATAATTTTTATGTTCGGGTGGCTAAATCAAAGAAAAAATGCATTAACAACTCCTATTTTAACGAAGTCAGAAGGAAGAGGTAAGGCCGAAGTTGGATGATCCTCTTCTTTTTGGCGACCGGAGGGAGCAGGGGTCTGAGGAGACAGCCAAATTTTAAATTCAGCAGCACCTATTTGGGCAATCGCGCCAAAACTTTTTAGAGGCTTTAACTTTCAGTAGACCGAAAAGTTCTACAATCTGCTCTCATGTGACTGTTGCAGTTGTTGAGGTAATTAAACTTATAAGCGAGGATGTGATGACTCAACATGACTATATTGTAATTGGTGCGGGTTCGGCAGGTTGCGTTGTTGCTAATCGCTTGACACAAGACGGTGAAACAACCGTATTATTGCTGGAAGCTGGCAAAGAAGATACGAAACCGGAGATTCAAATCCCCTTAGAATCTCCTAACCTACCCGGCTCAGAGATTGACTGGGGATATTTCTCCCAACCCGAACCATACCTCAATAACCGTAAAATCTTTTGTCCCCGTGGCAAAGTCTTGGGTGGCAGCAGTTCGATTAATTCTATGATTTATATCCGAGGTAGTCATCACGATTATGACCACTGGCAGTCATTAGGGAATCCCGGTTGGTCGTACCTTGATGTATTGCCCTATTTTAAGAAATCTGAGAACCAGCAACGTGGTGCCAATGCATACCACGGGGTTGATGGGGAGTTGAGTGTGACCGATATTCAAGCCCCGACTGTAGCATCTCAACGATTTGTAGAAGCAGCCGTGGCAATCGGATATAATCACAATCCTGATTTCAATGGTTTGCAACAGTCAGGTGCGGGAATTTATCAGTTGACGGTAAAAGATGGTTTTCGTCATAGTGCTGCTGCTGCATTCTTAGTGCCAATTCTCCAACGTCCCAATTTAACAACGCTCACAGGAGCGTTGGTAACGCGGTTACTGTTTGAGGGAACCCGCACTGTTGGGGTGGAATATATGCATCATGGTCAGCCGCACCAAGCCAGAGTCAACTTTGAAGTGATTTTAAGTGCTGGTGCATTCGATTCGCCCAAGTTACTGATGCTTTCCGGCATTGGTGATGCAGAACACCTGCAAAAATTGGGGATTCCTGTCGTCGTTGATTTGCCAAGTGTCGGTCAAAACCTCCAAGACCACTTTCTGGTTCCTGTGGCACACCAGATAATTGCTGGCTTAGACCCAGCAATTACTAATCCTGTAGCACACCAGGTAATTGCTGGCTTAGACCCAGCAATTACCAGTAATGGTAACGCTGAAGCTGGATTATTTTTGCATAGCGAAGGGAATCTGGATACCACACCAGATTTACAGTTTTTCTTCGGTAACATTCTGTGGATATCTCCCGGCAAAACCCTCTCTGGTTTGGGATTCACTGTTACAGTCAGTTTGACTCATCCTCAAAACATTGGCAGTGTCAGTTTGCGATCGCCTGACCCCAAAGATCCACCGATTATTCAGATGAACTTTCTGCAAAGTCAATCCGATGTACAAAAGGTGATTAAAGGAGTTAGAATAATGCGCCAATTGTTTGATACAAGTGCCTTTGCTCAGTTTCGAGGTGATGAAATCGCTCCTGGTGCAGATGTGACTAGCGATCAAGCACTCTCAAGTTACATCCGCTCAGTTTGCGTTAGCGGATATCATCCTGCTGGCACCTGTAAAATGGGAACTGACCCAACGACGGTTGTCGATTCCGAACTCCGGGTACGCGGTGTTACGGGTTTGCGGGTTGTTGATGCATCGATCATGCCAACTCTGGTTGGAGGCAATACAAACGCGCCCACTATTATGATCGGTGAAAAAGCAGCCGATTTAATTAAAGCAGCAGGTCGCGTTTGACAGCAAGTAGCTCCTATGGTATTAGCAGCCGATCACAGGATTTGAAGGTTATTTATTTCAGTAGGCAGGAGATAGAAGGCAGGAGGCAGGAGAAATCCACGTTTAAAAACTTGAGATTGATCTTGGACGCTTTGTATCTCGTGGCAGTTTCCGCTCGATACAATTCTTCTTTTAAACTGGGGTTTATATTTAGAACTAAAGTTTTTATTCATACTTCTTATCTCCTACCTCTTGCCTTCTTTGTAAAAAGGTAAAGGGGTAGGGGTTCTGCACACTCAAGAATTAGATTTAAATTAAGAGCAAAACTTGTCAATCCGCATTCTGGTTTTCCCCTACACCCTTATACACCGAAGCCTGATAGTGTGGCGTTCAGGCTGTAATCAAAACTGCCAGCATACAGCCTTCGCGGATACGGCAAGCACTGAATAGGCAGACACCGAAAAAGGTGCGATCGCATTCGGAAAAATATAATCCCTGCGAACACCAAAAACTTGAGATGTCTTTTCGCCCGTATAATACGGTCTTAACCCTTACTGCGCGCCTGTTTAACCCCTGTGTGGTGATCCACCCAGTAGACCGAAATCTCACTAAAAATATCAAATGGGTTCTATATAACAATACTGCGGCAACTAGGGACAGCGATCGCATAGCTATAACTAACCAAGCCTTAAGGGATTTATCCGGCTGTAATAGGTTGCTAGTAAGCGATTGGATTGATCGGCACAATGATGAAGTAATCAGCCATAGCGCTAAGTTCGGCATGGAAAACAAGAAAAACCCCAGTAACCCTGCCAGCTATGCCAATAAAGGTAAGAACACCGATAAATCTTGTTAGTGATAAATGAAGAGTTCCTTAGTGGCGAAGCCTTTAAGGCAGGGAGAAACATTTCATAGACTAAGGGTTTGGAAGCATCTCATATCTGGCGGCTATTATTCGGGAGAAAAGCATTCTTAGTACTTTCGGTTGGTTGGCAACCAGAATTATGGTATGGAGTGTTGACGTAACCGTTTAGGAGGTAACGAGAGAATGAGTGTTACACGCGATTTATCGAATGATTTAGCACTGCTTTCTCCCTCTCTTTATGGGCTTGAGAGGCCCGTAAAGATTTGGCGTTCCTGAATCATCGTAAAAGCTGAAACTCTTAGTAGTGAAGTGTACAGTTGAAGAAGTAGTAAGTAAGTAGTTGTTTCGTACTTTTTGATTCAAGTGATTTTAAATTTACTCAAGTCAATCAGTTTTTTTCTGCAATTTTCCGAAAAACCCTCCGGTGAAATTGTATAAATAAGCAACTGAAAGTCAGCGTGAATGCAATAAAAGATTAAAAAGTCATTGGCATTGTCAAAAGTTATTAGCTATATCAATGTAGGAGAAATTCCAGATGAAATGTAAGTTACAGATTTTCTTATTATTGTTAAGCTTATTTGCTTCTGTAAGCACTTATACAAATGCAGCAGTTGCACAAGAGATTAATGAGAATTATCAATCAAATAGTGATATTACTGAAAGAGAGGCAAACTTTACAAAAACACCAAAGCCAACAGGTCTAAGTAAAGAACTCCAAGCTTTTTTTAGAAGTCAATATCACTATTGGGATGCACGAGTTTTAGCTAATTATTGGGGACAGTCGCTAGAAGATGCGAAAGCTAGAATTGGCAGAAAAATTCTTTGGGGTAGAAAAGATGTTGCTATCCTAGAACAGTTTCTTTTAGATGCTAGAGTGAAAGCTCTCCAGTCAGTAGGAACAATCCCAAACTCCCTATATAATGAGTCGAATTATAAATACGATGATGCCGCATTACTGGCTAAATTTTGGGGTGAACCGTCACCGGAGGATGCCAAAGTAAGGATTGAACGTAACCTGATTTTGGGAAATGACGAGATTATCGAGGAAGCATTGCAATATGCTCGTACCTCAAAATAGTAAGTTTAGACTAATTTTTAGCAATCATTAAACAGTGATGTCTGAGTTGAATTGGAAAATTGGTTTTGAGATTGAGCTAATGGCACCGCCTGGACTTAGCAGACAGGATTTAGCAAAAGCGATCGCTCAAGAACATAATGGCTTTGTCCATCGCATCTTTTACCCTCAATCTGAACCAAGTCATGTTCCGGGAACTCGCTTGTTTCATAATCTCACCTTGGGGTTTGAGGTTATTGATAGCGAAGGGAATTTAATTGTTCGCTGTGTAGATGATCTCACCCTCCAAGACGACTTAGACAAAACTCAAAAACCGCAGCCAGAATGGTATCGAATTGTAAGTGATGATACCAGACTTTTACAACTGGTCATCTGTCAAGCTGACCCGAAAGCAGCTTCTGGGGAAGTACTTAAACCAATTGCCGATTTATTTGCGACTCAAGTGGAAGTAGGGCCTGGTGGGATGATGCGTGTTGCCGATCATACAGGTAATCCGATTGCGATCGCTGCACTCTTACCGGGGGAACGAGAACGCCCCTGTGAACTAATTATACCACCTATTGATAGTAATCATTACCAGCGTTTGGAGCTTCTGCTCAACAAGGCTCGCTCATTGGGTTTCACAATTCCGTGTGAAGGTGCGACCCACTTCCATTTCGATGCTGTCAACTTATGCTCACCAAGAGTCTTCACCAATTTAGTTAATATTTTGTGGACATATGGGGAAATTTTGAAAAAATTGGTGGGAACTAACCCTCATTGCAGGCGTTTGGGGGCTTGGGATGAAGAGTTGTTGACACTAATTAATGAAACTGATTTTTGTGATATGTCTTGGTCTGATGTCCAAATGCGCCTTGCCAAATTGCAGTTAACAAAATACTGTGACTTTAACCTCAAAAACTTAATTCATAAAATTCCTGACAAATTTACTTTTGAAGCTCGGATTTTTCCCTCTTGGCTGCATCCAGAACCGCTAATTGAATCAGCCGTATTGATGGAAGCAATTCTAAATTATGCAGTATCAGCGCCTAAAATATTGCCTACTATACCTCTGGTATGGAAATTAGAATTTGTACAGGATTTTCTCAAAATTCTGCCAATAGAGGCACATTTTCGCCAAGCTTGGTTGGCTCGTGCTACCAATGCGGCATAATTTTATGAAAAATGGCGTACCCGCCCAATTAAGAGCGATCGCTCTTAATCAAGAGAGGAAACCCTAAGCGACACCAAATAGCCGCTCTGCGCCAAGTGTGGGGATTTTACTTTGTTGATAGCATGTGATGGTGTTCCGCCCTCTAAGAGCGATGCCTACGGTGGTCATTGAGCTTGTCGAAATGCGGTAAACTACGCACCTCACACAGTATCATCCCAAAAGTTGAGCTGATTGACACCCTATTAGGGACTTAATTGTAATAAGGTTACTTATAAAAAGCGAAATTATGATTAAAATTGTCTGTAAAAATGTGATTTGGGGATTTTTGGCTGTACTAACTACCATACTTGTTTCAGGTACAATCCAGACTTGGGCAGCAAACCCCAATTTAGATGGCAACTCACACCCCACACGACTCACAGTGAATGAATGCATTGCAGATGTAAAAGAAATCACAGATTGGGACGAGAAAAAAGTATTGGACGCAGCTCGTAAGATTTGTGAAAGCCGTCAGTCACACGCCAAACAAAAGGCGCGGTTTTTAGCATCTTTGAAGAAACTACAAGAGCAAAATTATAGAAGATTTGACGAACATTTACCCACAGCTATTGAAGATTCATGGACAATTGTGAAAAGTTGCATTGATTTCAAAGAGGGATTTACATCTTCCCACAATGTAGCTGTGTTGTCAGTACCAGAGAATGTTCGTAGCAGTTGTTACTCGTTAGGTGCTTCTTTGGTAGAATCCGCCCCTTTAATCAAACGCAGTGAGTAGACGATAATGTTTTTCCTCCTATCTGCTTTCTGGGCGATCGCTGGAAAGGCAACTTTTCCTCGCTTTATTTTCTTTGCTTAGCTATGATACTTGCTTGATAAGTCACCTGTGAGAACAAATTTTGCTTTACGCGATCGGCTGGAGATGGGTCGAGAATTACCGGAAAATCTCGCTCACAAGCAGCATTCATCGCAACTTCAACAATGAATGGCGCAATCTCGTAATCGACGACTAGTATTGAACCAGAAGGCGCATTGGCGATCGCATCTCAGACAATGGCAATATCCTCAACCAACAAGTGACACCTAACCAGGAGACACCCAATCAGTCTGTCAAGCAGAACCCAGTTAAGCAATATCCGAGTCCGCCCTTTTCGCAACAACCGCAGGAGCCACCCGGTCTTGCCAGCAAAATGATCCCGCGACCCGATCGCGGTGAGACAACTTATCAGGGTTCTGGACGGTTAGTAGGACGCAAGGCACTCGTCACAGGCGGCGATTCTGGCATTGGTCGGGCAGCAGCGATCGCCTTTGCGCGTGAAGGTGCTGATGTTGCGATCAACTATCTCCCTACTAAGGAGCCAGATGCCCGCAAGGCGATCCAACTGATTAAGGCAGCAGGACGCAAGGCAGTGGCGATTCCCGGCGATATTCGGAACGAAAACTTCTGCAATCAACTTGTCGAATCCGCCGTGCGTGAACTCGGTGGACTCGATATTCTGGTTAACAATGCTGGTAAACAACAATCTGTTGACTCGATTCTCGATCTCAGAAAAGAAGCGATCGCTTAATACTTGCATCTGTGCAACAGATTATGCTGGGACATCTACCCGAAAACAGATTTGTACACAATTAATAAATTCTTCAGCAAGGTACTCGTATTTCCCATAGATTTGGTGTATCTTGTTAATTCTGTGCAAATTATTTATACCTAGCTTCTACCAAATTTACTCATCCAAATTTTAAGCCAATGCCTTCAAGGGAACAGCCAATGAAAACTTCTAATGATACAGATACCAAGAAAATCATCAAAAAATCCGACAAGCTTACCTTGAAACAGATGAAGTTAATCGAAGAAGCAGAAGACCAACTTCTTGAAGCTAATACTGTCAATTCTCCAGCCCCTGTGGTTGAGGTTGAGGAGCAACCAGTAGCAATTTCAGAGCCTAGAGTTCCTCACTATATTCCATTTCTTGATAATCCTCCAGTACAATCGGTGGGCAATTCCGGCTGGCAGATTTCTGATGTCTGGCGGGATCTGCGCGTGGATAGCTTCTCGAATTAAACCGGAACTAAAACAACCGCCTGAGCAATTTTTGTAAACTATCTTTGCACCAAGTCAAAGTTATAGTTGCATTGTGCCTATAATAAGTTAGGGCTAACTATAACTGGAAGTTAGCACCCTGTAAATGGTTATCGCTTGGATGACGCATCAAAGGCGATACCAAGACAAGCAAAATTTATCGGCAGCGCAATAGTTTCTATCTGTTGCCAACATGCACCCCGCGATCGCATGTTGGAAAAGGAGTGAGCAGAGGAGCAGAGGAGCAGAGGGGCAGAGGAGATGGAGAAAGAACCTATTAAAAGTCATAAAGATTTGAAAGTTTATCAAATGGCTTTCGATGCCGCCATGAAAATCTTTGAACTCTCCAAAAAGTTTCCTGTAGAAGAGCGTTATTCATTAACGGATCAGATTCGCCGCTCGTCCCGTTCTGTGTGTGCAAATGTGGCAGAGGCTTGGAGAAAGCGCCGATATGAAGGAGCTTTTGTAGCGAAACTGAATGACTGTGAAGCCGAGGCTGCTGAAACTCAGACTTGGATTGAGTTTGCTGTTAAGTGTAACTATCTGAATGTCGAATTAGGTAGAGAACTATATGGAATCTACAACCAAATCTTAGGTGGTCTGGTGAATATGATTGCCAACCCTTCGCCTTGGTTAATGAAACGTTAGTATTCTTTCTTTCCCCATCTCCTCTACCCCTCTGCCCCTCTGCCCCTCTGCCCCTCTACCCCTCTGCCCCTCTGCCCCTCTGCTCTGTCGGTTCGCAGACTAAGTGAAAAATTGTCAACGGAAGAATAGGGTTTCTGGCTTGTGTTGTCGCAGACTAAGTGAAAATTTGTCGCAGACTAATTGAAAATTTCCTACCAAATTCGCAGACTAATTGAAAATTTCTTTTGATTCTGCACGTAACTGTATTGTAGTATTTTTATCTTAACCTTAGTACAGCCCACCTTAAATGAGGTACGGAATTCACTTTTGGAATGAGTAGCGTCTAGTGTGATATCTCCGCTAATTTACCACGTCGATATTGATATGACATTTTTCGGCTTCAGCAAAGCCTAAAGCTCTTGCTTCGGCTGGAATATCAAGGCTAAAACCAAACTCATTTCTACCAACAGTTAAACAATAGTTTTTATAACTGTAACAAATATTAGTTGCTGCACTGTAACCTGCTTCTTTTGCTTCACTGTCTAATGATTTAAAGACTTCCAGTGTAGATACTTTAAATAACTGATCTATATTTGATAAGGAATGCCACACATTCTATTTTGAGGTGGCAAACCTAACGCTTTACATACTTCGTGATTAGGGCAGTTCTCTGGGAGTTCACCCGTCATCACTTTGCAGTCTATAAATCACCAACAATCTTTCTCCTGAATTTTAGGCATATTTAATTAGATGTTTTCAATTATTAGGATACTTAAAAATCAGTTAAATTTTAGCAAAGTTATCTTATTTTTAGACTATATTACCCTAAAATAAACGTTAGAAATAAATCGAAGTTTTCTAAATTGTTATTAAAGCAAAAAGGAGAAAATGAATAACGTTATTATTCCCATCGAATTTGAACTCGCGGCAATAAAAATAGCTCAAGCGCATTTCCCTTGGCTACGTTTTAAAGTATCTCCTATCCAGGAGAAGGGAAGAGTCTACAATCGCTCATCAGACGCTATTTATTTTGAAGCTTACTTTCAAAATAGTTTGATTGATTATGATCCTCTCCACAAACATAATTACTATCCTAGTTTTAACTTTTACTTGTTGCCAGGAAAGAAACTAATTCAGTTAAGTGGCTGGTGGCGCGATCAGGTGTTAACTTTCATCTACGCACCATTAGACCCAGAACCATACAATAAGCACTGGCAAAATGACAAAAACTTGGCTGTACCTTGCCCCTATCCAGACGGCGATAAATTTGAACAGATGGCAATCGCTTTATTTTCTTTAGTTCAGGAGTATTTAGTAGGGTATGAGGGGTGATGCTGCTTCTTCAATTGTCTAGGATTTTTCAACCAAGCCATTTAGTAGCTCAACTTACCCAATTATGCTTTGAATCATAATGTGAGAAAAATTTTGATCCATAAATTAGAAAAGAG
>NZ_JAVRCA010000100.1:0-22380 GCF_034530995.1 Nostoc sp. DedQUE04 | reverse complement strand
GGCTTTTGCGGTAACTGTACTTCAAGATAGTAAAAGATGTCAAATGGGTTCTATATAATGCCACTACACAAAAGCTAGTTTCCGTAGGTAATCAATTAAATCCTTCTCTAGTTAAGGGCATGGTAGAATTACTCCCAACCAATCGAGTAACGGTTAACACCAGTTTCTCTGATACCTCGACAGAATCCCCACCTCAAAAACTCCCCTTGCCCCCTTGTCCCCTTGTCCCCTTGTCTCCCCCTCCCCCCTTCCCCGCCTCTCCCGAACTAAACGGACATTGGGCAGAACCATTTATTCAGGCATTAGCAAGGATGGATCTAACTCATGCTTTTGCCGATGGTAGCTATCAGCCAGATAAACCCATGACTCGCGCCCAGTATGCAGCAATGGTGGCGATCGCTTTTAACCCATTTCCCAAAATCCCCGCACCTGATTTTACGGATGTACCCAAGGATTTTTGGGCTTATAGCGCTATCCAAATCGCGGCTAGCGGTGGCTTTGTTGGCGGATTTAGCGATCGCACTTTCCGCCCCGATCGAGGTGTGCAGCGGCTACAGGTGATTGTCTCCTTAGTAAACGGACTGGGATTACCAGCTATTGATAGCGGTGTTGTAGAAGTATATAGCGATCGTCATACCATTCCCGACTACGCCCGGACAGCCGTTGCTAGTGCTACACAACGGGGAATAGTTGTCAACTATCCAGATCCGAAAGTACTTGCACCTTTACGTTTTGCAACACGCGCTGAAGTTGCAGCGATGGTTTATCAGGCATTAGTCGCTAT
Source organism: Nostoc sp. DedQUE04 (assembly GCF_034530995.1). Lineage (NCBI taxonomy): Bacteria > Bacillati > Cyanobacteriota > Cyanophyceae > Nostocales > Nostocaceae > Nostoc > Nostoc sp. DedQUE04. The sequence continues at coordinate 21,596 of NZ_JAVRCA010000100.1, read as the reverse complement.
TGGGCGAACATCTGCGATTAAATCAGTCTATGTGGGGTTGCATTCTAGAAGTTGGCAAGTAGAATAAGGAACACTGCCTATCGGCTCGGCAACTCTTGGAAAAATAAACCATGTAGTTAAAAGCACGCTAGGCTAATATGCGGTGGGTGACAAATCTTAGACCTATTGCCTAAAGCTAATAGCCTCATGTTAACAACACTTCCAGACACCTCTGCCAACTTGGCGATCGCTTTATTAATTAACTATAGTTTCGATCTCGGTGGGTATAGTGCCAATGAGCTAGTTGAGCGTTGGCAAACGCAATACCCCCTTAATTGGCTACACTTGGCAGTGATTGAGGCACTATATCAAGGTCGTTATAAAGCGGTTTCTGTGCAGCAAATTTTAGTATTTTGGCAGCGCCGGGATCAGGCTACATATCATTTCAACATGGAATTTGAACGGATGATTTGTAGCAAGTTTCCTCAAAACTTAACGTCATCGGCTGCGCCAGCTTTACCGCCAGCCAAGAGAAAACCCACTGTAGAGCAAGTGACAAGTCCTCAATTACCACCAGCTAAGATTCGCAACGGCTATCAACACAGCAATACTGCAATTCTCCAACTGAAAAGTTATCAACCAAAGACATCTTTGAGTGAAGAAGAAGGAAAGCAGGAAGATAGAGACAATAAAACTGTCTTGAAGTCTCCGCTTTCTGGGAAATTTACCTCTTCGGCAACCCTTGAGCGATTATCTGCTGTCAGCCAGAGGCAAACTTCACAAGAAAGTCCAGTGCCTTTCCCGTCACCAAACCATCATCAACGACAGCCAAAACTGCTCCCGCCTGCTCCTATTCATGCCCCAATCGGGCAATTTACCCCCGAAACAAGCTACCGCTCTGATTCTTTTACATCTAAACTCAAAGCCATGTCTAGCGAACATAACCCAGGTGTGGAGAGCAGGGGAGCAGAGGAGCGCGGGAGCAGGGGAGCAGAGGAGCACGGGAGCAGAGAGCACGGGAGCAGGGAGCAGGGAGCAGGGAGAGAATAACTAATGACAAATGACAATTGACAATTGACAAATGACAATTGACATTCTATTCTGCAACTAACAACTTAAAGCGTTCATCGTCGGCAATATCATCAAAATCGAGGTCACTTGCTGCGTCTTCTTTATACCTCGGATTAAGTTCAATCGCTTGTTGTAAAGTTAACAGAGATCGGTCAATTTGTCTTTGCAGTGCGTAACAGGCTGCTTTGTTGTAATAAGCACTGGCATAATCTGGCTTAATTTCTAAGGCTTTGTTAAAACTAGCGATCGCTTCATCATCGCGTCCTAATCTTACCAATGTATAACCATGTTTATCCCAGATTTTGGGAGAATTGGGTTGGAATTCTAGCGCTTTATCAAAAGAGACGATTGCCTCTTCGTATTGTTCTAATGCTACTAGAGAAAGACCGCGATTTAACCAAGCAACGGCATCATCAGGTTTGATTTTTGTAGCTTTATCAAATGAGGCAAAAGCTTGCTGATGCTGTTGGAAGTTACCAAAAGCAACGCCGCGATCGCACCAAGCTTGATGATAATCTGGCTGAATCGCAATCGCTCGATCGTAAGATGCGATCGCATCTTGGTAGCGTTTTAATCTTCCCAGAGTTAGACCACGTTTTAACCAACTCACAGGTTCATCAGGTTGGATTTTAACTGCTTGGTTGTAAGCTGCGATCGCATCTTCATAGCGCTTTTGAGAAAACAGATCGTCTCCCTGTTTTACATACTCATCAGCAGTGAATTCTGGTTGTTGCGGCTGTTCCTGTATTTCTTCTTCAACTTCAGAATTTACCACCTCTAGAATGGATTCCGGCGTAATTTCAGATAGTTCTTGAAGAATCAGATCCTTTCTTTCTTCGGCATCTAATTGTAACTCAGAGAGTTGAGAGTCAAATTCAGTTTCTAATCTTTCTAACTTCTCTAAAATGAGAATTTTTTGTTGTTGGGCATTCCATTGTAATTCTGAGAATTGCGAACTAAACTCAGAACCAGATTTTTCTAAATTCTCAATGAGTAGCTCTTTGGATTTTTGAGCATCTACATGTAATTTCGATAATTGAAATTTAAATTCTGACTGCAATACTTCTAAATTTGTAATAATTTTATTTTTTTGTTCTTGAGCATCTACCTGTAATTCCGATAATTGAGATTTAAGTTCCCGCTCAAATATAGTTAAACTGTCAAAGGCAATCTCTTTTTGCTTTTGAGCATCTACCTGTAATTCGGATAACTTTTCTACAAACTCTGACTGTAATTGTGTTAAGCTTTCAAAAATTATATCTTTTTGCTGTTGAGCATCAGACTGCCATCCAGAAAGTTGAGATGTGAACTCCGACTTTGATATTTCTAAATCAGTAACGGCTAGTTCTTGCTGTTGATGCACACCTAACTTTAACTTAGACAGTTCTTCTGCGATCGTAGATGCTAATTTTCCTAAATTTTCCAATGCTATATCTTTTTGTTGTTGAGCATCACACTCTAACTTAGATAGTCCCGAAGCAAATTTTGACTCTAAATTTTCTATATTTTCTTGAGATTTTTTTAGTTCCGCTTCTAATCTACTTAATACCTGCGCTTTAGCTAAATCTAGATCGGATATCTGAATAGATACATTTTCTTGTTCATTTTTAATTTTTTGTTGTAGAGCAGTCGTTTCCTGTTCTAATTCATAATTTATTTTTTTCGCTTCTTGAATAACATTTTCAGCTTCTTGTTTAACGGTGGTTAGCTGATTTTGTAATTTTTCCATTCCCTGGACTTGTTGCATCGCCCTATCAACAATTTCCCGGATTATCACCCGTCGCAACAGCCATAACAAAGCAATGACTGCGACTGGAAAGAGACTTAGTATAACTAGCCAAACATCGAGTAAAATAGTTGTGCGGTTAAAAGTGCTTTTAAAATCAGACTGGACTTGCTGTTGAATTCGTTTTTCTGCTCGTAGTCGTGCTAACTCTTCCCGTTCTGAATTCGATAACACCGGAGTCGGAGTTAGTGCTGGGTTGGGTGATGGTGCAGATTGTCCACTGGCGATTCCAACGAATAACAATAAGGGTAAAAATACAATCGTACTTTTTACAATTAAAGCGAAAACAGCTTGATTTTTGCTCTGCATAACAACCATCTGCGTCTGTTGGTCAGTTTTTGAAGCGGCGTGCCTCTTTCCAATCTATAACAGAATTAAGTAGTTAAATGTTGTAAAGGCAGTGTAAAATTCTGAGCAATCCTTCACTAATCCGTTTCCTCGTCCTTAGTGTACGTACAACTTTAGTAGTAGAGTGCAGTTAAGTTTGTGACAATTTTTTTGAGGTAATATTATAACATTATTAAGTTGTAACTGCTGCTAAAGATGGTGAAAATCAAGCGGTAAAAATAATAATTTATCAATTATTGGAAGAGAAAATGCGAAAGCATCGACGCTTTCTTAGACCATTTACCGAAGAAGGTTTGGACTTTGTTTTTACAGATAACAGGGTGTTTAAACTTGAAGTTCTACCTGTATGGGAAGTGTCAGATGTGGTTACTTCGCATTAACATTAGATTATCTCCGGTAGGCAGATTACTTGTACTCAAATTAACTTAACAAAGGCGGTAGAAAATGGGTCGCATAAATCCTTACACACTGCAATTGCAGATTACCCGAATGTTTGAACAAGGGCAATCATTTTTTGCCACAACCAAGGTACAAGAATGGTTGAAAGAACATAAACACAATCCAGAAGATTATGACATTATTTTCTATAAAAAACCTGCACCTCCTGGTTCCAAAGAAGTGATGGTTGTGGAAATTGAATTACGCCGCAAAGATGGACAACCTGTAGATCCGTGGTTGCAGGAACAAGCAAATCTCCATGCCTGATCGCAACTATAGCAATCCTAAATTAGATGTGAAAACTTCTTTTTCTTTTCTTGGCATTTCGCAGAAAAAGTGGTTTGTTCATTTTCACAACTTAGATAGGATTGCTATGTGTAAAGGCTACGCCCAAACTAAAAACATAAGCTACTGTAAATTTTGAAATAAGTTTACACAAATTTTATATATACCTGACAACTTTAAGGATTTAACAAAGATCATCTTTTATTAGTTATTTCTTAACCTATATACATTGGTGAAAAGTTTATTTAAGTGAAATTACAGAATTATTCATTTTTTAGCTTCGGAGCATTTTCTGATGAAATTAGCTAAAAACATTAGCATTGCTGCTTTTGCTGTTGCGATCGCGGTTGCTGCTGTTATTAAACCGACACAAGCTGCCTTGGTTAATTATGATTTCACCGTAAATGCCACATCTGGCGATCGCCCGGGTCAGTATTTCGGCTCTTTTCGGTATGATGACTCGACCTTAACCAATACAGGTCTTGAGACATTGGGAGTGGAGAATGGATTAGCAGTGGCATTCAACTACTTAGGCACTAACTATACAGAGGCAGATGATACTGATTTTAACAGTTTTCCTATAGCCAGCTTTAATAATGGCAAAATTCTGGGATTAAGCTATTTTGTTGCAGATCAATTTGCGATCGCAAGCGATCCAAATACTCCAGATGTCGGAGGAAACAACTTTTATCTGATTAACCAATCAGTAAATACAACACAAGTAGGTACTGTAAGCTACGCTAAAGTACCCGAACCGTTAGCTGTTGGTGGTACGGCTTTTGCTGCTGTTATGGGATTGTGGATGCAACGTAAGAAGAGAGCAACAAAAGTTATGGGTTAACTGTAGACAATGAGTAAATCACCTTATCCTTGCCCGTATTTAGGTTAAGGATTAAGGTGATTTAAAACTATTTAAGATACTGTAGTGACAAAGGAGCGATCGCTAAATAAATCTGTTCCTATAGTTTTTAAAGACCACCAATAACGCCACCGTCATTACGGGTAATTACTACCACTGATGAACGTGGGCGACCAGATGGGCCATACCCTTGACTATTAGGCCAATTGCTGGCGATCGTGGGATTCGAGGCATCCCCGCGATCGCCTGGGTGTTGGATGTTGATAAACATCGCTTTGCCATCGGGTGTACTAGTAATACCAGTTACCTCACAATCCGTAGGGCTGGTTAAGAAGCGCCTAACTTGTTTGGTGTTGGGGTCAGCACACGACATAGTGTTGCTACCGATGTTTGTCAAGTCACCACGACCATCACCTGCGTGGTCAGTCTGAATCCAGAGGCGTCCGAAGTCGTCGAACCAGAGACCATCTGGTGAACTTAAATCGTCACCTTTTATGTTGCCTTTGAGATTTGTTTCGGGTCTAGTTTTGTCGCCAGCTTCAAAGAAAATATCCCATTTAAAAGTTGTAGCCGTAACGCTGCATCCATCTTCGCGCCAGCGAATGATATGACCGTAACGGTTGTCAGGACGTGGGTTGGGAGGATTCACGGGAGGACGCGCACCGCCTGCTGCTGTTGTGCCGTCTGGCTGGTTGGAGGAAACTGGAGTTGTGCCCCGACGATTATTGTTGGTCAATGTGCAGTAGACTTCAATCTCTTTATATCCACCAATCCGAGGACGCACAGCTACCCACTCAGGGCGATCCATCATGGTTGCGCCGACTCTATCCGCAGCTTGTCTTGTCTTGACAAGCACCTCAGCTTGGCTTCTGAAACCATTTTCTGGTGTCAAACCACGCTGACCGTAGACCAAAGGAATCCACTCACCAGTACCGTTGTCATTGAATTTGGCAACGTACAAAACACCGTTATCGAGCAAATCGCGGTTAGCAGAACGATTTCCGGGATTGAAAGGTTGGGCACAAACGAACTTGTAGATATACTCGTTGCGCTCGTCGTCACCCTGATAGAAAGCAACACGCTTATTGTCGTCAACCACAACCTGAGCGCTCTCATGCTTGAACCGACCAAGGGCAGTGCGCTTGACTAGTTTGCTTTGCGGATTGTAGGGATCAATCTCAACCACCCAGCCGAATAAATGGGGTTCAAGTGGGTTGGTGCTGGCATTGAAGCGTGGATCAACCTCCGGCCAGCGATAGCTAGATGATGTTGAAATGCCGTAGCGATTTTGTGCTGCCAGAATATCGGACTTTTCGATGCCCTCAATTGCAACTACATCTCCTGTGGGATTAGCAAAGTAGCCGTTCCAGTTCTCTTCACAGGTCAAGTAAGTGCCCCAAGGAGTGTGGCCGTTGGCGCAGTTGTTGATTGTGCCATAAGCAGTGTAGCCGTCGTTGAGTGTGCCGGTGTCAACAGAGCCAGTTGGCCGAATTGAAAACTTCTTCGACTTTAACAAGGCATCGCCAGCCGCAGGCCCCGAAACTCTAATTTCAGTGTTAGCGGTAATGCGGCGACCATAAGACGAATTACGATTAAAACTCCAGTTATTGCCATTTTTAGAAATTTCTACAACAGACACACCATGAGCAGCCTGAGACTTCCGTACCTTGGCAATTGTGACTACATCCAGACCATCTGGATGCAAAATTGATTCCTGGGTGTACTCATGGTTAACGCACAACAGACCAGTATTGATGGGCTGGTTTAAAAAGCCCCTTAGCGATCTTGTTTGTGAACTTACTGTCCGACCAACAACATTCCCTGGTTGCAAAGGAAAGTAGTACATACCGTCATTGTGCATACCAAACTGCTTTTCTTGAGCAGCCGCATCTTGAGAAGCATCTGGTAGCCAAGTCGGGCCAGCAGGTGCGATCGGATCTCCCCAAGCAATCAGTACTTTGGCTGTGTAACCTTCAGGAACACTGACAAGATCCTTTTCCAGCAGTCCTGTAGCTGGATTGAGTAGATTTGGTGGAACGCTCTTGAAGCCTATGCCAGCAAATCCCTTTCCCTTGGGAATTGGGGCTGCATCAACACTTTGGAGAAAGCCACCGATGGAAACATCGCCCACAACACTTAGCACCGACGTACCCACAGCCGTCATGATGAACCGCCGCCGACTCAAGCTAACGCGGTCAATCACATCACGAATTGACTCGTTACCGGATGGGTTGAGGGTCAAATTGTTTTTAGGGTGAGAGCGTCCTTTCATTCTTTGTTCTCCGTTTAAGGCTTACGAGGTTGCTATTCAGTTCATCTCTCAATAAGATGAGTAATTTGGTAAATAAAAACTCTATATATTTACGACAATTACTTGATTTTTATTGAGATTTGACACATATTTAACAGCTAATAGATAGCAATGAATAACAAATTAAGACTGTCTGATGTTGCTTACAAAGACTAAAATAGTCATGTTTTCCTTAATTTAATTACTAAGTATTAACATCAGGTTATATATTGATTAATTTGAATTTATCAATAACTTTTTTTGATAAAAATATGTTTTCGATAATTTAAGAAGAATTCAGAATGATTTTTTTGATAAATATAGATGGCTATCTGAGGCTAAATTTCAGCAAGCAATAACTGTAGAATGGGTAATAACACAAACCTTAAAATTAAGGTCTTCGGCATTAATAGACAGTCTTGATTCTACAAAATAAAGTTATTAAAAATTATCCCAGGTGTTATATTAGTCAAGGCTGATATATTACAGCAGTTATAGTAACCGCCTTAGAAGAAATTTCTGGGCGGGCAATGGTGCTAATTGAGAATGTTTTAAGATATCAGCTTAAATAAACTTACTGCGAGAATTTTTCGGGCGGATACCAATTACAGATGGTCGGGGAATACCTGTAGCTTGCTCCTTACCACCATCAGTTTTCGAGATATTACTTGGCCAACTACTGCCACGAGGTAAACTTCGAGTTTGATTGAATGTAGTACCATTCAAATCTAGTAATTCAATGCTGCGACTCAGCATTGTGCCATCGTTAATTGGACAATCTTCACCAGGATGTTGTACTGAAATAATCAGTGTATTTCCAACAAAAGTTGGCCCGGTCATCTCACAACGCACTGGCCCATGAGCAAATGGTATTACCTGTCCAGCATTTGCACCACTGGTAGGGATAAAAAATAGCCAGTTATTACCGAAAACTCCGGTAAAATCAGAAACATTACCACTAACTGTATGATCGATTTTGGTTTGCTTACCTTCAGCACCTACATCAAAACCGTTGTGAGTGCCGGTAGACATATCCGTGACACCCCAAACATTTCCTTGATTGTCAAAAACTAGATTATCAACGTTGGCAAAACCAGCACCATTAACTGAACCGGCTTCGCCACCTTGGGCAAATCTCTGCCACCGGAAGGTTAAACCTGTAGCATCAGCACTATCTTCAATAATTTTGTACAGTCCTCCTGATTGCTGAGTCGCCTTGGCATCTGTACTTAACTTGGCAACTTGAAAAATCCGCGAATCAGGATAACCATCACTTCCTGGCGCACCATCAGTATAGGCAATGAACACTTCTTTGGTGGTTGGATGCACTTCTATATCTTCGGGACGCGCTGTGGGAGTTCCCCCGACTAAATTTGCAGCTAAAAAGGCGTCACTCAGAACAGCACCTTGGCTAGAGTAGAAGTCAGAGAGTTTTTTATTTTGATAATCAGGTAGTGCTTTTGCTTCGTTAGTGCGATCGTATTTAAATGTACCACCATCTTTGATTTCACCTGCAACCCCATTGCGTCTCGGTAGTGGTAAAAGACCTTCTTTTTGTACTTTCTGCAATGCAGCAAATTCTACAGAAGATAGAACTGTCGGCGTAATTGGATTGGTAGCGGTAGTTAAAAGTAACGGTATCCATTTACCTGTACCGTCTGGATTGTAACGAGCAACATATAATGTACCACTTTCCCATAAACTGCTGTTAGTTTTACTGGTGGGTGAAGAAATAGTGTTTGCGCTGACAAATTTCCAAGTGTGTCCCCCCCGTCTGTCATCACCCAAGTAAGCAATTAATTTTTTGCCTTTTTCAACACGCAGGGCAACATTTTCATGGCGAAAACGACCCAACGAAGTGTGTTTGCGGGGACGAAATTTCGGATTTTTGGGGTCAATTTCGACAATCCAACCGTATTTTTCGCCAACTAAACCAAAAGTTTTGCCGATAGTTTTCTCTGTATACTCTGTCTGAGTACCATTAGCTTTGACTCCTTCTGTAACGCTATTTTGGAAGTTCTCTTCCGCAGATAAAATCGTTCCCCAAGGAGTTTTACCGCCAGAACAGTTAAAGGCAGTACCAATAATTTTGTTGCCCAACTCATCAGAGGAGAGATTAAAAACTTGGCTTGCAGCTGGGCCAGTTCCGATTAAATAATTTTTGTCACCTTTTTGGTGGTTGCGACTTCCCCAAGCTGTGATACTTTTGTAGTCATCATTGCGTTGGCTATTGATTCCCAACCCAGAAAGACCATGAATTCGGCGATTTTTGGCATCTTTGACTACAGCAAAACGTTTATTCTGATTCTGGCGAGAGATACGAACGATTGAGCCGCCTTGATTATATAAAAATTCACCTTCGACTTCAATATTTCTGCTGGATGGTAAAGCCCAACCAATGACGTTTTCAAATGCGTCGGGCAGTCCTTTCAGATCGGATGAATCTTCTACTAATAAACTAGAAAATGGAAAACTAACGTATTCATGATTCACCCATAAATACCCGACATCATTAGTTTTACCAAGGGGAATAAATCCAGTGAAATCGTTGTTATAACCGAAATAATCATCTTTGTTGGGAAAGACGCGATCGCCCCAACTGACAATTACATAACGTTCGTACTCTGGCGGCACTATCACATCATCAATAACGTTATAGTTACCTAACTTAATATCCGCAGATGCATTAACTACTTCTCCCTGACCAATTCCTGTTGGTAAGAAATTTTTCTGTTGTTGATAAATTGGTAGGGGATGTGGTAAGCGTACAGGTGTAAAGCTAATACTGGACGTTTTTGTATCTGCCCCACTAGCAAAACTATTTAGAAGTTTGTCTCCCAAAATAGCAGCACCAGCACTGCCAGCAAGAAATATTAAAAGTTCTCTCCGACTTAATTTAGACATTCAACTTTCCTCTGTGTGGCAGAAAAAATTAGTAGAAATAAACTCTAATTTCTGAAAAATTACTGTATTTGAAATACTTAGTAAGTTATTAATAATAAAGGAATATTATTTTATTATTTACTTTAGTTGATAATGATTAATCTGAGGTTATAAGTTAATTAACTAAAAATTATTACCTCTTGCTATTTCCTTAGCTCAAATCAAGTAAGGAACAGTGTCAGCGCCCCATCTGTCCTATCCTGGAGATGGATAAATCAATAGTGTTGTGGGTGAGACTGTGTTTTTCAGCATTGTGATACCGACTTATAATCGCCAACCGATTTTAGAAAAGTGCCTCCGCGCCTTGGAGTTGCAGGAGTTAAGTCAGCCAAGTTCGGTTACTGATTACGAGATTGTCTTGGTAGATGATGGTTCCACTGATGGCACACTGGAGTGGTTGGCAGAACACAAAAAGGAATTTCCTCATGTGCGCTGGTTTCAGCAAGATCATGCTGGCCCAGCTGCGGCTCGAAATTTGGGGGTAGAGAAAACGCAGGGAGACACAATTATCTTTATTGATAGTGATTTAGTAGTGCTGAAGAATTTCCTGCAAGCTCATGCTGAAGCACTAGTAAAGGGGAAAGAGAAATTGGGGAGCGATCGCTTTTTTACTTATGGTGCAGTTATTAATACTTGCAATTTCAACAACCCAACGGCTGAACCCTACAAAGTCACAGATTTTTCAGCAGCTTTTTTTGCTACGGGAAATGTAGCAATTCCCAAACATTGGTTAGATAAAGCCGGACTTTTTGACACCAGTTTTCAACTCTATGGCTGGGAAGATTTAGAATTAGGCGTGCGGCTAAAAAAACTAGGTTTGACACTAATTAAATGTCCAGAAGCCGTAGGATATCACTGGCATCCAGCATTTAACTTAGAACAAATTCCCCGATTAATTGACCAAGAAATTCAACGCGGACGGATGGGAGTTTTATTTTATCAGAAGCATCCCACATGGGAAGTGCGAATGATGATTCAAATGACTTGGCTGCACCGGTTACTTTGGGGAATTTTGTCACTCAATGGCGCATTGAATGAACGGACAATGGCTCCCTTTTTGCAATGGCTAATTAACTTAGGTAAACCTCAATTAGCTTTAGAGATTGCTCGAATTTTTCTCAACTGGTACAACGTGAAGGGTGTTTATCAAGCCTATGCTGAAATGCAGCAAGTATTATGATTAAAAAGTGGTTTGTTAAATTAACCTGAGTTCGAGTAAAAAAAGGTCTCTAATGCAACGTGAATTTGATGAGTTGAAAAAGCGCAAATAACCTGCCGCAACCTCACGATTGATTGGCTACTATTAATTATTTAGCTTTTGACTACTTTGCACCGCCATAACCTCTGCCCTCTGCTGTTATTTCATTCATAATCTCTTCAAAAGATGAGAGTTCACGATATGCTTCTATTGCTGCGACTGGAATACTACCACTAGCAGAATTAACATTTTCAAACAATTTTTCATACATTTCTGAACTATGGAAGACTGCTCGTAACAACTTTGGATTATTAGGAGCTTGTTTTGCGCTTTCAATAAGAGCCATCCTGTAGTTATCTTCTGAGAACGGTAAGAATTTTTTTCGTGTACTGGTATCCCATAATGTATCCACTTCAAACTGTAATTGTCTCAACAGATTAACTGTGATAAGCCAACTAGGCGCTATTTGATTTGAATTAACCAAACTAGCAGCTACAGTCATCCAATGTGGTATCGCTTGAAAAATGATTACATCAGCATGAGAACCTATGTATGTAGGTTTATAATTTACATTAATAGTTAGACGTGCTTTTTCAGACAGTGGTTTTATATTTTTAATAACAATACCTACCTTGTCAGCATTGACAATTACTTGACAAATTTCAATCTCGTGTCCGTGGGGGATACCTTTAGTCAACTTAGATGTTGAAAACTTACAAGAGAATGTCAATGGTATTTTGTCACTCAAAACTAATGAGTAGCTCAAAATACTTTCATCCCCAGCTTTGAAAGTATAGGGGACTTCTAAATTCTTTGTTCGGTAAATTAATAACTCTTGATCAGATAATTGTTGAATTTTTTGATTTTTCATAATGTAACTTCCTCTCCCCCATTTAAATCACAATAATAAAATACCATACACAACATAAGCTGAGAAAGACGCTAAACGAGTCTGGAATGGCTGACGACCTTGTTTAACAACCCGAAGCGGGAAGACGGAACAGACAAGATATATTAATTCAAAATCGCCCCACCCATCAATCGCTCATACCGATACTTCAATTCTTCTTTCATTAAATACCAACGCTCTAAAGTAACATCCATTTCTATAATTTTCTCTGCTGCTTGCCGCGCTAAAAGTAAAACTTCCTCATCGTCAACCAAACTCGCCAACGTAAAATCTGGCACTCCTGATTGACGAGTTCCCAGTACTTGCCCTGGCCCACGAAAACGCATATCCATCTCGGAAATAAAAAAGCCATCCTGAGATTGTTCCAATACCTTTAACCGTTGTTGAGCATCAGGGCTTCTGGAACTGCTCATCAACAGACAATAAGACTGAGCCGCGCCACGACCGACACGCCCGCGCAGTTGGTGCAGTTGCGATAAGCCAAATCGCTCTGCATTTTCAATGAGCATAACTGTAGCATTAGGTACGTCTACACCAACCTCGACAACGGTAGTAGAAACCAAAATTTGCGTTTGGTTATCACGGAATTTGGTAATAGATTCATCCTTTTCGGCTGAACTCATGCGACCGTGCAGCAGCCCCACTTGAAAGTCGGGAAAAATGCTTTCCTGTAGCTTTTGATGCTCGTCAACAGCCGATCGCAAATCTAATTTTTCTGATTCTTCCACCAAAGGCAAAACCACATAAACTTGTCTACCTTGGACAATTTCTCGCCGCATCAGGTCATAAGCATGGTTGCGTTGCTGACCTGACAATACTGTTGTCTGAATCTTTTGCCGTCCTGGTGGTAACTCATCAATTTGACTCACATCCAAATCCCCGTGTATCGTCAGTGCTAAGGTTCGGGGAATTGGGGTAGCTGTCATAGTTAACACATGAGGTTGATTGCCTTTTTGCTGCAAACGTGCCCGTTGTTCTACCCCAAAGCGATGCTGTTCATCTATAACTACTAACCCTAGTTGTTGGAAGTTTACAGGGTCTTGAATCAACGCATGGGTTCCTACTAACAAAGGTAATTCACCAGTTCCTAACTGAGAATGTATTTGTCTTCGTTTAGCAGTTTTTGTAGAACCTGTCAGTAATTCCACTGGTAAATGCAGTAGATTAAACCAGCTAACCAACTTGCGATAATGTTGTTCTGCCAAAACTTCTGTCGGAGCCATCAGCGCCGCTTGGTAGCCAGATTGAATTGCTGCAAGGATAGCCAGCACGGCGACGACTGTTTTACCAGAACCGACATCACCTTGCACCAAACGATTCATTGGCACAGGTTTTTGTAAATCGTTGAGAATGTCGTTGAGAACTCGTTGCTGGGCGCCAGTGAGTTGAAAAGGCAGTATTTCGTGAAATTTCTCTACAAGTTGACCGCGTGGAACAAGGATGGCGCTGGTTTGAATCGCTCTTGCTTGCTGTTGACGTTGCAGTAACCCAAGTTGCAGGTAGAAAAATTCGTCAAACACTAGGCGACGACGGGCAACTTGTAGGGCGGCGCTATCGCTGGGAAAATGGATATTAGCGATCGCATCTTTTAATTCCATCAAACCATACTTCTGCCGCAAACCACTTGGCAAAGGGTCTTTCAGGTTAGCCGCAGCAGGCAAAGCAGCAATTACCGCCTGTCGCACTGTATTCGCCACTACGCCCTCAGTTAGTCCATAAATTGGTACTACCCGCCCAATATTTAGCGACTCAATCGTATCTCCTGGACTTGCCAAAACCTCTAATTCTGGATTATCCAGTGTCAAGCCGTATTTACTTTCTTTCACCAATCCACAGGCTGCCAGAATGCTACCTACTGGATAACGGCGTTTTAAACTTTCTTGCCAAGCGCGACTGCTAAAGCGCGTACCTGCGTAAAAACGGCCAATTTTGATTTGACCGCTATTATCTTTTACTACCAATTCTAAAATTGATAATTTCTGATTTTTAGGGCTAGTAAAGCAGTTGCAACGCTTTACAGTTGCCACTATTGTCACCGTCTCACCCGCCTGTAACTCGCGGATATTCACCTGACGCGCATAATCAATATGGTCACGAGGATAGTAGAAAAGCAAGTCACGGACGCTATGTAAACCAAGCCGTGCCAAATTATCAGCTTTTTTAAAACCTATTTCTGGTAAATCACTGAGTTTTTGCTCAATTTTTGGTGCAAGTCTCCGACTCACCTCAGAGATAATTTTAGATTTTGGATTTTGGATTTTGGATTGATAAGTTTTCCCTTGCTCCCCTGCCCCCCTGCTCCCCTGCTTCCCCTGCTCCTCTTGCTGTAGTTGGGAAAGATACCTACGAGTCTCTGCTACTAAATGCTGCCTTTCTTCCAGTGCTAGATGTGGATAACTAACAAATTGCACTGCTAATCCTTGCCAACGACGGCGTTCAGTTTGGGGTAAGCCTGTTGGGAATTTGCCCAAAGTTAGGCTGAGAAATTCACTGAAACGGTATTCTCTGCCCATCAAGTCTGTAAAGCCACGTTCAGCTTCTATTGCCAAGGCTTTATGCAATCGTATCCAATCTGGTTTTTCATTAGTCATTGGTCATTAGTCATTAGTCATTAGTCATTGGTCATTGGTCATTGGTCATTAGTCATTAGTAAAAGTACAAAGGACAATTGACAAAGGACAAATGACTAATCCTCAAACCAACTAGCGCGCCATGCAGCTTCAGCTTCAGCGATCGCTTTTTCTTTATATCTCTTTTTATACTCTCGTCCTAGTTTATTTAGCTGAACTAAAATACTACGGATTCGCTTGCGATCGGAGGAAAGTGTCACATCAGCAAATTCAATTTCTCCTAGCCGCAGGTTAATAGCCATAATTTGAGTCAGTCCAGAATCTTCTGACTGTTGCTCATTTTCAATTTCAATTACTAAGTTTAATAAATTGGGTGGCCCTGGCATGACCTCAGCAGATGCTTCTGATGCTGCCGCCGCTGCTGCTAAAATCGGTTCTGGTAATTTTTTCGGCAATACTCCAGCTTTTTGTAACAAAAGATTAGCATCATGCGAAAGTTTTTTCAGTATATCTTGCGCAACCTCTTCTAATTTCTGTTGCCATTTTGCCAGTTCTATAGGATCGGAGGTGTTGGCAGTGAGATACTGAGAATTAGAAGTGTCAAGAAATAGTGAAGATGAAGAGGGTGTTACTTCCTCATCCATCTCATCCATCTCATCTTCCTCATCTCCTTCATCTACCTCATCTTCCCCTGATTCTTCACTTGTAAGATAAATGAGCAATTGTTCAGCTGCGAGTTCACCCAACTTGCGGATGGCTTGTTGCAATTGTTGGCGCTGATTCAATGACAAATGCAAAAAGTTTTCGGGATATCCTTGGGTACAGAGGTGGTAACTCGCGAGAATCAACTGTTTGCGTACAGCTATTCCCAAGGTATTCAGATAACTAGCATAAGCGCTTTGTAGTTCGATCGCGATCGCCCGGATCGCTTCTTGGAGTGCTGCAATATCCTGCTCAATTCGCTCGATTGCTCTTGCCATATTTTTTCGCTCTTGCCCATCTGAACCATTACATAGTACAAATGTACAAATTTATTTTAGGATAACTTTCCAGAGAATTTTATATTTTAAATTAAATGCGATATTTTCTGTCTTTTAGGGAACTCCAAGAAATAAATTATCCAATATTGTGGGGTGGGCATCTTGCCCGCCATATCGACTGGGCTATCGTGTCGCCCACCCCACAGGAGTTAGGATATTTTTTTATTTGTAAGTCTCTTACTAAATAAAAGACAGGTCAGGCTATTTGCTTGACCTGTACTTTAAGCAGTTAGGAATTAAGAATTATAAGTTATAAATTATGAAGTTAACTTCCTATTAACTCCTAACTCCTAACTCCTAACTAATATTACTTAGTGCCCATTTGTGCAGCGACTTCATCAGCAAAGCTGATTTCTTGCTTTTCAATGCCTTCGCCCAGTATATAACGGACAAAGCGAGTCACTTGAATCTCTTCACCTAATTGAGTCTTGACTTGCTTTATCAAGTCTTCCACGGAAATACTCTGATCGCGAATGTAAGGCTGATCGAGCAAAGTCAATTCTTTCAGGCGTTTTTCAATCCGTCCCTGAACAATCTTTTCTTTGATGTTTTCAGGCTTGTTCGCCAAATCATCCTTGCCCATTTCAATGTCTTTTTCCTTTTGGGCAATTTCGGCGGGGATTTGGTCTACGCTCACATACTCGACATTGGGACAAGCCGCAACTTGCATTGCAGTGTTCCGTGCCAAGGTTTGGAACTCTGAATTAGTAGCCACTGACTCAGTTTGGGAACCTAGTTCTACTAATACACCAACTCGACCGCCAGTATGAATGTAGCTGTCTACTACACCTTGTGTGCCCTCTGCTATTGCAAAATTAACAAAGCGGCGCACTTGGATATTTTCACCAAGGGTGGCAATAGTTTGCTTGATGGATTCTTCTACAGTCGCACTTTCATTTTCAATATAGGGTTGAGCCAGCAAAGACTCAACACTATCAGCTGTCGCTGCTTGCTTTGCTAGATTCTTAACTAAAGCTTTAAAAGCCTCGTTACGAGCAACAAAGTCGGTTTGGCAGTTGACTTCTATGAGTACACCCACTCGACCTTCGGGCTGAATGTAAGTGTCTACTAGACCTTCCGCCGCAATGCGATCGCTTTTTCCCCCCGCTTTAGAGATGCCCTTTTTCCGTAGCCAGTCTATGGCTTCTTCTATATTGCCATCAGTCTCTATCAGCGCCTTTTTGCAGTCCATCATGCCAGCACCAGTTTTTTGGCGTAGCTCTTGGACGAGTTTTGCAGATATTTCCGCCATGTTCTCTCAATTCCTAACTTGACCTCGAGTTGTAATCACTCACCTAATTTAGTACTGAGTACTGAGTTTTGTTAGCGTTAGCGGGGCATTTAGCCCGTGCTGAGTTTTGAGTGTTCAGTTATCAATTTTATTCTTCATTGACAAATCACAACTTACAACTTCAAAAATCAAGACTCAGCACTATTCAATTTGCTGAGTCTTTCTATCTTACTCAGGACTTAGCACTCTTCATTCAGCACTATTCTTCTGTTTCTTCGTCGGGAAGTACGGCATCAGTATATTCGGTTTCTTCGTAGTCATCGTCATACTCACTACCGTCGTAATCTTCGTAATCATCTTCAACATCCAGCTGACCATGACGACCTTCATAAATGGCATCTGCCAATTTTCCGACTATCAGTTTAATTGACCTGATAGCATCGTCGTTTGCTGGGATGGGGATATCTACTACATCGGGGTCACAGTTTGTATCCAACATGGACACAATGGGAATATTCAGCTTTTGGCATTCTTGAACTGCGTTATATTCCCGGCGTTGGTCTACGATTACCACGATATCGGGCACTTTCCGCATTGTTTTAATGCCGCCCAAGTATTTCTGAAGCTTCGTCATTTCCCGACGTAGCATAGATGCTTCTTTTTTCGGCAATAAATCTAGTGCGCCAGTTTCTTCACGGCGTTCTAAATCTTTTAGACGGTCAACCCGTGTTTTGATGGTTGTCCAGTTGGTCAACATTCCGCCCAACCAGCGTTGGTTAATGTAGTGGGAACCACAACGGCTAGCTTCTTGGGCAATAATTCCAGCTGCTTGACGCTTGGTGCCAACGAAAAGAAATTTCTTCCCTTGTTCTGCGTGCGATCGCATATAGTTGTAGGCATTATCCATCAACTGGGCTGTTTGCACCAAGTCGATGATATGCACGCCATTGCGGGAAGTATAAATGTAAGGAGACATTTTTGGGTTCCAACGCCGGGTCTGATGCCCAAAGTGAACCCCTGACTCCATCATTTGAGCCAATGAAACTACTGGCATATAATTTTCAACTCCAATTCGGGTTAAACCTCCATCCAAGTGTATTTCCCAATCGGGAAACACCCGAATTCTTAGATGTGCGAGATTAGTTAACCATACTAGGTTAACATATTCTGAAGAGTTGTAGTTGCTTGACCAAGTGAGGTCAAGAAATAGCGCTGCCTACTCAACAATCGGGCAGCACTATTAATGAAAATCTTGCTGTTTTAAAGGTCTACTCGCGGTCTTCTCGATCTTGGGGTTTGGGTTTTTGCCGCCGTTGTTCGATCTGATCGTCGATGGTTTCTCTCATTTTGCGATCGGCAGCGTCCATCGCAGAATATTTAAAGCGGTTGATTATGCCACTGAACAAGTTGCCAAAGAATCTTTCAATTTCTTGCATAATTTTATACCTCAGGATTTAAAGGTAAATTCTTGACTTGACATTGGTCTTGGACTTTTTAGTGGAAGTTACAAATAAAACACCAACCTTTGCTTCAAGTATCTATTAGTCTCTTACTCAGGGTTCTTAAAAAGCTGGCGGTTTATTTATCCTTTGATTCAGTTTTGCTTGTGAATGACTGTACAAAACAGTCTTCTCTATAAAATCAGTATTGTTGAGACTTACTAGATTGAAACGCGCTAGAGATTCATCTATTGTATTCTGTCTCAAGTAATAAATGTGGCAAACACACAGGTAACAAATTGTCTACTTGTTTATAACACCTAGTACGTCTACGACGGGCGTAGCTCTAGCAACTTCTGGTGCATGTTACTCAATAGTATCGGGGTCTACATTGAGCGATCGCAACCTTGCCTTTAACTGTTCTATCTGCAATTCTGCCTGTTCAGCTCGTTGGCGTTCTTGTTCAGCTCGTTGGCGTTCTTGTTCAGCTCGTTGGCGTTCTTGTTCTACTAGTTCTTCTGCCTGCTGTCTTGCTAAAACTTCCTGTCGTAAAGCCTCTGCCAGTTCACCAGGGATCAGCAATTTTTCCCCTGTATCCTCTTGATAAAACCCAATTAGCCTTCCCTCAACTACTAAGCGCAGTTGTAACGGTTCACTGCGTCCATCTTGTATAGGTTCGTAGATTTCTCCCCGCAGACGATAACCACGTAGCTGTTGTTCCACCCACTCGCCTTTAGGATCAAATAGCCAGTATTCCTTAACACCTAGCTGTTCATAAAGGGTCTTTTTGAAGATTTCGTCTTGTCCTTTAGTACCAAAGGATGTCATTTCAAAAATAACTGTCGGTACTTGACCCTCTTCCCAGGTTTTATAGTTGTCCCTACCGCCGGGTGCAACATCAAAAATCACCATCACATCTGGGGCTACCCGCAACTTGGGAAAGCCTTGTGCATAGTAAAGAAATTGATTTCCCAACACTGTTGCTTGACGATTTGCCAGATACTGTTTCAGGACTTCTAAGGTAGTTAGTAAAGCATAAAGGTGGTCGTAGGTTTCTGCCACTGGTTGACCATCAGCACTGGGGTAGAAGATTTCTGATTCGACATTAACAGGTAGAGTAGCCGTCACGTCGCTTTGCTCCGAATTTAAAATTCAAAATAAAGAATTTCCATAAATAAGTTAACTTGCTTTGTATCCTTTTATCTTTTGGTCATGGTTGTAAAATCTAGTGCTACAAGATTATCTTAAAGCAAATTCTAATTTCCCTTAATTTGGGATTTGGAAGCTTTGCAAAATGTAACTGGATAACTCACAAAATCCATCGCCTTCGGCAGCTGCGGTCATATAAGCGGGCTGATGTTGCAATTTATCTGCATATTCCAACACGTTTGCCACGCCTACAGAAACAGGAAAATAACGTCGATCGAATAAACTTTCATCATTAGGACTATCGCCTACAGTGACAATTTGTTCTGATGAATACTGGGGCAAATATTCGCGCAATACCTGCAACAATCCCACAGCTTTATCTTGTTCTTGGGGTTTAATGTGACACTGCACGTTGCTATAGGTAAATCCCCAACCCATTTGTTGACAGAGATTATCTAGGGTTTGTAGTTCGTCTTCACGCAAACCAGCTACATCAAAAGTCCAGTCGGTGATGCGAAAGCGATTATCAGCAGATTCTTGGATTTGGGGAAATTTAGTTTGTAAATTCTCAAAAGTCATAGCCAAGTGCTGGCGATGTTGAGCTAAATCAGGAATGGGTGTTAAGACTATTGGTTTCTGATTTCCAGGTGGAAAGTACAAACCGCCATTTTCTGCCATCGCACCTGCCACTGGCATCAAACTACTCAATCCACTTACCCACCCAGCAGAACGTCCGGTGACAATTAGCACTTGAATGTCAGCTGCGGCTAAATCCTCTAAAGCTTGTAGCAGTACGGGAGTAAATTTTCCTCGTCTAGTCAGGGTGCCATCCATATCTGTGGCTATCAGACGAATCTTGCTCAAGCTTGTAGATGAAACCTCAGATAGGGGAGCGAGGCTCAAATGTCTGGACATATACGGTTTGTAAAATGCTGTAAAAAATATTAATCATACAGCAAGATGACCTTGAAGATTTGGGCATCCTAAACATCAGGAGTCAAGTTTTTCAGTTTCCCACCATGTCCACTTCAATGTTTCTTGCCCAATCCTCTGGGAAAAAGGCTACTAAAAAGGCATCCCAGGAAGTACCAGCAAGTAATCCTCAAATACCACCATTATTGTTGGTAACTTCTGGAGGACTGGCTTTAGTGGTGATTGCTTTGATTGTGTATATTAAACTCCAGAAGGATAGGCTGGAGAAAAAACTTAAGTTTGAACAATTCCGCGCGCGAGAACTAGAGAAAAAGTTTAAGCTGGCGCTGGAAACAATTCGCAAAATGGAAACTAATCCCGATTTGGTGAACTCACGGGACTTTAACCTGGATTATCTGCGAATGCGGATGTCAGAGGAGGTGTTTCATTTTGCAATTCTTAATCAAATAAAGATTCAGATCAAAGAAAAAATTTCTCAAGCCTTGCGTCCAAGTCAAGCCCAACAAGGATCGGTTGGAATTGCTAATAGTGCTGGACGGCAAGTAGATGAAATTTTTGATGTCGAGTATGAGACTGGTAGTCCGGGGAATTCTGCTAAACGGGTGCTGTTTCGGATTCAAATCAAGTTAATGAAGTTACCGACGCAAGCAACTTCTGCGACGATTAGTCAAATTATTGATTGTATAGAAACTTACCTAAGCCCGATAGAAGACGAAGATAGTTGGCAACCAATAATTCAAGGTCGGATTGCTACTATGCATTGGGATCAAAAGGCTAAACCTACGCCTCTACTAGTGCTAGAACAATCGAATGAAGGGGTGAATGTAACTTTCCGTACTACTCGCCAACCAAATACTCCAACTCCACCAAAGTCATCTGGAATTAAAAAATCAGGCTCGGCTAGACAATAAATTATGGTTGTCATTGGTCATTGGTTATTGGTTATTGGTCACTTGTACAGAGTTTCAACTGCGCGGTAATCGAGCGAAGTCGAGATTCAACTACCGCGTAGTCGCTGGCGTAGCCTCTCCAAAAGTTGTATTGGTCATTCACAAAGGACAAAGGACAAATGACTAATAGACTCATCCGCAAATGGCAAATGCTCACGGGGACTGGGTTTGAGAAAC
>NZ_JAVRCA010000099.1:0-23457 GCF_034530995.1 Nostoc sp. DedQUE04 | reverse complement strand
TGTAAGGATTCAGGTCTAATATTGAGGAAGCAAAGAAGGACGAGACAGACTATTATTATTAGAGTCAGCCATTAGAGCTTGTGCAAAAAAATCAATTACAGACCTACCTTGACGGCGACAGGTTTGCACTACCGTCAACAAATTGGCAGTATGTTGAAACCGCTCCATCGAACGGGAACCACCACTAACTTTACGTTTGGTGACAGCTAAACGCAGCGATCGTTCAGCCTGATTGTTATCAGGAGGCACTTCAGGGTTATCCAGAAAATACCACCATTGATGAGCTTTATCGCGCAAAGAACGTAAAAGCTGCCCTGCTGTCGCTCCGGCTAAGTTAATCCATTGATCAATAGAGGATTGCAACTTGGATTTGAATTCATTGACCCAATCGTTATAAAGGCTGGAATCAAGAGTTTCAAACCATTGGGCGTAATTTCTAAAGGCTTCATCAATTAAATCAACGAATGCTTGACCAATAGCTTGGTTGTGAAGACCTGGAAGTTGAATTAATTTCTTGAAGTGACGGCGTAGATGTGCTAAACATTTCTGTTGGGCAACAGCTTGATAGCCGTTATAAACGCTAAAATCATCGCTGCTGAGTACGCCTGTATATTTAGTGCCCAAAATTGCTTCTAGTTCGGCTCTAGAACGAGTATCAGCCGCAGTAAATAGGCAGAATTCAGAATTGGCAACTACCCACAGCCATTCTTTAACTCCCTTGACTGACCAAGGTGTTTCATCCACATGAATGTTAGGCTGCGTCTGTTTTACCCAATCGCTTAATTCACTAATGCTTGGTTCTATTGCCCCAGTTATTCGTTCGTTGGTTGCAACTAACGTCCCCAGCCCAATATCGATTTGCCCCAATTCCCACAACATTTCTTGTTGTTTCTCATAGGGCATATGTGCATAGTTATTTGCCCATCCTAAAAACGCCTGTAATTTCACCCCTAAATCTTGTTCTGGGATGATATCTTGTGGCCAAGAGCCAGCTTGTAAATTGCCACAACACTCACACACGCAGGTGTGACGTTGATACTCCACTATTTCTATAGGACGTTCCACTAGTTGCGCTACCGCGTGTTTTTCTACTTTTACTGCCCCAGGAACAAATGCTTTTTGACCACAGTAAGCGCAATCCGTAGGACGTAAGATTTCATAACGGTCTACTCTGCCAAACCCCTTACGAGTCTTACCTTGATGCCCTGGCTGCCCACCTGGTTTCTTTTTTGGCTGATTTGATTGGTCTTGAGGTGGTGCTTTTTTGTTTTCGCTCTTTTTGTGGATGTCTTGTGATGGCGGTTTCGACGAATTAGAACTGTCTAAATCTCTACTGACTTTTAAACGTTCTATTTCTTGCTGTAGTTCTAAGATTATCTTTTGTAGCTCACTTATTACCTTGCTCTGCTCAATGATGATTTCCACCAGTTCTTCCTTCGATAACTGGTTCAAACTTTCTCGGTCTAAATCTTGAGGCAGGTTTTGGTTCATATCTGTGATACTCTCCCTCTACTGTCCCCTTTGTCAATACTCTGTCACCTGAATCCTTACATCGTTGATGCCGAAAATGAGGTGATTGTGCAATGGATAGATTAAAGCATTATCGTCAAATCATCTAAGAAGTTTTAACAGAATATCATCATCTCAATGAAAAATCGGGTTCTAAAACTGAAAGTGTTTTAGCCTTTGATGAAATACACGATCAGTATCTTTTGCTATTGATGGGTTGGCACAAAGATGAACGGATTAAAAGTGTGATGATTCATATCTGTTTAAAAGATGAGAAAATTTGGATTGAGGAAGATTGGACAGAAAATGGGGTGGCGACAGATTTGTTGCTCAAAGGGATTCCAAAAGAGGAAATTGTTTTAGCATTTCATCCACCTCATGTCAGACAATATACCGAATTTGCCAGTGCGTAGCCGCTTTGTAAAACCCTTTCTTCTGCGGTTTGGCAAAATCTCTATCATCGCGTATCAGATGTTCCCAAAATCGTCTTTGCCATAAATTGCGTTCTTGTCGTTTTTTTCGAGAAGTGGAAATATCAGCATTAATTTCTAATTCGCTTCCATACCTTTTGGTGACAAATGTTTTAATTAATCGCAGTCGAGTTGATAAATCGCTATCTCCTTCTGGTAAAGTCCATAAACAATGGAAATGATCGGGTAAAAGCACAAATGCGTCGATAGTGAAGGGATATTTTTGACGGACATGAGTGATAGCAGCGCGGAGTGCAAGGCGTGCGATGTCGGTAATCAGCCAAGGTTGGCGATTATGAGTAACTTGGGTGATAAAATAAGTACCACCAGGAAGTTTGGCTCGGCGGTAATTAGGCATAGGTATTCATTGATGAGTTGATAGTTTTAAAATACCCATTGTTGATGCCAAATCAATATCTGTCGATTGGGTGCGTTAGGCGTTTGTGGTAGGATATTTGACAAGCAATTTGGTTGTTTACGCCGTAACGCTGCATGAGATTGGTTCGGTGCGTTACTTCGTTAACGCACCCTACAAGATATGGGTACGCACTTAAGTAAAATCCATTCATACGTAGGGTGTGTTAGCACGGAGAGTACGACACCGATAATCAGCATATAGATGGTGCGTTACATTTCATTAACGCACCCTACAAGATCAGCGATCGCACTGTCGCTACAATATCAGGCGATCGCACTAAAACACTTCGGGGCGATCGCACGCACGTTTTCGCACTCTACAATAGTGGCGATCGCTAACGCATCCTACAATATCAAGCGATCGCACTTGTAACACAATTTATCGAAAGTCTAAATTTTCGGGAAACTCATTCTATAGTATCGAGTGATCGCCTACGGTCGCCATTGCCAAACTAACCGACAATATTAGCGTCTTGTTTCATTGCTTATCCTTAATTAGGCGATCGCATTTCAAGAGGCGTAGAATGGGCAAATTCTAATACTTTCATGTCCATTTACCCCACTTAAAACAGATGCGATCGCACTTCTTAACGCACCCTACAAGATCAGGCGATCGCACTATTTCACCCAACGATCTCGTAGTGGTCGATATTTCTATAAGTTTCGGCACTATAGCACCACGATAATATAAGCACGACGTTTGTTCTCCTCATCTGTGTTCTCTGTTGGTCTATCGTTAGATTTTGCATATTGATGACATGAACTTGTTCATCCTCTAACTCTAAATCCTCAGCATAAAAATTATCGTGATTGTATATTAAATTCCCTTGGGGATCACCATGACACCCAGTTAGTATTACTATGTCCCGATCATCGTCAGATTTTTCCAAATGCTCTTGAATTTGTTCAAATAAATTATCGATTTGCGAGTGCATCGTTACTTGTCTGGTTGCATATGTACCGTGTCCACTTACATCAGAAAAATCTACGCTATTCAAATTGAATCCATCTGTCAATGCCCTGCGTTGGAGCTCAGTCTTATTATCTGATTGCTGCACAACATGGGTCAACTCATGCGCCAACAACTCTTGCCCGCCCCGACTCCCTGGATTATATTCCCCCTGCCGAAAGAACACATCCTGTCCCGTCGTGAAAGCACGCGCCTGAATTGACCGATTCAACTGGTCAGATTGACCATCCGTGTGAACCTTCACCCCACTGAAATCTGCGCCAAACGCCACCTCCATCGGTTCCCGGATATTGTCTGCGATCGCCTGTCCACCACCTCTGGCACTATTAATAGCCGATGTCAAATCAGTTGATGCTTCCCCTCCACCAATGGCTTCCTGGCGCTGCACCTGGGTTTTCATTTGAAGTTCTTCCTCATCGTCAATCTCCACGCGTTGGATAGAATCTGCCAGGGATTTCATTTGCAGTTCTTCCTCATCCTCTGGCATTGCCTCACGTTGCACAGAAACCCCTGTGGATGATGGTGCATTAATCCTTTGTACTACTTGCGATGCGACCCGATCTGCTTCCTGTTCGTAGCGATCATCTGGTTCCCCGATAGTCAATTTTGCCTGGATAGGTGGCACTCTATAATTTTGGGGTTTTGTTGCCTGAAACTGCTGTGGTTGATTCGTACTAATAGGCACTTGGCTAAAGTCTTTGGAAAAAGCCCCATTACTTAATGTCAGTTCTTCTTGATCGTCTGTTGATTGCACCCCAGCGTCGGAAACCGATCGCACTGCTGCACGCTGTAAAATACCACTCCCTTGGGATTTATCACTTTTTTGCTGCTGATTATTTTGTGCAATTCTTTTACTAGTCATGGTTTCATTCCTCCATATATTCTTTGTGCAATTTGTTGTCCCATCTGAGTGAAATTCGTTCCAGGCTTTAGTTGAATAGCATCCGAAGGCACTACCCCACCTCCTTTCCACTTCTCTGGTATCCCTTCCGTGGCTAGCAATCGCCCCAACTCAGCCTCCACAGCCGCTTGCAACAACCGCCGCTGACTGGGAGACATAGCCATCCCCTCAAAAACCAGCTTTTCTATATCAATGTTGATATTCATCCCCTAACCCCCGTAGGTACTAAAACCCGAAAATCCGCTTCATTCACCGGTCGATCTAATTTGCGAAACTCACTCCGCGCTGCTGCTAACACCAACGCCATTGTCACATCTGTACCCCGTTGCACCGCCAAAAAAGCAGCATTCAAAGCCACATTGTGGATACTTGCACCAGTCAAATTCAAACGCGCCAAACGCTGATAATCTAAATTCTCTGTTGGTGTCTGTGGTGGAAACACCTTCTCCCACATCACCTGACGTTCAGCCACGCCTGGAAAGGGAAAATTGACAATAAACCGCAAGCGGCGCATAAAGGCTTGGTCTATAGAACTCTTAAGATTGGTTGCCAAAATTGCCAAACCGCGATATGCCTCCAACCTCTGCAACAGATAATTTACCTCAATATTGGCGTGGCGGTCATGACTATCTCTCACCTCAGAACGTTTGCCAAATAAAGCATCGGCTTCATCAAAAAACAAAATCGCCCCCCCATCTTCCGCCGCATCAAACAATCGCCGCAGATTTTTTTCTGTTTCTCCTATATATTTGTTAACCACCGCTGAAAGGTCAATGCGATAAAGATGGAGTTGCAAATCATTGGCTATCACTTCCGCAGCCATTGTCTTACCTGTACCGCTTTCCCCTGCAAACAAGGCGCTGATACCCATACCCCGATTCATGCGTTTATCAAAACCCCAATGTTGATAAACTTGACTACGCTGACGGATTTGTTCGGCTATTTGCTGCAATAAGTTTGTCTCTTCTGGTGGAAGAACAATATCATTCCAAGTGGCTTTGGGGTTGAGGCGTTGGGCGAGGGAATCCAACTGTGGGCGGGTACTAGCAAGACAACCAGACCATAAATGATTTTGGATTTTAGATTTTGGATTTTGGAGCCACTGCGTTGCGGAGGTTCCCTCCGTTGTAGCAAGTGGCGTGATTTTGGATCTGGGCAAACTCCCTGGCAAATCATTCTGATTATTAATTGCTGAATTAGAGCTTTCCGCCTGTGCAGTCTCCGCAATTTGCCTAATTGTCACTACATTCAGATTAAACTGACTAGCTAATATTCCCGCATACGACCGTGAAGAAGAATCTAGCACCGCCTCCCAGAGGACTTGTTGTTCTTGTGCTGTAGGTTTATCTATATCTACAACAATCGTTGGTAGCCCTAAATTCTGCCTTACTTCACGGGTATTTAGGAAAATTAATCCGCCAGTGCGGTTGAGAAACCGATGCAGGGGTGGTAATTTTCCTTCCTGATGCTGTTTCCCGTCAACCTCTTGGGCATCTAAATATAAAGCCAGGGGCAATAACAAGGTTTCCCGTTGCCAAAGGCGGGCAAGGGTTTCTAACTCACTGGCGTTGCTGGGCAATAGTTCCACGGGTAGCCGATAGATATATCTATCCATCTCGGCTACTACTTGCTGGGCTATTAGTTGTTTACTCTGGGAATCTGCCCCTACTAACTGAATCACTGGTAAAGGTTGCCCTCTGCCAGTTTGTGTCAGTTGTTGGATAATTGACTCCACAACAGTCTGCTGGGAATGGGGTAATTTTACCTCCAATTCCTCAGCCGCCAGTGGCATTAATAATGATGCCAAGCGATCATCTAAAATATTTAACCCTTTGATATAGTGAACAATTCTCTCATCAGCACGCAACGCACTACTAGTTAGTGCTTGCACTCCCGACTGGTGAATTTCAATCAATCGCCAGTAGCGCAAAGGACTTTCCCAAGAAAGGGCATTCCAAGCAGGTTCATCAAATAGGGATAAAGCGAGGGCAAATGTGGGGTAAGGCTGGTGGGGATTATCCTGTGCTTTGGCGCACAGTCGAGCTATACCTGGATCTAACTCCATAGCTACACATAACAGTAGCACCTGTTGCTCAAAGCGCGATAGCCCTAATTTATGGCTTAACAACATCAGCGCTGGTGGTGGATTCATCGCCTCCCCAGTGGGAAATTCTCTCACCTCTGGTATTTCTGCATCTGGTAATTTTGCCATTTCGTACAGACGCGATCGCAACCAAGCCAGCGCTTCCCCTAAGTATTCTTGGTTTTGTTGTAACCAATTATTCATGTCGTTCATACTATTGTCACCTTCTGATTCTGGTCGAAGGCTGGCGGTGTCACCGTCCGATCCACCAACAAACTATCTACGCCATCAATCCGCAACCTCACAAAATACTCATCCGGTGTTACCCCGGTAATCCGAAACTCCAGCCGGTCTGTGGTAGTTGTTCGGGGTGGTGCGACAATTTCGCGATCGCCCAACAATAAAGCCACCCGCTGTTCTGGTCGTACTTGGGGGCTACAAATCAGGGTTAGCGTCACCTCACCATTTGCATCCCGCGCTGCCTCCCGTGGTATAATATCCAAAATTCTTGGTGCTAGGGAAAAAGATAACTCATTGCTAGTCCGAATTTGTTCCCCAGTCCGGGTTACGCTCACTGCTACAGTATAAAAACCTGCAACCCAGTTAGCAGCTTCATCAGGCAATTGTACCCTGATATCTGTTGGCGTTCTCTCTGGCAGGGATGGTAATTCTACCGTAATTTCTCTACGGTTATTTGTAAATAATATAACTACAGTTTCACCATCTAAATTATAACCATTGACAATGAGAACATCACCCAACCTGGCACTAGCTTGCTGATTTGGCAACTGCACTGCCTGTAGCGTCGGTAAAAAAGACATCAAATCTGACCGCAGAATTGCCCCACTGTCATCACTTTGTCGTCTGATGGCTGGTAGCGGAGTTTTCGTAGTCAGTCCACTCTCAATCAATACTACTGACACCTCATAAGCTGCGGAAATTCGATAGGGAGACTGAAAAGTTGTCCACAGATTAAATGACTCTTCCACAGATAACGCTTGGTAAACAATTCGCAACTGTTCTTGTTGTTGGTCAAGGTCGTATGTGGTTGCAGGCAAAGCCGCTTTAATATCCGCAGGAGTGAGTATAGAATGGTCATGTAAAACACTCATAGCCAACCCCAGCAAGCGATGACTGGTAGGTTCTGGGTAATCATCACTCTGAGAGTAAGTAGTGAGCAAATAGTAGAGGTTTAACGGTAACAGTGGCTGTGCTGTTTCACCAGGCTTCACTTGGTCAGGTATATCCATGTTCCGCCAACCTGGGTTAATCTGGGTATGGTAAAGAAACAGATTTACCTGATTGCCGTTACTGATACTGTTATCTCGAACTTTATCCAAAGGTTTTGTGGTAACAACAGTCCCACCACCTTCGGTGTCAAATTTATGCTGTAGCAGGGAACGCAGTGTTGTTGTAACAGCTGCAATAGATAATGCATTACTCATATTACCTACCTCCCCCTAGAACGTTGGCGTAAGTATTCATCTAAACTCATCACAGGTGGTTTTGGTCGTGCTTTTGGTCGTGGTGGTGGCGGTATTGGGGACGGAGTGCGAATTTCCATAGAACCAATGGAAACTTTAATAGTTGGTGGTGTTGTTGAATTACCGAATGATTCCCCTTGTCGCTGTTCTTGTCTGCTGGCTGATAAAAAGACAGAACCGCGACGAGAATCATCATTTATCGGCTGAAGAATATTTTGGCTTGTCACCTCATCTGGAAAAGATAACGCGAAACCTAACCCCCTAGACCCCTTCCCATCATGGTTTGGGGGAGAATTCAAAGCTTCTGGACTTGCGGGAGAGAGGTTTTCCCGATTTTGTGAAAAGTCAGGAAGAATATTGGGTGTGCCAAGTGGTCTATCTTGAAAAAGTGAAGTAGGCTGTACAGATACAATCTCTTGCCTCGGTACTTGTACAGATGTGCGTTCTCTGCTTACTGGTTCTGAGTTTAGCTGATTTCGTGATTGTTCAGAACCGATCGCCTTTGGCGACAAGGGACGGGAATCGCTAGGATGAATTTTAACTGCTTGCTGTCCCAAAGATTCCGTTGCAGGCTGTGTTAATTGCGCCACCGCCGGATGTGGGAACCGAATATTTGTTTCCAGCGTTGGTGCAGGCGTTGACTGCTGTGTTTCTGCGCCCTGGACGAAGGATCTATCAGGGGCGATCGCCACAGACTGCGGTTGGGATTGATGGGAGTCCACTTGCGCCCTCATTACCTTTGACGATGGTGAGGATGGAACAAACCGATTGATTTCAATCCCTGGCTCTTTAGACAAAAAAAGTACAGGCTGCTTATGTGATTTTACTGGCAATGCTGATAAAGGAGTGATTGCTTCCACATTGCTACTCTCTTCCTGATGTAAAATTACCGATGTAATTTCTGCTCCCCTGCTGCCTAAACGGTAATCTTCAGGTGGATTAGGAGTAGCTGACCTTAACGGCTGTCTTTCCACAGTAGGCAACACTTTATCTGATGTGCGTATCACTACTGGTTCTGACTCTGGCATCGTCAGCGATTGTCCTGAAGATACCATCTCTTGCACCGTAAGAGAAACCGCAGCATGACTTTTAACTGCTTGCTGTCCTAAAGATTCCGTTGCAGGCTGTGTTAATTGTGTTACCGCCGGGAACCGAGTATTTGTTTCCAGCGTTGGTGCAGGCGTTGACTGCTGTGTTTCTGCGCCCTGGACGAAGGATCTATCAGGGGCGATCGCCACAGACTGCGGTTGGGATTGATGGGAGTCCACTTGCGCCCTCATTACCTTTGACGATGGTGAGGATGGAACAAACCGATTGATTTCAATCCCTGGCTCTTTAGACAAAAAAGGTACAGGCTGCTTATGTGATTTTACTGGCAATACTGATAAAGGAGTGATTGCTTCCACATTACTACTCCCTTCCTGGTGTAAAATTACTGATGTAATTTCTGTTCCCCTGCTCGTCTGCTCGTCTGCTCCCCTGCTGCCTAAACGGTAATCTTCAAGTGGATTAGGAGTAGCTAACCTTAACGGCTGTCTTTCCACAGTAGGCAACACTTTATCTGATGTGGGTTCTATCACTACTGGTTCTAACTCTGGCATTGTCAGCGATTTTTCTGAAGATACCATCTCTTGCATCGTAAGAGAAACCGCAGGATG
Organism: Nostoc sp. DedQUE04; assembly: GCF_034530995.1. Classification (NCBI taxonomy): domain Bacteria; kingdom Bacillati; phylum Cyanobacteriota; class Cyanophyceae; order Nostocales; family Nostocaceae; genus Nostoc; species Nostoc sp. DedQUE04. The sequence continues at coordinate 13,965 of NZ_JAVRCA010000099.1, read as the reverse complement.
ATTTTTAACTACTTCCTGCCTGTTGGATGTAGCAAATGTTATTGGGGTGTTGACTATTTCTGGAATGATTTGATGTTCTGTATGTACTTGTAAATCTATTTCTTGGGGTTTTGGCGGTTCATTTTTCATCCCTATTTTGTACAAAGCCGTTGTTGGTTGTTCCACCGCCATTGGAAGTGTTAAAGGCTGTGTATCTAAAACATCTTTGACTTCCTGCATAATAGAGGTCATAGCGACTGACTCTGGTTGCGAGGAAGATGGTTGAGAATCGGACTTATCTGCTAAGAAAGAGGTTGCGGTTGGCGGTTGTTTCCAGTAGTGAGTAAGCCCTGGGGTTAAACTAGTTGATGGTGGATTGTTGATATCGCCGGATGTTTGCAATTGATTTGTGTTCGTCGTTCGCGGTAGCGTCTCCGTTCGCACAGCCATCGCTTGCAATTTTAATGGCTGCATAATGTCAGAGTTTGCTAATATCTGAGTCTGTGGACTTGTTTCTAACTCAGTTGTTATAGCGGAATCTCCACCACCCATGACAATCTCTTGGTTTATTCCCCAACTTTCCTCACTCCCCATTTCTGGCACAGACTCTGGTAAAAACCCAAATATTGACAGCAGAAAGGGTTGAACTGTATCGACCAGCTTAAGATTTTTTGCCACCAATTGGTTGAGATAATTGCTCATCTGTTCACCACCATATCTAAATACAGTTGTCGTCGTCTGGAACTCATAGTCAGAATGTCATTCTCATGCCAGCCATAAGCAGCAGATAGGGTATGCACATCGCGGAGAATGCGAAATGCCCAAGCATTAATTTCGCTCCAGAAGAAAGACACAATGTCAAACACTAATTGCCATTCATGACCGCAAGCAGGGCAAGAAGTATCCAGTGGTACATTTGCTTGCGGGTCAATTCGAGTCATCTCTGCAATAACTGCGTCGATCATATTGGATGGCAATTGGTCAAGTGACAAATTTTCACTGTTATGAGCAGAGGCTAAGATACAGCGCTCAAGCAAAACCTGGTGAGCAGTTTCTGGCTGTTTGTGAGTAGCGATCGCCATCATATCTAAGCTATTAGGAAGACGAAAGCTGATCTGATACTCGGCAAGCTCAAGAGAAAATTTTTCTACTGATTCAATTTGAGGTGATACCATACGGACATCTGCAACGTTAAAGTTGAGTTCCAAATGTTCACCACAGTTTGGACAGGCTGCTTGACTTGCCAGTTGCGAACCAAAAGTCCACTCCCGTAACGTCAGCAGCATTGCATCACGCTGACCAATACTCAGTTGGGTAAGCATATCTAAGGAAACTTCAGGACAAGCGGTAGCTAGTAGCCTTATAGCTCTAGACCAAGATGGCTGATTATGTCCCCAGTCCCAAATATTGAACAGTTCAAAGGCTGATAGCGATCGCATAGTTTGATACACCGTTTCACAGTTAACAGTTAACGATTAACCGTTAACTGTTGAAATCATCGTTAAGCCCTCTCCCACCCTTCATTTTCGAGTTTTATATACTCAATTGCAACAGCATTAGCACTAGCATCAAGATCAGGTAAAGCTTGATATTCCGAAACCCAGCAACCAAAAACGTTGTAAGAAGTCACCTTATTTTGATTGCCTTCGTCGTAAACCTCAATGATGATATCTTTACGGAAGTCTGCGAGGGAAACTTCTGGGCTACCACCAAGCGCCCAAACTTTCTTTGCCCACTCTTCAAACTTAGTATCTTTAGTAATACCCCGTTCTAACGTAATCGCATCGTACTTGGTTTGTCCAGGAGACTTATAGACAGTGCTAGGGTCCCCGCCTGTACGGTGTTCTATCACCTCAGTTGTGCGCTTAAGACCGCTGACCTTACTTACCGCAGCAACAACCTGACCCTCCATCCTGACTTTAAACTTGAAGTTTTTGTAGAAATCTAAACGAGTTCCCGAAATAGATGGCATATATTTTTGTCCTTTATCCTTAAACTGCTATTTGTCCGGCTATTTGCTGAATACTGATAATCACAAACTCAGCAGGTTTGAGTGGAGCAAAACCTACAACAATGTTGACAATGCCCAAATTGATATCATTTTGAGTTGTCGTTTCTTTGTCACACTTGACAAAATAAGCATCTTCAGGCTTCTGTCCTTGAAAAGCTCCTTGGCGGAACAAAGTATGCATGAAAGCCCCAAGATTCAGGCGAATCTGCGCCCACAGAGGCTCGTCATTCGGCTCAAAGACTACCCATTGAGTACCGCGATAAAGGCTTTCTTCTAAGAAAAGAGCTAAACGACGAACCGGAATATACTTCCATTCATCAGTAAGACGGTCATCTCCCTTCCGTGTGCGTGACCCCCAGATTACACGACCAAAAGCTGGCAGAGTTCGCAAGCAATTAATGCCCAAAGGATTCAACTCACCGTTTTCTGCATCTGTCAGAGGTACACTCAATTGCGGTACGCCCACTAGGGTTGCTTCTGTGCCTGCGGGAGCTTTCCACACTCCGCGCTGAACATCAGTGCGAGCAAATATACCAGCTATAGCACCGCAAGGAGCAAACTCTTCAATCGCGTTTTTTCGCAGAGGATTTGGTTGCTTAAGCCTGGGGAAAAACACAGCACCATAATTGGTCGTTGAACCGATATCACTATTAACGCCATTTCTAGCAGCGTCTTTATCATTCCACTTGCTTGGTGGGTCAATGATAAAAAAGGCTCGACGTTTTTCGCAATATTTAGCCGCTGAATCGACTAGAGAGTCATAATCTATATCCTTGTTGCCATCTTTATAGGGTGGAATGCAGAGAAGATTAAAAAGGTCAGCTTTTTCCAAAGCATAAAGACCTTGTTTTGCACCTTCTTTACCTTCTCCTGTAAAGTCTCCCACTTCTAGGGCAGTACCATCTGAACCATTATCAGCTTTAGTGTTAGTATCGTTATCAGCCCATAATTTCTTATTCGGATCTGGATTCCCATGAGCATTTGGTCTATCTGCTGGTAAAGCACCACTTACTCGCACGAAATTGGATTCATTTAACAAAACCATATCCACCCGTCTAGGGTGGTCAGTTTTCACCGCTACATTACGGAATACTTCGGTTTGACCCATTGCCTCATCTCGGATGGTGAGATTAAACAGGTCGTTTTTATCAGTTCCTTCATCATTTACTTCTTGGTCGATGCGAACTCTCAAAGAGTTACCCCAGATTCCTTCACCTGCTGCTTCTAGTTCAAGTCCATTAGCATTTAAGCTTGCCTTTTTAGCATCATGAACTAGTCGAACAATAATCGCTCGACTACCACCATTTAGATAAAAATCCCGCACAGCATAGCCAAGAGTACTGTTTAGCCACAGTCCTCCGAAAATGCGTTCAAAATCGCCGTAGCTGTTGATATTAATCGGCTCGTTAACAGGACCACGTTTGGCGCTTCCTATGAAAGCAGTAATAGAGGTAGATACGCCTGTAATCGTGCGTACACCACTGGGGATTTCTTGTATGTAAACGCCTGGATAAGTAGGTTGTATTGGCATTTTTGAGTTTTGATTGTTGAGAATATTTAGTTTGCTTGTTAACCTTTCGGTTAGTTCATACTACAGATAGTAACTTGAACAAATCCAGTTGATAACTAACTATTTTTAGGTAGTAAAAAAAAAGCTAATTAATTATTTTTATTTTTCATAAACTGTAGATTTTTAATAAAAAATAAATGTATTCTCTATTATCAAAAAAACAATAATTGGCAGTAAATTACTGCCAATGCTATAGCTTACTACTACTTACTATGTGTTTTATTAGTGGTAAATATGTAGTAAATCCTGATAATTTCTAACTCAAATTATTCATTTTTAACTATTAAAATTTTGAATTACATTTAACTAAAGCTAAAAAACTACATTGGTGCTATCTGGTATTTTATTCATTATTATAATTCTTGTTGTAGTGTCTAAGTTTGTTTTTACTACATATTTACCACTATCCATCTTCTTACTTCTCCCGCCTTTTTTCCTAATTTACATTAGGCATAATTATCGCCAGATATTTGCTTCACTCCCAAGTATAGTTAGCTAGTTTACCTAGAAATAAAACTGTTCCCATAGTATTCACGACCAGGGCAAAACTATTGTTAAACGAGTCCAATAGATGCCCCATATTTTTTTTACTATGTTGTGGAGTTTGTGGTTGAATAACTGCGAAATTTTCTGTTAAAAAAGTATCTAAACATTCACATTGTTCGACTATTTCTTGTTCATAATTTTCTGGGTTATCTTGCTCATATTGAGTTTGAGACAACGTGGAAAAAATCTTACCTGTTTGTTCAAGCTGATCTACAATCTGACTGACTAAAACCTGACTATTTTCATCAATGTCAGCTAGATTCGCCCCATTAATCAAAATCTCAGGCTCAGAATCTCCTACGAGGTTAAAGATATTTGTATTCTCTTTTTTCTCCTCAGCTTGATGGCAGTTTGTAGGCGGTACTCCCAAGACTTCTATTTCGAGGTCAATAGGCACTTTTAACATTAGAGAGATATTAAGTTTGCGTTTTTGCATGGAATCAATGGTTATAGAAATAAGTTTTAATAAATTCTATAGATTGTGTAATTCACATCTTGCATTATTATGCTTATTGCAATCATTTCGCCTCCCACAAAGGCAAGGTAATTCATCATACCGGATATTTTTTTATCGTTGGGAAGTTCCTTAAAACTAACTGTTGCAAGACAAGTAGTTAAACAAAATTAATTACACAATGTCATTGCGAATTGAGCGTTAGCGAAGCGCTTCGTTCGCAATGACTGTAATTAATTTTGCGTGGTTACTTATGAGCGTTCCACAAGGCGTAAATCAAAAGTATTAAAACCCCCTTACTAGTAATGAAAGAAACACATTTAGCTTGAAAAAATCAAATTATTACTAGGTAAAGGTGATAAAATGTGTTTCTTGAGAGTTATCCTAGTTATGGCTATGGTAGTATTTGTGAAGCGGGCAACTGCTGTCTACTATATCCATTTTGAGGAACACAAACAGGTGGAGTCGCTGTTACTTCTGGTTTGAGGTGGATATCTGATTCGAGATGAACGTGTAGTTTTTCCCTCACAGGCTCAACGGGTTTGATTACCAATGTTGGCTCGATGAAGATGGGAACGTTCAATTTAATAGGAACCGTAAATTCGCAAGCATTAGGGTAGTATTCACAGTTGTATTCAGAGTTGTATGTAGACATAATTTGGAATCCTTTTATGAAAACGAATTGTGTAAATTGATTATTGCGGTTATGATTGTTGCAGGGTCTATTAAACAGGCAACTGCTGTCTGTTATATCCGTTTTGAGGAACACAGATAGGTGCAGCCGCTGTTACTTCTGGTCTGAGGTGAATATCTGGTTCGAGATAAACGTGTACTTTCTCCCTCATAGGCTCAACGGGTTTGATTACCAATGTTGGCTCGATGAAGATAGGAACATTCAATTTAATAGGAACAGTAAATTCGCAGATATTAGGACTGCATTCGGGGTTGTATGTAGACATAAGTTGTACATTACTCCTTAAATAATCGATTGTTTGTTAACCCTTTCATTCTTTGCTAGTATCAATAGTATCCTTTGAATATTGGATTGCTAATTAATTATTTTTCGGTATCAAGAGAAGAGTTAATTAATTATTTTTTGGATTTTGAATATTTTTCCAAAAGCCAATGCCCTTCGGGTGCTCTGTATTGAGGCAAGTGATATCAAATCCGGTTAAATGCACATACACTACTATTTTTTGGCGATGGCACTTTCCGCGTTGGCATCGCAGAAGTTTTCAGTCTGCTGACTTTCTGACTTTTCACGGTAAGTCCTCAAGCCCTGAAAAAGCGTGGCTTTTTCCACAGGCTAATTATCAATAGCTCCCTTGTTAATGAGAATATTCAACGGAAAAATCAGGGCTTAAGAAACGCTCAAAATGACCTTTTCCACATCCCGTGAAAAGTCAGGCTGACTTTAGCTAAACAATCACGGTAGTCACAAAATATAAGACTTGTTTAACTAGCAATGCCTTTTAATGGTTGCAGTATTGGGTTCTAAGCTACTTTACAACGTTGTACTTCTCTCCAAGCACGGGGAGTATTTTGATAGTAATCACGAAACTGGCAGTAGAAATGATTGATATTTTGATAGCCTACTTTTAAAGCAATTTCATCAACGGAATCATTAGTTTCTAAAAGTAAGGTGCTTGCTTCTGCTATCCGACGCTCAATAATCCAATTATTCACGGTTTTCCCGGTAAGTCTTCGCACTAAGTCAGTTAAGTAAGCTGAGGAATAACCAACTGCTTGAGCTACTTCTTTCAGTCTAATACTTTGATGATAATTCAATTCAATGAACTCGAAAACTTCACTCAGTCGTGGAATAGATGGAAATATGGACTTCTGAGTACTTGATTTTTTACTTTCAGTGGTAGTAGATAATTTCTGATGTACTAACTGAACGTTAACAAGACCATTTTCTGTGATAATTACCTCAAACCCTGCTGTCTCTAAGCATTTCATTAAGAGGTTTTTGGTGTCAGGATGTTCATCAATTAATAAAATATTGCTCATACTTTCTCCTGATATTTATTTTTTTTGAATACCTTGAGCATGACGAAGCGATGAAGCAAGCACTTTGCCCTCACGGTCGTTTTTCTTGCCTGCTGACTAAACAAATAGTCAATTTTGTTACCTGAGTTTTTTTGTTTGGCAATGTCAGATTATGGATTACTGATACTATGTAACCGATTCAGCCTACTTTTCTCACACCGATTTCATCCCATTAAGTGTTTGAGTTTAGGTGAGTAAGGTAGCAAATAGCGCGAAAACGTAAACTAATTAACTGCTCATACAGAGGATTGAGCTTACACAAGGGTGGTATATGGATAATTAAGTTCCCAAATAGTTTGATGTCACTTTCAAATGGGCAAGAAGCTGGGATTACTCGGCACAATAATTGCGCCAATTTGGAATTATGGATTTCCATAGCATCGAGCTTTTGTCGTATCGGTAAAAATAAATCTGATTTATGTGTATTCATGCTGAATTTTCTTTTGGTTGGTGAAAGTCTTAGACTTACCAAAATAGCAATTGTTCTAAAAAAATAGCGATCACAAAGATCAGCTACATATTGAATTGCCATCTTTGCACTCACAATCTTTGTTTTCAGAAGGTTCAGCCTGTTTGAACCCCATATATTCATCAAACTCCACTGCTAACTGAGTTCAAACCTGAGATTTACTGACTTCTTTCTGACTTGTGACTAATTTTGTTATGACTTATCTCTTGTATAATTCTTATAATTGGATAAGATTTTGCACACTCAAATAGGTTATAATTCAGATTACCTTGACAAAGCCAAACTTGCACTCAGACGTAAAGGCTTTCCCAGCCAACGCTCTTTGCCTGAAGAGCAGGGCGGCCGCATCATGTCAATAAGACTAGCAGATTCTCAATAGACTCAAAAATAATCTCATTAACCCCTACTTATTGACAAATATTTTAGCGATCGTTTTGAGCCTTGGAAAATAAATCAAGCCAGAAATACTGATTTTTTGTTGGGTCTTAATCTTGGTCGCGCTCAAGAGTACTTTAGATGCGTTTGCCCTGGTCTGAAGAGGTAGGCGAAAGAGAATATCAACAAACTCCTTCCTAAATGTGCAAATCAACCCAACTGCGGTTAAAAATCAATTTATAAATACGGTTCTGGACTCTCAAAATTCCCTGTTGTTTGACTACTAAACCTGACAAGAGCAATTCCTTTTCCTCTGGGCTGTCAACGGTGATAACTTCTTCCTGATGCAAAACTTGTCGAAAAATTTCTAGTAGTTGAACAGATTTGTTACTCTTGAGAAGACGATCGCGGATGGTTCTCAAATGTTCTGGCTCATCCTGAGATTCCCAATTGTCTATTATATTCGTCCGCACTAAATTCTCAATCCAGGAGACTTCACCGCCATTGGGAATGGGAGATGAAGTATTGCGGATGAGCTTACAGAGTTTTTGGGTAAGAAAAGGCTGCCCGTTCGTCCAGGCTAAGATTTCTTTAAGCACGGTTTGCGGATTACTCACTTTTTCTGCCAATCCTTGTAGCAACGGTTGGGCTTCATGCTCTTTAAAACCCTCCAGTTGAATAAACTGACCAATGTTAAAGGGGGTTGTTTGGATATTACTAATTAAATCTGAGGGGGTAGCAACACCAAAAAAAGCAAAAGTCAAACGCTGATACTGTGGATTGAGACTACGCTGGTTGTAGCAGTAGCGAATTAGGGTAAAAAAGTCATTAACTGCGAAATTTAAACCTAAGACACTATCAATTTCATCGATAAAAATGACCAGTTGTTTGGAGGGAATGTCATTTTCTATCCCGGCTTCTACTAGCAGGACTTCTTCGATAAATTCACTCAACCGCTGAACTGGAGAAATATCATCTCGCTCTTTCCACCAAGCTTTTAGGTTAACTTTGCTTCGTAAACCCAAACGTCGCCCTAACTCAAAGGCTAATCCATTATACCATTGATCAGGAGTAACATTTTCACTGCCAATGCGGGTCATATCAATCGGCGCACAACAAACCCCCTCGTGCTGGAGATGGTGAATCATGCGTACCATGAGGCTGGACTTTCCCATCTGCCGGGGATTGAGAACGTAGCAAAACTCTCCGCGCTTCAAAGCTTTGTAGAGGTAACGATCTGCGGAACGCACTACATAAGTGGAAGCATCCATCGGCAAACTTCCTCCCACTTGATAGTCAAAGGTGCTGGCTTGTTCGGTACTTCTGAGTAACTCGTTTTCAAATAGCAGTTCTGCTTGGGTGGCTTTGAGAATTTCTAGAGTTTGTGAGAGTTCTTGTGTGCGTTCTGAAACTTTTTGTTCCAGGGTGCGGCTGTACTCAGCTAAGTCGTCTTTGGCTTGCTGTAGATCGATATTGTTGAGTTCTAGCTCATAGGTAAACTGAATCCGTTCTTCTTCTGAGCGTTTGCGTTCGGTGATGTCTTGAAAGGCGGCTATAGCGTAGACAATTTGACCATTATCATCAAAAATTGGGGTGGCTGAAGCCTCTAAGGGAATAATCTTGTCAGCTTGATGAATCTCAAGATCGTCAATGGTTGTGCTTTCGCCGTTCAAGGCTCTCATGATCGGCTGCTGTTCGGTGGGGTACAATTGCTCCGTTCCTGCTAAATAGCCTTGATAAGTCTCGGTCAATTGAGTAGTCGTGCCTTCGGGTACGATGCCCATACCAAGTATCTGTTGAGCAGTCTGATTAGCATAGTAGGGTTGACCCTTGGCATTAATGACAAATACGCCCACTGGCATGGCTTCTAAAAATTGATTCAGCCTTCTCTCGTTTTCGTGCAAAGCTACATAGAGTTGGGCATTTTGAAGTGAAATAGCTGCCTGAGAGGATAGAAGTTTTAGAATTTCTAGGCGACCTGGTGTAAATGCGCCTGTTGTGAGATTATTTTCTAAATATAAAATGCCGCTCAGTTTGCCTTGATTGACTAGGGGAGTGCAGAGAATGGATTTGGGTTGAGTGGCGACAATGTAAGAGTCAGTGGTAAATTTTCCCTCATGAGCAGCATCATTTAAAATTACATTTTCTTGGGTGCGAGCAACATAGTTGATGATGGCAGATGACAGGAGGGGGAGTTGAGTGGAGTCATCTACAAAGTCTACTGGAATAGATTGTAGTATATTAACATCATCAGAATCTACTGTCCCTTCAGCTTCAATCACCCAGTTATCTTTTTTATCGAGAAGCAGGAAGCCTTTCTGAGCCCCTGCATTCTCAATCATTATTTTCATTAACTTTGCCAGCAATTTGTCCAGAAGAATTTCGCCAGCTACGGCTTGCGATGCTTTGATAACTGTTGTCAAGTCTAGTAATTCTACATCACTGCCAGGAATAGAGTCTATCGTGCTAATGCCCATAAACTTCGTTCGTTTTGTTGCCCCCGCAAAAAAATGTGAGTATTTGGATTCTAAATCTTTAACTTTAGTTCTTGCTCCCCAGTAAGCATAACAATCGTGTGCATTCTTCATATATAACTGCCCGATTTCATCTCGGGCAAGAGAGAGGTAGAACTCTGCGGCACGTTCATAAGCTAGAGCTTCTTCATGAATAAATCCCTGTTTTTGAGCTCCTTGAATAGCTTTTTCATAAAATTCTTGGGCTAACCACTTCTGTTTTAATACTCGTGCTTTCTCTGCTTCTATCAACTCATATTTGTGTTGACAATTTTCTGGGCAATGAGCAGCCCATGTCTTCATTTTTTCTTGATTTAACGATACTTTTTCTAAAAATCCCTCTGGGAAATTATTTTCTACATCAAAGCAACAAGCCAGCAGAGCCAGAGAGTAGTAAAAATTATGTTGTACTGCAACTATATAAGAGGTACAACTGTCTGCATTATTTTTTGCTTGAATAGCATAATTAACAGCTTGGTGATATTTGCGAAATAGATAAGATAAAATTGTTTTTACTAAATAAGCACTAAATAATAACCACACAGCTTGATTTTGAGTCCATTGTTCGAGCAATTTTTGCTCTTCTGCTAGAGAATTTCCAATCACTGCAAAATTTTCATTTTGAGAATCACTTGTTAAATTGGTAACAATAGTTCTACAATTCTTCATGTAGAAAATTGTATATTGTTGCTTAAGTTTAATATTTAAATCAATATATTCTTGATACTTATGACTTAATTCTTCAAGATTATACCCACTAAATATTAAAAATAAGCAATATGCTGAAGCTGCATAAGAAGTATATTCAATATGTCCTGTATCTAATCCTATGTTAATAGCTTCCTGCAAGGTTTCGATTATGTTACCGTTATTAATTGGTTCTTTCCAGTGCCGAATAAAACCAGCCGTATAATGCAATACAAGAGGTTTAGCTTCTTTAATATTAGATTTTTCTAATAAGTTTAAAGCCAATTGACCAAATCGGTATCCAATATCAATATCTTGGATCATTCCACACAAAAGCTTGCCATAAAAAGTATAAACACTACTAGCTTGAGGCGGATTACCATACTTAATACAAAGATTGACCGCAGTTAATGTAACCAGAGAGAATAAAAGAGGATTACTAATAATTGTCGCAGTAGTAACAATCATTAAAATTCTTACAGATGCAAGTTTATATGGATCTGTCATTGTTGGTAAATTAGACAAATCCTCAATTTGCCTGTCTTGCAACAGAAATTTTATAGCTACTTGTTTTTTATTAATATGATTTGTATCTGGTATTTGAGGTAGATAAATTCCTAGTTGTGCTAAAACTTCCTGTGCAGTATCTATAGCCAATTGCATTTGAATTTTAGCAATATAGGATTGAATTTTTAGCTCATAAACTCTCAACTTATCAAGAAGGGATTTAGCTTTTTTCAAAACAATATTAGACAGGTTTTGAGCTGCTTCAAATTGAGTATTCAGGTATTGTAATTCTACAGCTTCTATATGAAGAGAGAGTATTAATTTATACTGAGTATCCCAACTCTGTAATGACAACAATTCTAAGCCAATTTCTATATATTTAATAGCTGTTTCGTAAGCTGCTGCATTCTTAGCTTTCTTACCTGCAATTAAATTTAGACGAGCTAGCTTATCTTTTTCTGTTTGAGTAGTAATTAAATATAAACTTATATTTAAATGATTAATGATATTAAATATATTTTCTTCTAATTTATTTTGTGTAGTATTTTCTAATAAAAGTTGACCTACTTTGAAATGAACTTCTTGCTTTTGCTCATCTGGGATTAACGTATAAGCAGCTTGCTGAACTCGGTCGTGCAAAAATTTATAATAGATAGAAGATGGAAAATCAGGGATAATAGCAGAAGATATTTCTGAACGATAAGTCTTCTGTTGATTGCAGAGAATCGGAATTTTATAAGCCTCATCACTAAGAGGTATAATTAAGCCTTCTCGAATAGCTAGTAAAAGTTCAATAGCTGTCTCTAGAAGAGATTTCTTACTAATTACAGAAAGTACATCTAAATCAAATTGGTTCCCGATACAAGCAGCTAACTTTAAAATTTCTTGGGCACTCTTATCTAATCTCTCAATTTTAGTGACCATCAAATCAACTACGTTATCAGTTATCTCTACCTTTTTAATTTCTGCAATACTCCATTGCCAACGACTAGTACTAAAATTAAATAACAAAAATTTTTGTGTATATAAAGTTTGAAGTAGCTGAGTCACAAAGAAGGGATTGCCATTAGTTTTATTAAATACTAGTTTGGCTAAACTTTTTGACTCTTCTATTGAGCAGCTAAGTGTATCGGCAATTAATTCTTGGACATCCTCTAAGTTCAACTGATGGACGTTAATTTTACTTATATTAATACCAGCACTTTGAATTTTATCCAAAGTTTTCATTAAAAAATGAGTGGGGCTGACTTCATTATCTCGATAGGCTCCAATCATCAAAAGGTATTGGCTATTGATATTAGTTATCAACAGTTCAATTAACTTCAAGGAAGCAGAATCTGCCCACTGTAAATCATCTAAAAAAATAACTAGAGGATGTTCTTTTTTTGTAAACACACCAAGGAATTTTCGCAAGACTAAGTTGAAGCGATTTTGGGATTCAGTTGGACTTAACTGTGCTACCGAAGGTTGTTTTCCAATAATTAATTCTACTTCGGGAATAACATCAATAATTACTTGACCATTAGTTCCAATTGCTGCTAGTAACTTTTGTTTCCATATGTGCAGTTGCCTATGGCTTTCTGTGAGCAATTGCCGAATCATGTCTTGAAATGCTTGTATAAGGCAAGCGTAGGGAATATTTCTTTTAAATTGGTCAAATTTACCAGAGATAAAATACCCTTTTTTTTGGACAATTGGTTTATGGATTTCATTTACTAAAGCTGACTTACCGCTACCGGAATAACCAGCTACAACAATCATTTCTGTGGAACCTTGACTAACCATCTCGAAAGTTGTTAATAGCTGGTCTATTTCACTTTTTCTACCATAGAGCTTTTGCGAAATTTTAAAATTATTTGAAATATCCTGACTTCTTAAAGTAAAATTAAAAATATCACCAAAATTTTCTAGTTGACTTAGACAAGTTTTTAAATCTGCTACTAGTCCACCAGCACTTTGATATCTCTCTTCTGAAGTTTTCGCCATTAGTTTCATGACTATGTTTGAAACAATCTTGGGGAAGCGTTCTTCTCCTGCTAAGAGATGGGGTAGTACAGGTTGTTTAGCGATATGACAATGCACCAACTCCATAGGATCTGTGGTTGTAAAAGGAAGTTGATGGGTAAGCAGTTCATAAAAGGTGACACCTAGGGAATAAAAATCACTCCGGTAATCGATCGCTCGGTTCATTCTTCCGGTTTGCTCTGGCGAAATATAGGCTAAGGTGCCTTCTAAGTGTTTAGGATCGCTAATCGTCGGATTTTCCCACGATAAAATGCTGGAAATGCCGAAGTCGATGATTTTGAGTTGCCCGGTTTCTGGGTTATAAACGATATTAGACGGGTTAAGGTCCTTGTGAATGATATTGGCGGCGTGAATATTACCTAAACTTTCAGCAATCTTGATCGAAATGGTAAGAAAGTCTTTCAGTGTAAATTGGCGCTCTGTAATCAATTTTTCTAAGGATTCTCCGCCAAAATCTTCCAAGATTATGAGTAGACTGTTCTGATATCTCTGCAAGCCATAAGTTTTGATCGCACCATCCAGATTTAGGGAGCGAGTGAGTTCATATTCCTGCTTATATCTAGTGAGTTCTGACGGAGTAGGATATTCCTCTTTAAGAATCTTAAGGATAATGGGCTGATTATTATGAGCATTTATAGCTCGATAGACTAATGAATTAGAACTTTCGTAGATTTTGGCAATAATTTGGTAGCCAGTTGGAGTGCTCATAGTTTGATTTCTGGGTAAGGATTCAGGTCTAATATTGAGGAAGCAGAGATGGGCGAGACTGGTAATTAA
>NZ_JAVRCA010000098.1:0-24032 GCF_034530995.1 Nostoc sp. DedQUE04 | reverse complement strand
CTGAGTTGCTGGGCATCCCTAGAGAAATTATCGATAAAAACGAAAGCTTTGTCCCGAACATTCAGCAATTATATACTTTGTGGCTGTTGGGCTACAACAACAAATATGTGCGCTGTCGCTATTATCCCTCGTATCCCCTGCTGGCGTTGGTCGCTAATAGCAGAGAAGAACAAGCCACGCGAGATAGGTTCAAGAAAATTCACAGCGACAAGTTCACATGGGTGGCAGAATTTTCTAAATATTATGTCGAGTGTATCAAACAGGGAAAACCATTATGAAGGTTCTATCGTCAGTCATTCAAAATAAGCTATTGCTGGCAATACTAGCAGGTGTCGTGTCAATAGGAGGCTTTCAGGTTTGGCAATACAATCAAGCCCGATACGAAAAATTTATTATTCATGCGAAGAATGACTGTGGCGTGTACATAGAATTGGGTGAAAGTGCAGTCAAGAACAGTCCTAGCCTGAGAGCATTGAAGTATCAAAATAAGCGCCTACGTGAACTAAAGCAACCGGGGATTAACTCTGAATCCGCAGACCCAGGAGATTACGTTATGCTTTTTCGATCCCCTGCTTCCACCCTTCCGCCTAATGCTTTGCCTTTCGATGATCCCTTCTTCACCAGTTTATTAAATAAAGAAGAATCACCTAAAACATTAATGGTTTCGGTTCTTGACTTTGATTTACAAAAAAAACAGGCGACCGTAGAATCTTACTGCGCCAAAAAACCTTTTGTAGTAGACCTGGAGAATTTGTATGTTAGATACCAACCGATTGATCGCGATCTCAGGCGCAGCAATTTTGATATCCTTTTCTAGCCTCCCTGCCAATGCTCAAGCTAGTCAAAACCAATCTTTCTTAACTCAATTCCAACAAATCTATAGCAGCTTGCAGACTTACATTAGTAATTATCAGAAAGAATTTACTAAAAGTTTGGGCAAGTTAGAAGCTGAATTAACCCAGGCAATTGAATCTAGTGTTGGTGATTTGGGTATTCCCGATCCCCTAAAAGCTGGCAAGAATATCGAGAAAGTGATTCAGAAACAAGAAGGCGCGTTGCTGATATTAGACCCTCGCATTCAAGCCGACAATGCTATCAAGGATTGGAACCAGCAATATACACGCGGTCAGTCAGAATCAGTACTAGGAATTGAGGGTCAACGAGTGCAATCGCAAGAGGCAAGCTAAGTGCGAAAAACTGAGTCAGGAGAAGAAAGAAGGCGAAGAATTAAGCCGTAAGCAAGCTTGCATCAAGACTGCTATAGAGAAGACGCGAGAAGACGCGCAGAAAGCTAGAGAAAAGACTGGCGCAGGTTCTGGGGGAGGAAGTTGGAATCCCTTAGACCTTAGCGGCGAACTAATCAATAGCGCAATCCAAGGTTTTGTTTACGTAATTCTCAGTGGACTATCAGCAGCTTTTCAATACATCGTCCAACTGTCATTCTTAATGATTGCATTCGCCGCCCCAATCTTCCTAGTTCTATCTTTGCTGCCCTTCCAAAGCAAACCTATCTATGCTTGGCTTGCTGGCTGGTTAGGGCTGACATTGGTTCTCATTTCGTACTCGATAACTGTAGGTATTATTGCCAGCGCGATAGTCTCCAAGCCTTCCAGCAATCCTTTGCTGTTGCAACTTTTGCAAGCCATTTTCTCGCCATTACTCGCGGTAGCCATAGGCACTGGTGGCGGAATGGCTGTATTCTCAGCTTTCACTAGTGGGGTTAAATTCTCGGTGGGGTTACGAAGATGAAATTATTAGAGAGAAAAGAGTTAAACTTTACCCCAATTTTCTTAATAGTCAATGCTATCTTATTAACGCTTTTATTATTCATAGAAATTGTCAATTTTGCTCGGATAGGAATGATTTCTAAAACGAAAGCTTCGACCTTGGTAGAATTGTCTGACGGCGAATCTATCAGAGTTCTTCCTATAGGTAGCTTGGAGCGATCGCCGCAAGCTATTACGTATTTTATCGGGCAAACAATGACCGGGCTTTTGAGTTGGAATACTCTACCAAAGCCAAGCGATGATTACAAGATAGACCCGACCAAACAATTAAAGTTAGATCCTGGGGTATCAACATCAAAAGGCAAGATTACTACTAGTGTATGGGCTTCAGGCTTTGCGTTGTCAGAAGATTTTCGCGCACCATTCCTTGAGGAGATAAGTAATCTTACGCCGCCCGATGTCTTTAATGGGTCTACGCAATCAATCCTAAAAGTCAGCCTAATCAGTCAGCCGACTCGGATTAAGGATGGGCAATGGAAAGTAGATATGGTTGCAGAGATTGTTGTTTTCCAAGGCAGTAATTTAGTTGGTAAGCCCATCGCTTTTAACAAAACTGTATTTGTCAGGGCGATTGATACGGCTGCCCTGCCTAGATTTGCGTCCGATGTTCAAGAAACCGCATCAAGGGTTCGTAAAGCGGGGTTGGAAATTTACAAAATCCAAGATTTAGACTTATGAAAAAGAAACAGCAAGAGCCTTTGCCAGAGGCAACTATTGAGATAGAGTCGCAAGATTTTGCCGCCATGAACGGGGCTAAAACCTTTTCGATTAATGATTCAGATCAAAGAGAAGAAAACCCCGCACCAGAGGAAATCGTTACCACTCGAACAGTCTCACAGTCTCCACTCTTAAAAATGGGCGTTGTTGCCCTAATTTGCTCTCTCTTTGTAATAATCATTGGGGCTTTAATCGGTAATTCAATGAATGTGCTGAAGTTTTCCAGTAATAAAGTGCAGCCAACCCTAGAAGAGCAAACGCCCCTAGCAGAGCCGGAAAATGAGACAGGTAAGGATAAAACAGCGCTTGCTCTGACTAGCCAAAATTACGAGCTAAAGCAGATTCGCGATCGCTTGCCTAGCCCAACGCCAACGCCAAGCGCAACCTTAGCCCCAGCCCCAATCGCACCCGTTACCCCTCCGATGCAACCAGTGCAGCGCGGACAACGTTCTTACCTAGTCGCCAGTCAGCCGACAGCGCCCTTCACTTTCCCCCAGGCTAGAGTATCTATTCCCCAGCCCCAGCCCAAAATTGCCCAGCCGATCAGACAATCTCCTTTGGCGTTCCCAACGGCTGCAACCAACGCCCCCACCAAAGACCCCACTCAGCAATGGCTTCTCGCTGCAAACGCTGGTAGTTTCAGGAGTTCAGTCGATGAATCAGAAAGCGAAAAACCCATCAAGATTAATGGAATTGAAGGAGGTACGGGAGGAGCTACACAAGTCGCCCAGAACACTACCATTAATTACAACGCTCTTCGCGTAATTGTTGGCAGCACCGCAGAGGGTAGGCTAGAAACGCCGATCGCTTGGGGCACTGGTGACGCTGGCAACCAGAATTACTTGGTGAAACTAACAAAACCCTTAAAAGCCTCAGATGGTAGCGATGTGCTAAGAGTGGGCGCTTATCTGGTTGTTCAACTAGCAGAGTCCAATGGTTCGGGTTTCGCCAAACTGCGCGGCGTTTCAGTATTGGTCAATATAAACGGCGATACACAAGAAAAGCAACTCCCACCAAACGCTGTTCTGATTATGGCTTCTGATGGTGGTTTTCTAAAAGCGCAGTCCCGTAAAGGTAGCAACCTGGGTAACGATTTTATAGGAGCGATTGTTGCGGGAGTTGCCAAGGCGGCCGAAGTACAAAACCGCCCCACAACTCAAATCAGCAGCAACTCTAATGGCTTCTCTACTAGCTCCACTACCAACGAGCAAAAAGATTTATCCGCCGCTTTTGGAGAGGGTGCATTTAATAGCATTCTCGACAATATCAAAAGCTCAAATGTCGCCCGTTCCCAACAGTTAAGCGGTAGAGAAGAAGTGTTTGTGATCGACGTTGGCAAACCAGTTCAAATATTCGTTAATCAGACAATATCGCTCTATTCACAATAACGTTACGGTAAACATGAAAAAATGTTAAAGAAAACCACTATTATTGCAGCATTTTTAATCTTAACTAGCGCGGCAAAAGCAATGGCGATACCTGCTCGAACGGTTTACGAGAATGATGCAAACTCTAGCGCTATCGAATTAAAAGTATGGAAAGGCTATGGACTAACTATTAATTTAATGTCTACTGGGGAAACTATCAAGCAAGTTTGGATTGGCGATCCAAGTCGCTTCGCATTTACCTCAAACGGTGGTTTATGCCCGTCATCAGGCGGCGATTCTGAATGCGCGGGAGGTAAAGCGACCGTAATCTTTCTTCGCCAGATTGACCCAATCGATTTTCCTGTGTCCACAAGCGGCGATGGTAGCACTCAAATTACACTACTTACCAGCCAAAAGCAATATCAGTTTAAGATAGTTCCCGCCACAGGCAACCCAGCCTATACAAGCTTGGTGATTAAATCTGACTCAGATCGCCCATTGCCCATTACCCGTCCGCGAACGCCACTTCCCCTAACAGTTCAAAAGCCGCAATCAGCGCCGTCACCACAAACAATAAAAGTCCCTCTGCCTCAGCCTGTTGCCGTTTTACGCCCCAATCCTGGGACTACGCTAAATGGTGCGATTCAGAGAAATGATGCTAATGCCCTCGCTTTTGGGCTAGCAGAAGCTGGGCGCAAAGGTCAAGTTAAACCCGGATCTACCACATGGAACAAGGTGCAAGATGCTATCAAACTATTACGGCGTGGCAAGACAAGAGATGAGGCAATTTCGCTTTCTCAGGTCGATAAAACTACTTTTCATCAATTACTTGAATTGGGGCGATTGTGAGCGATTTCTTAAGATATATTCGTGAATAGCTAAACACTTTTTGTATTTGCGTAGGTTTGAAAGTGAAAGAAAAATGTCCCAATTACACCAATAAAAAGGATGAAATCTAAACTCTTTCTACTGACTGCGATCGCTTCAGTAGTTCCGCTTTCCGCCTCAGTCGCACAGACACCGACAATCGATTATTCACAAGGCTTGTACAAGACGGCTGCCCCCGACTGGTCGAAAATCACATGGGATACTTTGCCACCCGTTCAGCAGCCAGGATTTTTAAAGATACCTAAAAACCTGATTTCGACTTTTGGCTACGACCCCTCGCGCTCGTGGACAGCAGGGCAAAAAGTAGACTCTGTTGTGATGTTGGGCGACGCGGATGATGCTTTTAAGATGTCGGACTTGAGCTTAAAGGCTATTGACACGGTGGCTTTGCCCACTACAGGCACAACCACCAAACCCACCCTCAAAGACTTTGGATTAATGCAATGGCAAACGCCAAAAACATTAGTTAAAGCAATGCCTGAATTAAGCAATTTGAGCCTATCAGAAGTTCCCCCACTAGCCGATCTATTTTCTAGGAATGGTGCTGCTGGACTGGGTAGCAGCACTATTTCTCAAGCCATAGCCTCAAATCCTCAAGTCGCAAACCTGACACTAGATAAGATTGACCTAAGTAAGTATTCTCTTAATTCAATTCCTGGGTTGGACAAAACTCAATTAGGGAAATTTAAATCATGGCAGCAAGCTTATCTCAATCAAATTCCTAAATTAAGTCAAGTGCCCTTTGATAAAATGCCTCAGCCTATTAGCTCTGATATAGGCGTTGTGGGGATTGCATCGGTTGTACTTGGCACAGCAGAGAAGGGCGACACAAGGGCTGGGAATGATTACTTTGTTTCTGGCAGCGTTGTCAGAGGCGACCGCACTGAAGAGGTCGCCTGTCCTCCCGGCATTGAATGCTCGTATTTAGAAATGGGGGATTTTGCTGGCAGTCAGGGCGGCTTGTATGGTAAGCGTTGGGCATCTGGCTCATCTCAGCAAGTATCGGGCGGTTATGGAATTCTTGCCGCCGTGAATGGGGGCAAGGAACCCACGGGGCGGCTAGTGTATGGTAGTGGATTCAAAGTAGCGCTAACTGGAGTTAATGAATCGAAGGGGACTGCCGACTTTGGCTTGTTCTTTAGGATCTGTGCGCGTCCGCCATTCCAGCAGAAAACTTGCACCCCTTACTTCATTGGGCCAGTTCCCTGGTTGCCCGTGAGTGAGAATGATTTGGTTATCGTGGGGACGGGACGATGACCGAACAATTCGCAATTCGCAATGGGAAAAAGTGAATTGGAAATGACAGGGACTCCTAAGACAGAGGTTAAGCCAAATCAATTTATTCCCCCAGGTATTGAATCGGCTCTGTTTTCCCCCGCAGGTTTAGGGGTATTCGCCTGTGGCGCGGTGATCGTAATCGCCAAAATCATTGATAGTAGGGGAGGTATTGCCAAGCTAGCGACAGCGCGCTGGGGCGGGACAAGAGAGAAAACAGCGGCTCGTCAGTTGGCGTGTAAACAAATCCAGCAACGCTTGCATAACCGAGTATCTTTATATGTTGGTACTCCCAAGAATACAACGAGCGAGGTTATTAATGGTGTCCGTAGAACTTGCATCCCTGAAGATTCAACAACCCTTTATTTTCCAGAGGCACAGCGAGGCATCCTAGTATGTGGTGGCCCAGGGAGTGGAAAGTCATTTTCAATGATTAATCCCCTGATTCGCTCTGTAATTGATCAGGGCTTACCTCTGGCTTTATATGATTTCAAATATGCCTCCCAGGAATCAGCTGATTCTCCATCTAAAGGGCAAGCTCCAATACTTGCAGGGTATGCGATAGAACGCGGTTATCAGGTTACTGTGCTTGCCCCAGGCTTTGCAGAATCAGCAGTTGCCAACCCTATAGACTTTCTTCGCAGTAATGAAGACTCAGAAATGGCACGGCAGCTTGCGATTACACTCAATCGCAACTTTCAATTGGGTGATAAAGATTCTGGAAATAGCTTCTTTACCAACGCAGGCGATCAGTTAGTCCAAGCCGTCTTTATGCTGGCAAAGGGCACAGAGTATCCAGATATCATGATGTGCCAAGCGATACTAGGATTGCCAAAGTTAGTTAAGCGCATTGAGCAAGCCGCCGAACTAAACTTCATGGTTAGAGAAGCTTTCGCACAGTTTGTATCTGTTGCAGGGTCGCCAGAAACAGCAGCTAGTATTGTGGGTACAGCTAGCGGATTGTTCAGCCGATTCATGGTTCCCTCGGCCTTGGCTGCCTTCTGTGGTCAGACTAACATTCCTTTGGATTTGAAGGGGCGGCAGATGGTGGTATTCGGGATGAACAAAGAGAAGCGTGATGTAATTGCGCCTTTGCTAGTCTCAATTCTACATCTATTAGTGAGCCGGAATGTAGCTAACAAACGTACTTGTCCTTTGGTATTAGGGATTGATGAATTACCTACTCTTTATTTACCAGCATTGGTTGATTGGCTCAATCAGAATCGGGAAGATGGATTGGTATCAATACTGGGATTACAAAATCTCTCAATGCTGATTGAATCCTATGGTGAAAACACAACTAATGCCATCTTTGGTGGTTGTGCTACCAAAGCATTCTTTAACCCCCAAGATGATGTCGCCGCCGAACGATTTAGTAAGTTTTTAGGTGAAGAGGAAATTAAATACAAGCAACGTTCTCGCTCATCAGGAGGCAAGGGTGGTGCAAGTATTTCTAATTCTGACCAAAACAGTACTCGCAAGTTATTTGATGTCAATCAATTTAACACCTTACCATCGGGTAAAGCAGTAATTATTAGTCCTGGATTTCGTTCTCGTGGTCAAATAAGTTTGCCAATATTGCAATCAATTAAAATTCCTCAACATGAAATTCAATCTGAAGCTGACAGTGTGAAAGCTTGGTACGAGTTTCAAAAGTTATTATCTAAAAAGTCTACTCTCTTAACTCCAGCAGATGAAGAAATGAAAATTCGCCGAGCCTCCGCGATAAAATTGTTACCTTTAATAGAAAACCAAGAGCAGTTATCAGAATATGCAAGTCTGATTTAAAGTGAAATTTCCTGCCCTTAATAGTCATCACAAATATTCAGGATAAATACCATGTCGTCACGCGATTTTTACTCACTTAATGATTATGACAGACGAGAAATTGCAAAACTTCCACCTCAGATAGCAGCTTTAGCAGATAAATATCCATGTGAGATTGTAAATGTTGTCGATGCTTGGGACGATGAGCCTTTTGGGATTAATTATGTTCCTCAATATGTTGAAATTTATAGCGATGCTGGTGAAAAGGCTAGCTTGTGTATTTTAGACGGGGTTCTCACTGACTATACACCTGCTAATCCAGAAATTAATACCTCAACTGTCCAAGTAATCATTGATGGCAAGTTTGCTTATATCGAAATTGAAGGAAGGGTAATAATCAATCATTTGGGCGGAATAATTCTCCCCAAAGTAACTGTCAATCCTTCGGAGTTAATTCAAGTTTTACTAAAGGAATCAAATCATGATTGATGATGGAGATGCCAAAGAAATTAAACGTGACTACTTGGATATTCTAGAAGCCCTACTTAAAAATATTCAGCAAAAAGCAAAATCAAAAGAAATACCGACTAGCAACGATACAAGTATTTATGCTGGTGGTAAGCAGGTCTATAAAGGACTTGTCGGACAATCACCATCTAAAAATTTATTGACTTCCGAACAACTAGAGAATATTAACCTAGCGATAACTGACCCCAAAAATTCTCAAGGTACTATCTCGATCAAGATTGGTAAATCGGAAGTTTTTCGCGTTCAAAATGGACGGATGACCAATGATTTATTAGGTTTAGCTCCCCCATCACAGCCAAATAAAGTTGTAACGAAGGAGCGAATTTACAGTGTAGAAGCTTTGCAAAAACAAGTGAAAGTTTTACAAAGTAAACTTCAAGCACAACAAAAACTTGTTGAAAGTATCAAAGAGACGCAACAAACGCCCGAATCGCTGTCAAAGTTAATTGACCAAGTTGCCGAAATGGGTAAATCTTTGGAGAAACAACAGCAGTTGATTGAGAATACGCAGAAAGCATTGTCCAAAGTAAATGAACGTTCTTTACCACAAGTTCAAAATACGGTTCTTCAAAATTGGGTGGGTACGGTTGAGAACCAGGTAAAACAAACTGTTAAAAATGTTTTTGAGCGGGTTAAAGATGTGCTAACACCTGAAGTTAGTAAGCTCAGAAAGGAAATTGCTTCACTCAAATCTCAAGTAAATGAACAAATTACTAGCTTCAAGGATGAAGTTAAATATCAGACTGACAGTGTAAGGAATGAACTCAATCAACAAGTTGGTAACTTAACTCAAGAGTTACGTACACAAGCAGATGGTGTTAAAAACACTGTAGAGCAAAGCCTTATGGGTGTTAAGTCAGCTATTGACAATACTCGAACTGAACTACGGGCTGCTGTTGATGATGTTAAAGGTCAAGCAATTGAGCAAAGTGTTAAAGCCCTGCTGAACATCTTGGGCAAAGATAACCCTGATGGTTCTAAGAGTTTTAAAAGTACAAATTTTGATTTTGAACGCCTTGGTGATAATGTAATCGTTCGTGCCAAAAACGGCGAGGCTGTTCTCACTGATGGAGTTTTATCGCCTAACGTAAGTGAGAAACAGTTACAGGCACTTGATAAGGTTCAATCTGTTGTTGATATGCATCATCAAATTGAAAATAATGCTCAACAAAACTCAGAATTTAGAGCTATAAAGAGATAGAAAATTATATCTTTATATGGCGCATTGATATAAAGTGGAACGGCTGACCCGGATTTCTCACCACATCTCTCAAAATCTTGTGCAGGAGAGCAGAGGAGCAGGGAAGAGATTTGTACAAGTTCTTTTCCCTCTGCCCCTCTGCATTTCAAGCTTGTGAGAAATGCGGGCTAAGGGATGATGAGGGGGAATAAGATTGCGGGGAAAGGTTTTGAATATATCCTTTCCCCTTTCTCTTAGAAGTATTTATCGTCTAAATTTATTTTGTTTGCTCTCATGGGATTGGGGGATTTCCAACAAGATCATAATCCGGGCTTTGTCCTCTCTAATTAATTGGCGAACCATATTCATTTTCTGTTCAAAAGTTAAAGATAAGTCAGTTTGACCAACAGGGTAAAATAACTTGTTGACTTGATCACCTTTGACTTTTTCACCTTGAGCATATTTCCCTACTTCGATAAATAAATCTGACATTTGTTGTTTATCTAAATGCTGGAGCATCTGCTTTAAAAGTGACTTTATATTTGTTGTAACTTGTTCCTTTACTTCGACAGCACCAGCAGTTTTTTGTTTAAGGCACTCCGACAATTTATCAATTATGGCGACTACATTGGTGACAATCTTAGTAAATTCACTATTAGCAGGATAAAAAGATAGTTCCTTGATTACAGTTGGTAATGTTTCAGCCAGTGCAGACTCAACAGATGATTGTTCAACATAATCAACTATCGCATTTATGGCGAGTTGTGATATTTGACGTTGTTCTGATTTAATTAATGCTGTTGTCAGTTTGTCTAATGTAGTTGCTCCATTGGTTAAAGAAAGCTGATATTGAGAGAGTTCCTTGATTAGTATTGGTAAATTAACCTCAAGAGACTCAACAGATGACTGCTCAACATAATCAGTAATCGCATTTACAGCAAGTTGTGAGAGTTGGTGTTTTTCCTGTTCGGCTAGGGCTGATGAAAGTTTGTCTAATGTGATTTTTCCATTGGTTAAATCCTGCTGATAATGTGAAAATTCCTGGATTAGAGGTTGCAATGTTTCAGCTAGTGCAACCTCAAGAGACGATTGCTCAACAAAATTAGTAATTGCGTTTACAATTCGCTCACTACTTCTATAACTTGTTGTCTGGTCAATAATTGCTGAATTTTTTCTGTCAGTGTCTCTTGAGATGCCCTCTGTTCGGTGAGTTGTACCCCGACTTCCTCCAACGCTGTGGTTAATTCCTTCAATGTCGTCTCTAAGCTGTTTGACTTCTTGGAGTTCAATGTCTCGGCTAATTGCTGTAAGAAATTCCTCATTTCTTCGGCTTGGCTCTGTTCCAAATGTAGGATTTTTGCGCTCAATTCCTGACTCAGTTTCTCGTGACTGGTCAACAATTTCTCTATTTTCTCGGTTAACACTACTAATTCCTGTGTCGGTTTTGGGTTGTTGTCGGTTGATGTCATCGGTTTGTCCTATGGATTGGTTTTGCTGTAAAGAACGTTGTTCTGGTGTTAACTTTTGAGGTGGTGATATCGTGGCAGCACTCTTGTATTGATTGTGGCGTTGCCAGTCTCTTAAATTCATAGCTTGATGACTCAATTTCTCGTAAGCCAGTGGCCCACGAGCTACTATAAAATCATCGACACCTTTATCTGGCCCTGGCAAGCTGACAACTTTGACTTTGGCTCCTGATTTTTGCAACAATCTCCCAGTCACGGAAATATCTCGCTCGATATTGAGCTTTGTTTCCGGCTTGGTTTCATAGTCAAAGCAGAATTTGATTTCTCTATTAGGTGTAGCAAAAACCGCTAGCTCCTCATGCAGGTAAGACTTGCCAATTTTCTTGCCAAACTCATCTTTGGGAGTTCGGTATCCCGCCGAAATCCCAGGTAGACCAATGGCAGCATGACCCTGACTCAACAGACTAGCTGCTTTTTTCGCGCCTTCTGCTAGAGCACAGGGGATATTATGTTTCCAGACACAGTACCAAAATCCTGATTGGCGATCGCTATCACTGGGGTTCACCTTGTGTTTGGAGTAAATGCGTTCGGCAATATCGTCAGGGACATCTAGCAAGAAGATACTTAATTCAACTTTTGGGGGATGCTCATATTTAATGAATTTCCCTTCAATTATTTGACCATGATCATCTTTTTTTGGTCTGGGCGTATTCGGTTTGTAACACCCCCATCTTTTAATCGGTGGTTTCTCACCTGGCTTGAAGTCAGCGAATGAACGCGCATCAACTCCAGCATCACACCACCATCCACCAGCATCAAGATGCGAATATGTCCTTATAAAACCATCTGTTAGCCGTCCTGTATTTGTTCGATTCAGCTTTTCGCTGACCATGAGCCGTTCCCAGGCTTCATGCTCACCACCTGCATAGTTAAACTGAAGACTCTCAAAGTTCAACGCTGTAATATTAGGATGAATGGCACTTGATTCAAACTCTTGCCAGTGTTTTGGTTCAATAAAATTAGGTATTTTTTCAGTCTGATTGGGTGTCCAGAATGGTTCTGTGGGGACAGGAGATTTCAGTACTGGCTTAGAGAAAACCGATTCAAGAGTATTATAATTTGGTGTCTCTTTCAAGACGGGCAAGACTTTCGGTACTTTTATTGATGAATCATGGCTTGTTGTCCGGCTAGATGCGACTGATTTTACAATTGGCTCGACAAAAGGAGTAGATACTGTCGTCTCTTGTTTTAGTACTGGCTTCTCAAAAGGGGCACTTATATTTATAGTTATTGCTTGGTGCTGCTCAATCGTCGATTTCTGAATTTGTTTTCGTAGCAATTCCAAAGCATTCTCTTTGGCTTTCGACTGTTGCGCCAACTCTACCAATCGCGTTGGATCTTCGGTGTAAATTTTTAATTCATGCCTTGCACGGCTGGCAGCAACATAAAAACTTTCCTGTCCAATAGTGAAATCTGCCGAAATTAACACCCGATCCGCAGTTTTCCCCTGGCTACTATATGTTGTACTCACAAGGGCATAGTCTAAGTTTTGCGCCTGTGCCAAACTAATGCATTCAGTACGCTCATCAGCATATTTAATTTGGACTATGTTCAGGTCAATCCCTGTTACAGTAAATTCCTGTCCGTTACGTCGTCCCAATTGCCGATCGTTTTTCTTCCATTGCAAGCGATCGCCCACAGCAATTTCAATCTGGTGACTCTGGTAAACCGCTTTCTCAAAAGCCGTGTCTACATCCATTACCTGACCATTATCACCAATTAGGGTCAACTTATCAGTAGTTCGACCTACCACTTCATATAATTTGCCTTTAGAAAGCCCCCGGCGTTTGTAATCCCGTGTGGGCATGATCACATCACCAATTTCAAAGTTATGGGCAAACCGCATCTGTACTTTTGTCAGATTTTTGGTTTGCAATTGGGTGATGGTTGCAGTTTCTCCCAAAGTTCCTTCACCTTTTAGCTTGCCTCGAATCGCTTGGGTAAGGGCAAGTCTTTCTGTATTTGTTCCAGCTAACACAAGAGTTTTGAGTCGCTGCTCTGGTGTCCCTACTATATAATCATTGGCGATCTGCTCTATTTTGGAAAAACTATCTATAGAAAGTATGGAACCGTTGGCTTCTAATCGTTCAAAACCAGCTTCAATCCTGCCATCAGCAATTAAATCTACTGCTAATTTTAGTTGAGGGTCTTTTTGGCGCAACGATTCATTGAGGTGTGCGGTTTTGATTCCTGCCTGTTGCAAGGATTTGAATGGATTACCTGCTGATACTGCTGACAACTGCCGAGTGTCACCTACTAAAATCACCCTAGCTTGAAGTAAGGTAGCTCGTTGTAAAAGTGCATAAGCATCTTTAGCACTGAGTAAACCCGCTTCGTCCACAATCCAGATTTGATTTGGTTCAATCTGTGGTGGTGGTTCCGAAACCAGTAATCGAGCGACAGTCTCAGACTGAATTTTTAACTCTTCGCTCAAAACCTTAGCAGCAGAGGAACTAGGGGCGAAGCCAATAATAGTGTAGCCGGCATCCCTTGCGATCGCTTTGAGTTCTTTAAGAGCAAAAGTTTTCCCAGCACCAGCTACTCCCTGCCATGCAATGAATTGGTCAGATGTAGTTGCAGCTAATTCTACCGCTTCCCGTTGCCCTTTGTTCAGTAAAGTATTCTCCAAAAGGCTTTCAACTACTTCCGGGTGCGAAATTGGGTTAACGTTGCCTTGTGTCTGCTGCATTAACTCTATTGTCGCCAACTCCCGCCGGACTGCTGTCATCGTTGTAAATTGATGAGTTAAACCTGGCAAGCCGATTAACTCCTGGTGTTCTCTAATCAGGGGTGCAATCGCTTTTACATCCGTAGCTAAACGTGATTCTAGGATGAATTTTTCTAAATCCTCTTGTCTAAAAGCGACATTTCTCTCACTACAATGTGCGATCGCATCATCTAACGCATCAATCAGACTTTTTTGCTCAACCACAAGAGGAGCCTGTTCTTTTCTTGGTTCTCCTGGCTTGACAAACGTGATACCTAACGCCGCAGCTTCTTCTTTCCACAATGCAACTAATTCTGATTCTGGTAGTTTCTGCTTGCGCTGGCGGGTATCATCCCAAATTTTTTCACGTTCGGCCCAAGTCGAATTAGCACCAGATGAGGCGATGATTTGCTGTCGCCGCTTAGAAAATGCCTCTAAATCCTCGAATTTAAAGCCTTTTATATCAAACTGCCCATGTAAACGAAGCTCTATCTCGTAGCCAAGCTTCTGCACCTCACGCGCCAGAGAGCTTTGGTATGCCATCCCCAAGAATTTTTTATTGGCGAATATTTCATTATTACCCAAACTCAACCACCTACCATCTGGAGTTTGGGTCATGTTCATCAGCAAACAATGGGTGTGCAGATGTGGGTCTAAATCCCGACTTTCGATGTGATCGAACTGCGCGGCGACCAAGTTACGAGTCTTAACTCTATGTCTGCCGCTATTATCTGTCACTCTGGTATAGGCATAACGCTGCTCTATTAGCTCCAGAGTTTCTTTTAGCGCCTGATGGTGAGCATCAATCAAACGAGTATCCCCGCCCACCAAGGCCATCAAGCTTACACTTTTGGGCGCAGAAAATGTACAGTCTAATGCGGCTCTGCGTTCTCCTTTCCCCTTTTCTTTGACTACTCTGGCATTCAATACCTCACGACCATCAGGCGTAAGCCCCTCAATGATATTTTTAAAAGCTTCTTCATCATCGACTGCCCCTGACAACCCCAATTTTTCAGCACCTTGACCACTCCAAAGCGACTTACCTTGGTGATAGTAATTCTTGATGAAGTAGTTCACCGCCATCTCTGAGGACACGTTAGCCGCTGTTAGCATGGCTCACCTCGAAAAATGGGGTTACAAAAGTTAATCTTTGTTCTATTCCATCTGTTGGTGCAACAAACTCTCGTCAAGAAATTCTGATTATTTTCTCTGTTGGCAAGATAATCACCCTTGCAATAAGTATTGAAGTCAAAATCAATCCCCGTCATTAAACTTCGTAGTGCTTGATGACGAATGAAAACTTTTTCGTGAGACTTTGACCCAAACAAAATTTTATTTCCCCAACTCTCCTGTCATTTAATATAGCAAAAAATCGAGCATTCTTTCCGCCAAATATGGCGTACTGTGCGTCACAAAAAGATGGATTGTATGGCTTTTGCCCTCTAAAGCGTGTTTAAAATTAATAGGAAAACATGGGAATAAATCGGGTGACTTCCGAGAACTTCCGGGAACTTCCGGGAACTATTGGGTTTTATTAAGCTAATGATAATTGCTTATTAGATGATGTTTAATATGTAATAACATCAGCGATGAATTGGAATTTGTGGAGTGGGATATTGGGATAAATTGGGATAAATTGATGAGAATTAGTGAGGATTGGTGAGGAATGGAAACTTAGGCGATTTTCCAGAAAATGCACAAATTAGTGAAATAAAAGTGCAATTGTAATGATTCATAATTTTTATTTACAAATGCTGAAATTATTACGGGATATGCGCTTTAGCTTTTTAGGAATAATTCTTGATAAAGGGTCAAAAACAGGGAGAAAATTTCTTATGGATTTAATGTTGAGTCTTGATCCAGGAACTTCAATGACGAAGATGGTTTATCGTGTTTCCTTGGAGATGTCTTCTAAACCAGAATTGCTGTGTATGGAGCCAGAGTTAGTTAAGATTTCTAGAGACTCGCTCTCTTTATATGAGTCTGGACAAATTAATCGGCCGAATCCAGAGAATGAGGCTTGGATAGAGTACAACGGAGAGTATTATGCGGTTGGGTTTTTGGCCCAAAAGTATTTTGAAGCGCGAATCAATTTTTTAGAACTCAAGTATGAGAACGCGATTCCAAAAACTTTGGCAGCAGTGGGGGCAATAGCGATTAGAGAAGGATTGAAGTCCAACCTTGATTTATCGTTGGGACTGCTGTTGCCTTATGGGGAGTGGGAAGACAGGGAAAGATTGGAGATGGGTTTAACCAAGGCACTGTCTAGCTTTAGCTTTCGAGGTCAACAATTTTGTGTAAATCTGATCAGCTTTCAGTGTTTGCCGGAGGGTGGGGGACTGGTATTGACGCGAAGTAAAAAACTCGGCACAGACTTTAATAAAGTGAACATTGCTGTGGTGATGCTGGGTTTTCGGGATATATCAGCCGTAATCTTTGAGCGGGGTATATCAACTGGAAAAACAGAAGGTTTGGGTTTAGCCTGGATCCTGGAGAGAATCAAAAGCCGAACATCAGGACAGAACTTACATGATTTGTTAAAGGCTGTTCATCTATCAGGTTCAGCGTTAAAACCGAGATACTTTAACACCTTGGCTCGGAGTAAGAATGCTGAGTTTAAAGCTGAGGAAGTAGCACAAATTGTTGAAGTAGCGGAGTTATCTCGGAAAGAATACTGGAATAAAGTATCGATTTGGCTGAGTATGAATATTCCTGTTGATATTCAGCAAGTAATTATTGGTGGGGGAACATCGGAATATTTAGTTGCTGAGTTGAAAAACTTATTTACTTATACCGAGATTTCATGGGCGGCAGAATTAGAAGAGGATGTGCGCTTGGCTTTTAACCTGCCGATTAAAAAAGATGCGTTGTGCTTACGTTTCACGGATGTATATGGATTATTCCGTTATCAAAACGCTACATCAGCTATTTCAAACCATCGTGCGTCCTAGCAATTTGCTCGTTTTAAAGGAATATTAGCAATGTTTTCAGATGTTGAGTTTCGCTTACGAAGTAGAGTTAAGACTGATAGCCCCGAAGCAATGCTGTTTAAGTATTTAAACTCCAGAAATACTCTTTATCCTGCGAAGGATATGGTGATAATTGCTATTAGCAGCTATTGGCTTCCTTTAGCCTATCAAGCCCAAGAGCAACCCGTAGATTTAGAACCACACATTCGTGCTTGTCTTTACCGCCTTCAACTTCACTCTTCATATCTGATGGGACTGCTGGGAGAAATCCCGTCTCAGGCAGCCACGATGATTGCAGTAGACAGAAATTCACTTTCATCACTTTCCCTTCCATCCAATATTCCCGCAACAGAACCATCTAAGATTCCCCCAACAGAACTATCTAAGATTCCCGCAGCAGAACCATCTAAGATTCCCCCAACAGAACAAAGACAGTTAAAAGTTGACTGGTTAAATCCTTTTTCAACTTTATCTAAATAGGAATTCATGATTATGTATCAACCACAAGAACTTTTTAACAACCTCTCACGATCCGAAATTAGCCGGACTTTACGCTTGAGTGGGATACCTGAAAAAGAGTCATATACCGAGAATGATGCAGACAGGTTTCGTGAATGTCGCACTTTAATTGAGCAGGGTGGAACTGACGAGGAAGTAATGGCTCTATTATCTCCAGTTGTTGACAATGCACTGTCAGAAACTCAGGGCAATTCCTCGTCGTCAACAAAGAATGGAGGGAAAAAACAAGGAAAAAAAGGCCAATTACCATTAGATATCACTGAATTACTAGTTATTGCTCGTGAAAGAGGCTATAAAATCGCACTTTCTCAGGCTTTATTAATTCTCCAAGTCTGCGGACTATCTGAGCAAGATGAGTATAGCCCAGATGAGTGCGAACGCTTTCTTGAAACCTACAAATCAATAAAAGAGCAAAACAAATCCTTTGAAGAAGTTGCATCTGAGTTAGCTGCTCTAAATGAGTCTGGGATTTCTCAGCAACTAAAATTAGATGCAGTGATTGAGAATGTTAGTGAAAAAGCTGTAGCTGCCAGAGATGATTTATCTAATCTTATTGATAGGATTACTGCCGCCGAAGCTGAAGAAATAACTGGCTTAGTTCAATCACTTTACCTGAAAAATGTCGCATTGAAATTGCAACAGAGCGATTCGGAAAACAATCTGTTTGCTCAATTAGAAGAAAGAATCATGGCTCGAATCGCCCAAAAAAAGCAACAGAGGGCACAGTTATCTGGAATGACTTGGGAGACGACACCCTCATTGCCTTCTTCGCCAATGCCGATGCTGTCGCCCAACGTATCCAAGAATGGAATGAATACCGATTAAAACAAGAAATTGCAGCCAAAGAACGCACCATTGATATCCAAGTAGATAAAGCCTCTGATGCTAAAGCCACCCAACTTGCTGCCCAAAAGCTTTTAAAGCTCCAAGCTTGGAATGAAGCACAAACACAACGTCAAAAACTTCGTCACAAGCAGTTTGAACAACTCAAAGAACTTCTTTTCTGGGCTGGTGCTTGGGTCGGCTCTGGTCGCTCTGGTACTTTATTTGTCCTGACTGCCATTGTCACCTTCGCTACTCTTGGGCTAATCGCAGGACTCAACTGGCCTACCACCATCGCTTGTAAAAGTGACTCTGAGGGATGTTATTTACTGCGATTAGATAAGAAAACCGTGATTCTTCCCCAACAATTCAAAAATATCCTTGCTGAGTACGAACGTAACAAGAACAAATCCAAACGTCGTAAATAATTAAGAAATGCTCATGTCTGAATTACAACAAACCAAACTTTGGGACGATTGGGATGATATCAATTTATCAACTTCTGAACGTCGCGTTGAACGCTTAGAAATTCTGCTGTGCCAAAAAGTATATAAAGGCGAAGATATCTCTCAATGTCTGCAAGTTTTAGAATACTTAAAAAATCGCACGACTCACCAAAAGTTAGAGTCTGTTTTCTTTAGGCAAGTTCAGTCTAAACTAATTTTCAACTCCTGGCAAATAATTGGTCAGGCTACGTTAATCTTTTTAGTCGCTATTCCTTGCTGTTTTGCGACGTATAAAATAGCTACCTCATCATTAATATCTAGCAATTCTTCGTCGGAATTATCTCAGGGCAAACAATTATCAAAAAACACCCCATCACATGGGAAAAAACATCACAGATAAACATAGTCGCAGTGCGGTATATTTATTGACCACACTGCAATTACTGGCTATGATACTCCATCAGTAATTTATAAAATCTTTCTAGTCAACCAAGTGAAAAAAGCAGCTTATAAATATTTACTTTCATGCCTGTTGTCGGCGATCGCTTTTTTTCATATATTCAGATCAAATTACTGTATTTGATGGATAAAACGGGGTTACAGCATAACCTCACCTACTTTAATAGGAGGTGTTTTTATCAAAAGGTAAGCTATCTTCCGGCTCAAAGTTCCGCAAGTCCTGTTCCATTTGGCGGCGGCGTTGAGCGTATGTTCTGCTGTCTTCAATCCTTTCTTTCATTTTCGATGCACCAAAGTTAATACCTTTTTCTGCATACCCAGCAGATACTTCGTTGTAATTGTCAACTACTATTTTCTTACGGCGTTCTTGTTCTTCAAGCGCATTTTCACTAATACCAATTTTACGAGCGTATTCTATATATTCAGGTCTGAGAGAACCGTCTGGGTTGAACTCCCTTTTCTCTTGTTCACTGAAGAAATCGTAGGCTGTGTAGATTGGCCACGGTTCTGGGTCAGTCTCGTCTAGGTGCTTCCACTCGTCGTATCTTGCTTTTAGTCTAGAGGCATAATCATCAATTGCCTCGTTACTCATTCCCACAGATAACATTTCTTGCCGAGCTTCATTTTTCAAGCTTCCATCTGCATTGAATTCTTTTTTATGCATATTTATCCAACGCTTAATTCTTGACATATAAACCTTACCAAATATTAACTAAGTTTCATTAAGTTTTAAAATCATGACACTGGAACTAAAACATTTTGACCCCAGGCTGAAGCAATGTATTTATACAGATGAGCGTAAAACTATTTTAACTGAAAAGCTCAGTAATACTTTACTAGAATCATATTTCCCTAATAAAGAATTCTCATTTGGACACTCAGATGAATACAGTACAGACGAAGATTTGAAGAATCATCCAGATGGACACATCTTATTATTATCTTCTAAAACTCGCTTACTTTATGGAGAAAAAGAATGCCTAGAAACGATTCAAAAAATTTGTCCAGACAGTAAAGACAGGGGTGCTTATGGCTCCATCTTCCTTGGGGCTTGTAAAAATGCGATTCACGAAAAGCTAAACATTCTGGTAGTAGATGATTCTACTGAAAACAGGGGTAAAAACGGAGGAATATTATCAAATGATTTAGCATATAAACTAGTTGGTGACTGTTATAGACAAATTTCAACACAACTTTATGACAAGCTAACCCTAAGAGAATCACAGCCAGATAAAAGCTATCGTGTAATTCAACATCGATTTGGTTGGGTGGATGGAGTTGGAGAGGATACTACTAAATATCGTTTTGGCAAAGGAACACTCCGACCATACAGGCTAGACGAAATCAAATATGTAGATCAAAATAACAAACCCAAAATAGACATAATTCTCCCCGTAAGTAGCTTCAAAGGAACAGACAAGGATAGACCAGCAGGGGCGACTAAACCTCAAATTAAGCCAGGGTTGTATCAGCAAAATGTTTGGTTGGCTGAAAAAGGACAATCTCAGCAAGGCCAGATGTCTATTTCTCAACTCCTAGCATCTTTCCCCCAAGGAATTAAAGATTTTGCCGAAGAACTAGAGCTACAAGCTGAAAAACTAACCTCTATTCAAGATGACCCAAGAAGAGTTGCTGCTTACTATTGTGAAAAATACGAAAAGCGTAAAGAATCACTTAATCAAAGTAAATCTAATACAGACCAAGAGACTTCCAAGGAGCAAACAGATGTTAATAACTGGGATATAAATGAAGATTTAGATGCAGATAAAGAATTGGGTGATGAGAGTGCCAAAGAAGATTTGTTCATGTATAATCTCATCAAAGCCGACTTACTTGGTCATCAACAACTTTTAGAAACAGAGAAAGTAAAACAGGAATTAAGCCGATTTCTCCAGAGCGAATGGCGAGATATTGCCATTGGGAAAACTTTGACTTTTGATCGAGGGATGATTATTTCATCCAAAGACTTAAAAAATGGTGAAATTTGCGTTCCTTGGCTTAAGGAGCAAGAAAAAATTCTTAATTATCGTTCCCCTTTCCTTAATTCTAATGGTTTATGTGTTTCTGTTAACAAGCACGTTGATGACTGTTTAGCACCAGATGGTGAAACCCTTAAAGGTATAATCGTAGTTAATGACGAAGATCACAAGCGCATAAAGCAAAGAATTGCAGAGCTAGAAGCCCAAGGTATTGATGTTGATTTTATCGACCCAGCCGAAACAGAATCAGAACGCCAAGCACGAGATTTCGATGGTGACTGTATTGGTGTGGCACAAGCTAGCCTATACCCGAATCTGACAGCAGAGGCGGAAAATAAAAATCTCCCTCAAAACGCCTATTCCCCCACAGTTAAGCTCAAAAAACAATCATTCTACGATCCTAAAACTGGAATCCAGCCGCCTTTTGAAAAAATCGCCATCCACATGAGCGACAGTATCAGCGTGGGAGTAATCAACAATCAAGTTACTGCACTGGAATCTCTAGAATCAGAAATAGAAATACTAAAGACTTACGGCACTTTTGAGCAGAAGTCAAGTTATCTAGACCAGGTTTCTAATCATTACAAAACCCTGTTTGAGCAAGAACAGCACGAAGAACCAAAGTTAATTAGAAAAGAATACAAGCCTTATATGCAAAGGTTTGTCGAACTTGCTCATTCTCAAAGAACCCCTCAAAATTTGCATCAGGCAATGGATGTTAACCGCCTGATGTATCGGAGTATGATTGAGGAGGGGTGTTTTCAAAACCAAATAGCGGTTGATTTATTCAAAAGTGCTAAAAAACCTGAGATGAATTTAATCAGGGAAAACAGCCACTACTTGTATCGTGATGTTAACTATATTAAAGATAAAAAGTCGCGTTCAGTTTACTTAAACTCTGGTATTACTCCCACTGGTTACTCCCCTGTAGAATTATTAATTAATCAAACTAATAAATATTTCCAAAAATCACAGTTAGAATCGCGCCCCATCGTTCAGTTTAAGGATTTGTTCCACGGGGTAGAATTTACACCACAGCAGAGATTGAGTGCGATCGCTGCCAAGTACGAGTTTGATCAGAAATTTAACGCTGCGGTACGTATGGAGCGGCTCAGAGAAACAGAGTCTGGCCCATCAGCAACCATCCAAACTCTACAGGGGACGCAACTCGAAATTGGCAATCTTACCCGTTACGGGCATCCTCTGATTTGGAAAGCCCAGACGTTGAACATTCGGCTAGATGAAATACCAGAGAAATGGCGAACCAAAGAACGTCCTCATCGTTTATTAGCAGTTGCACAAATTAATGGTGAGATAGGGAAGGATGGGAAACCCGCATACCGCAAGCTGGGGACAATTAGCCAGCAGTCAGTGAATGACCATAACCTCAAACCGGAGATAGTCACGCAGGGAGCTAAGATACTAGAATTCAAGCCAGAGCTTACCAAAAGCCAAATTAAATTACTCTTCGGCAAAGCAAATGAAGCATCTCTTGCATTTTACGCTTCGATCCCAGAGTCAGACAAACTTGCTGCTGCTGCGGCCGCCTGGAACATCTCTGCATCCCGCCAAGATGAACTCGAAGTTGCAAGAAAAGAAAACACCGACCCGTCCGCTTACGCTAAAAAAGTCTCCAATTTTGCTTTTGCTGCTTTCCCAACTGAGATTATCTCCCGCTTGAAGGAACTGCAATTTACTGAACCGAAGTTAGTCACGTTGAATAATGAAGCAAATCAATTTTTGGGCAGAAAATGGAACCCAGACGAAAAGCACCCGATAGAAATCAGAGCCTCTCACCACCCACCGGGACATGAACGCCATGTTTCCAGACTGTTGTTTGTACAGGACGGCAACGGCGAATACAAGGAATTCGCCATGCTCGAACCCAGAACCGGAATGCTGCCCATTGGCACAAAGGCGCAAGCTAATTTCATTGGCGTGGAACCTGCGACTGCTAAGGCCACTATTGGTTTACCTGGAAATGAACCCGTTGAAATCACCATCCGCGAACTCAAGAAATTCTCTTACCCAGGAATTGTTTTTAACGACCAACCCGTAAATTTAGAGTTTGGTACTGTGCCGATTCCTGACAAAACAGTAAAAATTAAATTAGATGGTTTGACTCTGGGCGAGTTAGACAACGATTCTGTCGAACAGTTAAAACAAGTTGATTACTTAAAAAATGGTAATCCCCTGAAATTAAAACTCACTTCTATCTCCGAAAGTGGAGAGCAAGCTTTTGTGCTAGGTGAGTCTCCCAATGGCAATCTCCTCAAAATTAATAAAATTAACTTTTATGATTTTTCTGGTCAGTCATTCTCGGATCGAGATTACCGAAAACTGACTATCGATTTGCCACCTTTAAAAACTAGAGATGCGGTGTTTTTGAATGGTGAACCCTTGGGAGTACTGCACTTCAAAAAAGATAAGGATGCGCTCAGACAGCTTGGACTACTCAAAACTGGACAACTTACACCTGCGCCCGCTATTGTTCAAAGTAATTTTTCTGTTATTTGCGCCAAAATTGACCCTAATACCGTTGAATACCCTCAGAAGTGGACTAAAGAATTCCAAGTCATTGGCCAAAAACAATTTGCCCCACAGCAACAGTTCATGATCGATAATAGTGCGCCAATACTCCAAAAAATCAAGGAAAGACCCACCTTTCTAGTCGCCACATCTAAACATAAAGGACTAGGAGTTCTTGAGTTGGCAGTAGACAATCACAAAATTGACGCTGTAACTCGGTGGCTGACATCTCAAAATGTTACATACTCTCAAGTCTCATACGAAGATGTTAGGCAGGAAACCAAAAAAGGTCTAGCAGTATTTAACTTAGTCAGTAGTTCAATTCCCCCCAAAACTTTGGAGAACATGATCAAGAAATTTGGGGCTGTGATTGAATCAAGTACTGAATATCAGCAACTCGTTAGCTCCCTCGCCACACGACCGCAATTTTTAAAACCGCCAGAACAAACAGCACAATCCCCACCTAACCAATCTATAACTCCATTACTCTCCAGTACTCCTTCTACACCAGACATTAGACTTATCCTTAATATAAATAACATGGGATAATAAAAAGCTGGAGTAAAA
>NZ_JAVRCA010000097.1:0-24259 GCF_034530995.1 Nostoc sp. DedQUE04 | reverse complement strand
CAACTCAAGCCAAAAAATAGATTACTACAATCTGGCATTAGTGGGATAGGTTCATAAGTTAGTTGGTATACAGGGGTAATGGGAACTCTATTAAACTGATTTTTAGTCTAAATCAGAGATACTTAGGAAGTAACTTTGCTTTGTCCAAGACCAAAACAGAGTTAAGATACCCGAAGTTTCCCTAACTCTTTTATATAGTTGTTGCACTAATTGATCCCATGAACACTGCTGTCGCTGTTACCTTGATGCACCGTACTGTTTTATCAGTTATAGCAGTCCTCAGCCTGCTATCACCTGTGAATGCTCAGGTATCACAGTCACCAGGCACTACCAGCCAAC
This sequence comes from Nostoc sp. DedQUE04, assembly GCF_034530995.1. NCBI lineage: Bacteria > Bacillati > Cyanobacteriota > Cyanophyceae > Nostocales > Nostocaceae > Nostoc > Nostoc sp. DedQUE04. The sequence continues at coordinate 23,920 of NZ_JAVRCA010000097.1, read as the reverse complement.
CACAACCCATTGACCCCAACGATCCTAATAACCTCCGCCCCATAACCCAAAGTAACAGCCTTTTGAGCATTGCAGGTGGCGATCGCTTAGTAAAAGATGCAGAACAAGCCGTTTCTGCTCAAAACTACACCTTAGCTGCCAAGAAACTGCAAGAAGCACGTCAAGTTTATAATCAGCTATCTAATTTTTATCAAGAGTTAAATTCTAGCTTTTCGGGAATTGACAACAGAGTTTCTGATTCTCAGCGTCAAAAAGCTCTATTAACAGCCCAAAAGCGAGATGAAGCCACCTTTCAGCTAGCATTGGTACATCGGGCACAAAATCAGCCAGAATTAGCTGTACCATTGTTAGTTCAAATAATTAAGAGTCAGAACCCGACGCGGGATTTAGGCAAGAAAGCTTATAAACAGTTGTTTGAGTTGGGTTTTGTTGATTCTCCCTATCCCAGAGAAGGTGGTAATTCATCCTCTTCATCCCCCAAAAAATAAATAAAATTTTTGTTGCCTGTTTTTCCCTACCCACATTTCCCTAACCAGTCGCTTGGGAACGCCCCAGTGCTAGGATAGAGCTATCCGCCATAACCAAGACCTGAGCGTTCTCAAGCAATACACCTCAGAGGCCCCTTTATCTATAGCCTTGCCAAAGCCTGAAGTTGGCACAGGCATTTGCTCTATATCTGTTAATAATAGAAAAGTAAGTTTTTTCAGGAATTGCGATGATTAGTCCGCAACAGGTTGAGGAAATGATCAAGGCGGGACTGCCAGACGCACAGGTTCAGGTGCAAGACTTGACTGGTGGCGGCGACCACTATCAGGTGACAGTAGTTTCATCGCACTTTGCAGGTAAAGGACTAGTGCAACAGCACCAGTTAGTTTATGGTGCGTTGGGTCAAGCTATGTCAACTGAAGCGATTCATGCCTTGGCGGTGAAAACATACACTCCCGAAGCTTGGCAAGCAACAGCAGCTTCGTAAATAAGAGTCAGAAGTTAGGAGTTATGAATTTTGACTCCTTACTTCTCACTCCTCACTGTTGAATCCAACATAGGAAACATAAATACCATGACACCAGAACTCAAAGACAAAATTGATAGCTTGCTACAAGAAAACAAGATTTTAGTTTTCATCAAGGGAAACAAGTTAATGCCCCAATGTGGTTTCTCCAACAACGTTGTGCAGATCCTCAATACCTTGGGAGTTCCCTTTGAGACGGTTGATGTTCTATCAGACCCTGAAATTCGTCAAGGTATCAAAGAATACTCTAGTTGGCCCACAATTCCCCAAGTATATATCAATGGTGAATTCCTTGGCGGTTCTGATATCTTGATTGAACTGTACCAGAAAGGTGAATTGCAGGAAAAGGTAGAAGTAGCATTAGCTTCTTAAGCTCTCTTTACCCAAACTAAAGGGTATGTTGCTGAATTTGCCCTTTGCAATCAAGGCAATGTGCCGTTTTTAATATCCTTGAAAGGAGAGATACTATTTCTTTCCCCTTTCAAGGTTTTTTTAATCGGTTTCTGACAAAAATACTCTTTGTTGGACTTGATTTTATTGCTAGACAACAATCCCCTCACTCTGATTGGCAAAACCAATATAGGGCTGAGGGGATGCGTTTAATCAATACAATATCTCCAAAATTTCACACCACGAAATCCGTTGACCAATACAGATAATATGCTATAATTATCTGCGGTAATTAACGGTTACTAGCAATGACCAGATAAATGGTAGTTAGTAGTAATCGGGTTGTGGCTGTGGTTGCGGCACTGCAAAGTTTGATCCATCGTACAAGAAGCGGCTGGCCTCCTCTTCTAGGCGATGAATCAGAAAAGGTTCAATGACGTTGCTATGTCGCAGTGCGGCTAGATATCCATCCAAATACATCCGCATGTCATCCGTGCGATAACCGCGATTCCATAACTCGATGAAGGCATCGGTGAGTCTTTGGTAATAGCGGATGGTTTGTGTGTCTTGGAGCATAACTGCTGTATTAATCTCTTTGGAATGAGAATTGTAAATGATTCACGCTAAAAAGTGAAGTGTAATTTCACTTTGGCATAAACTCAAAGTCAACACATCTACTTTGGGTATTACCCTTATAGCAGCTACAAGCTACTTTAATCCTATTCCAGAAAACATCGATTCTAGTTAACTGCTTAAGTTATTTTTTTGATTTTCACAATCACAGCCCAATTGTATTGATGTTATATTCCTGGATGGGAGTACTAAGTTTTTGCGGAAAAAACCACTTTTACCATCAAGTTGAAAAGCTGTTATTGTTGTTAGCTGGTTGGGTTATACATATTTGCCACATTACGCCCATATAAAAGCAAAATGTTAAGTTAAAAGAACTTTTCATAAGTCTAACAATACTTTCGAGAAATTTAATAAAAATTTAATAATATTTCTCATCCCCTATTGGCAAGGCATAAATTAAATATATTGCCACTAATTTTATTAGGAAATGTAAAGTTAATGGCAATTGAAGTAACAAAGGCTACAAAACCTTAGAGATGGGCTTGTTACTTTGAAAGTCATCGACGCTAAGGGGTCTTGCCACCGTGGGTTCGGTTTGTATAGAAATCATTGAGGGGAATCCCCATCTGAGGTCGTTGTTGGGTTGGCACTTGCAACAACTGGAATACCGCGTGCATCAAGCTGCCAGTATTTATCAAGCAAGGGAAGTATTTTTAAGCCATCAACCAACACTGGTAGTTTTAGATGCAGACCTGCCTGATGGTGATGGCATTGAGTTTTGTCGTTGGTTGCATCGTCAGCAGCAGCCTCTAATCTTAATGCTATCTGCCCGTAATAGTGAAGCTGATATAGTCGCAGGTTTAAAGGCGGGTGCAGATGATTACTTGAGCAAACCTTTTGGGATGCAAGAGTTTTTGGCACGGGTAGAGGCACTGATTCGCCGGAAGCGCACACCTACTGCACCAGCTTATTTGGATTATGGCACTTTGCAAATCGATTTAGTTCAGCGCCGTGTCCGCTTCCAAGGGGAGTTTATTGACTTAACGCCCCAGGAATTTAGTTTGCTGTACGTTTTGGCACAAGCTGGAGGAGTACCTCTAAGTAGATCGGAATTGCTGCGTCGTGCTTGGCCTGACGCTATCGATAACCCTCGTACCATTGATACTCACGTTTTATCGCTGCGGAAAAAGGTTGAACTCGATCCCCGCCAACCCAATTTGATTCAAACTATCCGCAATGTTGGATACCGTTTTAACATGGAAATTTTGAATACGAATATTTCACAGTCACAAACAACAAAGTTAGCTAGAGAGAGATTTAATAATCAACGTTCAACACTTACTAGTAGTCAAGTGTGAATAGGGCATCCCTTCTCTGCGAGACGCTACGCGAACGGCTTCTCTACGAAACGCTACGCGTTAGCGGAGCTTTCGCTTTAGCGATACGCTCAGGGCAAGTGGGCATTGGGATGAGGGGGAGTAAGAAAACGATTCCTGATTCCTGTCTCATCCAAAATTTAAAATCCAAAATCGTCTTGAGATGCTGCTTGAATCAGGTTTTTTCGTAATTCAATCCAGTCTATCTCTGAGGCTCTTTGATTTGCGAATAAATGACCTTGTTGTAGGTGTAATAACCGAGTGCAAAACATCTGGGCTAGTTCCAGTTGATGATTTACCATCAGAATCGTGGTTTGATGAGTTTGACTCAACTGGGTTAAGATTTGCATTAGATGAGAAGCCGTACCAGGATCGAGGGCAGAGGTTGGCTCATCTAATAGTAATATTTTAGGCTGGATGACTAAGGCACGAGCGATCGCTACTAGTTGTCGTTGTCCCGCAGAAAGTTGTACCTCCGTTCGCTCTAACCATTCATTGGGAATGTGCAGTTGTTCTGTCCAATGATTAACTCGTTGTTGAATTGTCTGTTTGGGCAAACCACGCAAAACTAAAGGATAAGCTAAGGCTTGCCCAACTGTCATCCCCAACAGTTTTGATTCTTGCAATACAAGTACAAGCATCTGCCGTAGCTGGATGACGGGAATTTGGCGATATTCTTGATTTTCTAGATAGAGTTTACCATTCGTGGGTTCAATTAGGCGGTTGATGAGGCGTAATAACGAAGTTTTCCCAGCGCCTACTGGGCCTACAATGGCAATGCGATCGCCTTGGGATGCCTCAAAGGAAATATCCTGCAATATGGGGTATCCCTGCTGATTGCCGGGAAGTTGGGTTTTCAGCTTCGTAAACAGATTAACTTGCTCTAGCCTGAGTGTGGCTTTTGCTGTATTCAACGGGACTGAGGATTGCAGAGAAATAACCTAAGTTAATTGTGTACTAGTTAAGGCTGTAGCGATCGCCCAGCCATCGACTAATAGTAGCAGCAGAGTGAATACTAGTAAAATCAGGTACATCCAGGGCTGTGCTAAAGGGCGAACATCTGTGGTGTCAATGCTCGTCTTTGCTTGGACAATTTGCACCAAACGGGCAAATCCAGCTACACGCATCGGTAGTAAATAAGCTTTCCCATCCTGGCTGAGAAAGTAATAAACTAGCCCTCCTTGACCAGTGCTGCGGGGTTTTAACTCTTTGACTTGTGACCAAGCTAAAGACCAGCCTTTACGAAAAAAGCTTGGCACCCAGGCGGGGTAAGTAACCTGAATTCCTTCGTCATCTACCATTACTTGTTCAGTTAATACCGCGTACAAGGCAACAAAACCGATGCCAATCCCTATCCACAATAATTCTGGAGGTACGGGTGCAGCTGTTACCTGCGATAAAAAAGGTAATGGGACTGTGAGTGCTATGTATAGACTCAGCAACGTTATCCGAATCAAAGGAGACAGACGAAAAATAGAAGCTGAGATATTGGCTGAGTTTGCTGTCACGGCTCAATTACAATGCTTTTCTTCATTGTAGGGTAGGTCTATGTCTTAGCTGGAGTGTTGCAAATAAGGTATGCCACTTTAATAATTCGTAATTCGTAATTCGTAATTCGTAATTTTTTAGGGTAAATACTTTTGTACTACAATCCAACCAGTCAGGGATACCCAGGCAAATCCTATAAATAGAATAATATTTACGCTGATGTGTAACGGTCTAGCCCAAGGTCGTCTAACACTAATTTGGGTGGCACTGAAAGCAGACAGTAAAACTAATGCTACGACTATTAACCCAGCAACCAAATGTGACGAGTGTCCTAGTGAGCCAAAGTGCCCTAAAGTGCCAACAATGCCGATCGCTAGCAGTAGTAGCACTAAAGTTACCATGCTGATGCCCATTGTATAGTGGAGCGATCGCATCCCTTTATTACCGCCCATAAATGGCGTGATAAAAGGAAATTGCTGCGAAGTTCTCGCCCGAAACATCCAAACGCCGGTAATTGCTAACATTAGATATGCCAGCAGGGACAACCCCATAGACCAGGCGGCTATTTTCCACAACCAAAGAAATGAAGGCAGATTCATAAGAATGATTGTAAATGAGATGAGGGCAACAAGAGAGACAAGTAGAATAACCAATGCCCCATGCCCCATGCCCTATGCCCAATTCCCAATAAATAATAAACAAAAAGGGCTGCTAAATTAGCAACCCTTAAATTTAGATAAAATTGTTTTTTTTAATCAACCGAGGCTAAACCAACGATTTGTAAGGGTTTTGTACTATCTCCGATTTTTGTATTAATTTGCTGCACCATTAATTTGGTATTAATAGGGTCTTCTCCATCTGATGAGTCTGTATCAAACTCACTAGTACTGGGTTCTTCGAGCATCAGGCGATCGCACGGAATCTTATCGGATAAAATTGCACTTGCCATCATCCCTGTATGAATCTCCACTTGAGCTTTTCGTGGAGCTTCAAACACTAAACGTTGTCCGGGGAAAACAACCCTTTCAAAATACCAGTTGGGAATATTGGAGATGCGAGCTACCTGTATTTTGCTCGTGGCATTGATGTAGCAGCAGAGAATTTTTCCTGATTGCTCAGGTGGTAGAGGATCTAATATTTGAGCCATAACTGCTGAGGAGCTTTACGCCACAATTTTACATTACACTAGCCAAGCCTAGCACCCACTGATCCCCAGTTGTTGTAACTGCGAATACCAACTGAGTCTTTGTAGATTATTTCTGTCTAAAGATATATTTTCAGTTATAAAAATTTTGTAATTATTCACACCTTTTTCGGAATTATATACTATAAATAAAAGTTTTTGAGATTTTTTGCTGGTATAAAAGCTTCAATTCTCTTAAAGCAGATTGTTAGGGAATTGACATAACAACGATCCCCTTGCTTTTAGCATAGCGAGGAAGTGAGTTTTGCTGCTTCATCTATCCCAGGATTAATCGGCTGGGATCATCGCTTAATGAATAAACTCAATGTTATGGTAAAGCTATATGAAAAAATGTCTTCATAAAGCTCTCTATAGATTCCATGTATGTTTTATGCACAGCAATTTTAGCGTTTTCCGCACTTGTTAACGGCAGGTGAGCGAATATCAATAATCGGCTGAAATGTCAAGCATGATTGTGATAAATAAAACCAAATAAAACAAGCACACACTTTAAAACTGAATGTTTCTCTCGCTTTCTCCACAGATTGGCAAGATGGAAGTTAAAACACAGATGATGGAAAATCGAATTCTTTACGTTCGCCTTCCTTGTAACCCCATCTTTCCTATTGGGGTTGTCTACCTGAGCGATCATGTCCACAAGCAGTTTCCTAATATTGAACAGCGCATCTTTGATTTGGGAACAGTACCACCTTTAGATTACAGTTCGGCCCTGGATCGCTGTATTGATGAATTTAAACCAACAGTACTAGTATTCTCTTGGCGGGATATTCAAATTTATGCCCCAGTTGGCGGACGTGGTGGCAACCCACTGCAAAACGCTTTTGAATTTTACTACGCCAAGAATCCTCTATTGAAACTACGCGGCGGATTGGGCGGTTTGCGAATCTTCATCGCTTACTATGTAGAGTTGTGGCAAAACCAGGGCTTAATCAAACGCGGTTTAAAACGTGCCCAAAAATATAATTCTGATGCTCGTGTAGTTGTCGGTGGTGGTGCAGTCAGCGTATTTTACGAACAATTGGGTAAAAGCTTACCCCAAGGGACAATTATTTCTGTGGGTGAAGGCGAAACCCTGCTGGAAAAACTTTTAAGTCGCAGAGATTTTCGCGATGAACGTTGTTACGTTGCCGGAGAAACTCAACCACGTCAACGGCTAATTCACGAACAACCCACCCCAATAGAAAAGACAGCTTGTAACTACGATTATATCGAAAGCATCTGGCCAGAATTTAACTATTACCTGCAAGATCGAGACTTTTATATAGGTGTACAAACTAAGCGTGGTTGTCCTCACAACTGTTGTTATTGCGTCTACACTGTCGTTGAAGGCAAACAAGTACGCATCAACCCAGCAGATGAAGTAGTTGCTGAGATGCGCCAATTATACGATCGCGGCATTCGCAACTTCTGGTTTACCGATGCCCAATTCATCCCCGCGAAAAAATTTATCGCCGATGCTGTAGAACTCTTGCAAAAAATCGTCGATTCTGGTATGACAGATATCCACTGGGCAGCATATATCAGAGCCGACAATTTGACACCCGAATTGTGTGAGTTGATGGCGAAAACGGGGATGAACTACTTTGAAATCGGGATTACCAGTGGTTCTCAAGAACTTGTGCGGAAAATGCGGATGGGGTATAACTTGCGAACCGTCTTGCAAAACTGCCGCGACTTGAAAGCAGCTGGTTTTAATGATTTGGTTTCCGTCAACTACTCCTTTAATGTGATTGACGAACGTCCCGAAACCATCCGCCAAACCATCGCTTACCACCGCGAACTAGAACGGATTTTTGGTGCAGATAAAGTTGAACCTGCCATTTTCTTTATTGGACTACAACCCCATACCCATTTAGAAGAATACGCTTTCAAAGAAGGCATCCTCAAACCAGGGTACGATCCAATGAGTTTGATGCCGTGGACAGCCAAAAAACTTCTCTGGAATCCCGAACCCCTTGGTTCATTCTTCGGCGAAGTCTGCTTGCAAGCTTGGCAACAAAACCCCAACGACTTCGGGCGCGAAGTCATGAAAATCTTAGAAGAAAAGCTGGGTTGTGCTGACTTAGAAGCAGCACTGACAGCACCATTAGAGACAAAAGAAAAACAGTTAGCAGGTGTATCCTAGAAAACACTAAAATGTGAAGAAATTCAAAATTCTGAATTTCTCCCTCTATCTTCCTCAGTGCCTCTGCGGTTATTTTTATCAAATCCCATGTTAGAAGGTTCAATCCTACAACAGCTCGAAGCAGCTCATCGCCATACCACCAGGCCAATTCGATTCGGTGTTTACTACAAAAATACCCTAGTTGCCCTGTGCCACGCTCTAGAAGACCATATTTTAACCGACGACGGTACACCCTTAGTCATCACAGCCTTTCAACAGGGAAAATGGTATCTACAAGAAGCTGATCGATATGCAGACATCGCCCAGTGCAGCTGCCAAATTGCGATTATGGCTGCTGCTGAATCTGGCTTTGGAGAGCATCCCACCAGCGAGTTATCCAACGTAGACTTAGTGGCATTAGATTCAGGCGATCCAGTGGCGCAGGAGTGGCACTTAATCATTTTATCGCCTAAATACACAGCAATGGTAATTTGTCAAGAATTATCTGAGGCTGATTATGGCAGCGCTGGAGTACCGACATCAGACTTAGAGCGCAAATTCTATGGCTTGTGGACATTTGAGCCAGAGTTAGTGCAAGAAACAGCAGAAATAGCGATCGCTCACATCAAAAAATACAACCCAGAATTGGCAGAAAAACTTACAGGCGATAAACAGCAAATTGTACCGTCAATGGACAGATCCCAAAATTTAGGTGCAGTTGTCTCCCGTGTAGTAGATTACCTCCAGACTGGGCAAGATAATTTATCCATCCCTACAGCACTTCAGAAACAAACCTTGGATCGCAACTTGGTTTCTAACGAAATTCAAGCCTTTTTGCGAATGGCGCAACTGATGGATATGGCAGATGTCAACAATCCAATGGCAGCTGCGGAAATAGTAGTTCTTGCTGAAGCGATCGCCCAGCTTTTGGATCTTCCCGCATGGCAAATTAAAAGATTGCGACTGGCGGCTTTGTTGCATCGCATAGATCCATTACAGAAAGCAGAAAGCGTTCTCACAGACAGTATCTCCACCCGCTACCAAGAAGATGCCCCCAGTTGTCCCTTAACTTGTCCCTTAGTACCGGGGGCGCAAGTATTGCGAACCATGCCACGGCTGCGAGCAGTTGCCCAAATTATTACTCACCAAAGCGAGTGGTGGAATGGCACAGGGGAACCGGCAGGTTTAGCTGGAGATGAAATTCCCTTAGAATCGAGAATTTTGGCATTATTGGCAGATTTTCAGTGGCGAGTCAATGAGCGAAAATCGTCAAATCAAAGCCGGGAACAGATATTTACTCAAGCTTTAGATGAGTGCAGACAGCAACAATCTACCCGCTTTGACCCTAAACTTGTAGATACCCTAACTTTATTAGTTATGGGTTTACAACAGGGACTCGACTTACCCTTAATGACACCCAAATTCAGCGCCGGCATCTGGATACTTGATTCCCAATGGGATAGCCACAGCAAGATCAGTGAAGAGATTGGTAGTTACTTTACATGAATATTGAAGCCATTAAATTAGGAAAACTCAAACAACTTCCAGGGGCAAATTTAGAAGACGAGGAACTCTCCCGACTGGATTTAAGCCGGATTAATCTTGCTGGTGCTACCCTTGTCGGCACTAATTTCGCTGGTTCTAAGCTCGAAGGAGGGCATTTGGAGGGGGCAAATTTGATGGGAGCCAACCTCCAAGAAACCGACTTACGGGCGAACCTGATGGGAGCGAACCTGATGCAAGCAGATTTAACAGGCGCTGACTTGCGAGGTAGCAATTTGCGTGGTGCTAACTTGATGGGAGCTAGACTCAGTGATGTGTCATTGGTGGGTGCTTTCTTGAGTGGTGCCAATTTGATGAATGTCAACTTGCAAGGCGTTGATTTGCGCGGTGCTGACTTGCGCGGTACAAACCTGACTGGAGCAAATCTCAAAGGTGCAGACTTGAGTCGTGCCGATTTGCAAGGGGCTTTATTGAGTGAAGCAAACCTGGAAGAAGCTGACTTGCGGGGAGCGAATTTAGCAGGGGCGAATTTGACGGGAGCGAATTTGCTCTGTGCAGAGTTAGAAAGTGCAAATTTGAGCGGCGTTAATTTGAATAAAGCGTGTGTGGTGGGTACAGTTGTGGAGGCTACGTTTTGAATAGGGGTTAATTTATACAAACTGCAATGAATAATAAATACTAAAGCACCCCAATGTATGCCTTCAAAGTAGCCAATTTTCTACGCTTAAACCAGGTACGCGTTCAAATTCGCGGACATTTGCTGTAACAAGCGTTAGGTTAAGGGCTAGAGCATGGGCAGCAATCAGTAAGTCATTAGGGCCGATGGGTCTTCCTGTTTGCTCTAAGTGTGTGCGAATTACTGCATAGTGCTGATCCACGGGAGACGATAGCGACAAAATAGGTAACACTTCAAGAATGCTTTCTAGTTGATGAAGAAGACGGAGAGAGCCACTTTTAGCTGCGCCAAATCGCAGTTCACACACTACAATAATGCTGGTACAAATGCAGCTTTCCTCTACGGCTATAAGCCGCTGAAACACCAAACCTTGAGGATGTCTTACCAAATTTGAAATAATGTTGGTGTCTAGCAGGTATTGATAGGTCATTGGCCAGGATTAAAGCACGATGTCATCGAGTGGCAGTAACCCTTCATCTATGTTAGGAAAGTTTTCTGTAATATCTTCCAAAGTGGCAAGCAGCGAAAGTAGAGAACCGGAAGAAATAGGTTCAATGATTAATCGATTACCTTCTTTGCGTAACAAAACTTCTGTGCTGGATAGAGCAAATTCATCAGGAATGGTTAGGACTTGATGTTGCCCATCCCGTAAGAGGTAAACGTGGCATGAGTTTGGCATCAAGCAATCTCCTTAAAATTATAATTATTTCGCCGCAGTGCGTTGCTTTACAATATCATGTCAATTACTTAAGATTTTACTATCTGTTAGTGCTTGCAGAAAGCATGAGTATCCAATAGTAATCTATTCATTCCATATATTCTTTCATATCTTGAAGCGGCTCATCAAAGTACATTAGGCAATGGCAGAATAAACATTCCTTTCATTGTTCCAGCAACGCGACGCTTGTTTGTCTGCTTTTCTTCGGTAGAGTTTTTAGCGTTCTTCTCTATCAAAAACTCAATGCAATGAAGCACTTCTGTCTGAAGAGACTCAGGGAGTTCTTCTAATTTTTCTAAAATGACTGGGTGTATCATTGTTTTTTCCCCTTGGCAATTTTTATGAAAAACATCACAGCTATATTTGTTTAAATGTCAAATACATTTTAATCCGGTTCGGATAAGCACTTAAACTTAGTATCAGAGGCTTTTAGCAGTCCGTTGCACTAGAATTGTGTTGTGATACCTAACTTCCACAACTCTCTAGAACAACTTGACCGTTTTCAGGATCTATTTTGATGATCTTTGCCTTTAAATGGTCATTAATTTTGAAGAATTGGTTTGGATGGTCAACAGATGGATGGAACATTTTTGAGGTCGGCAACAAAGCATATAAATCTCCAATATCAACAAACACACCATAGTTTTTGATACTCCGTATAATGCCGCTAACAACCTGACCAACCTGCAACTGCCTGAGTCTGACTGAAACAGAGTGATGGAGCAGTACTAAGTAATTATCCTCCTCTCGCACTTTTATAATATTGAGTGGAAGTTCCTCACCTACTACCAATTCTTCTCTCTGCTTATCAACATAAGTACGAATTGAGCTATATAAACCTTCAATTTTCACTAATGCACCCCTCGAAGTCTTTTTAAGAATTTTTCCATATACTGTTACGTCCTCAGTCTGTAATTGCCGTATCCGTTCCCATGCTTTTCGTATCTCTAGTTTGCGAATTGAAAAAGAAACAGTTGGTGGATGCTCTAGAGAACACAAGAACCACTGAATAGTTGCTGAGACTCCGTTTCCATGAACATCACGAATTTTAGTGTGTACAATCAGGTCTTCTCTACTTATGGGATGACCACATTTTTCAGAAGCCAGATACAATGCAGTCTCATACAAGCGATCGCTATCTTTTAGTGTCTCAGGTGAACAATGCGACAAGAAAATACTGTGTTCGCCATCGTAATTTCCTACAACCAGGAATTCTCGGATTTCATTTAGTTGCAGGGCTTCTTCTGGGGACTGAATCTCATTGAGTGATAGCTCTAGTAGTGGAACATAAGCTAGTTGATCGGTATAAAAATCAACTAAAACACCTGTAGGCTCCAGCTTAATGATTTTTCCAGTAATTATATCGCCGAGTTGAAAGCTCTCTAAACTAAAGCTCATAGCATAGTAGGCTTAACATAACCCATTATAGAAACAATTTAGTAAGCGTGTAATCACAACAATAACAGCTAAACTTTAGCTATTGTTCATGTTGTTGCATACTCAGGAAACAGTCGGCATAACAATAGTTTTAGTATTCGTCAAAACGCTACGTAGGCTTTACTACCATTTTTAACTTTTCACTGTTCGCCTTCGTATCCCCAAAGCTAGTACACTCATTAACAACACCCCCATCACTCCTTGCAGGGGATTATTATTCACACCAGTTACCCAATCAGGAACTTGACCAGAATATTTCACTAATTTACCCACATTAATAATGTAGTAGCCCCAAACTAAACCACCATGCAGACCGATTGGAAAACCCAAGCGTCCCCTCCGCCAACGCTTTCCCCATACTTGCGTTAATCCCAGCAGTACTAAAGCTGGAAATTGCGGCAGTGTATGAATAATTGCCTCCAAGGGTTTAATAAAGTGCAATGTAGCAAACGCAGTTGCATCTGTCCACAGTGCCACACGCGGGCTGTAATTTCGTTGTAATTCATCTAGCAACCAGCCTCGGAATAACAATTCCTCAGCAAATCCAACACCTAAGCCAACAAGTAAACCCTCTAAAACAACTTTCAGCAAAAAAACTTTCGGTTGTTGCCACACCAACCAACCCAACAAACTTTCTACCCCAAAAAGTATCAGAATATTAATTATCCCCAGAGCCAAGCCACGCAGTAAATCCACACCGTTTTGCCGCGTGAATTCCAAACCATAATGCCGCAGAATTTGCGACTGCTGGTAGACATATTTGCCCCATAGTTTCAGGAGGAAAATAAATAGTGCATATAACAATACCAATGTCAATATACTTTCTAAGTTTGAATCATCCACTAGTAAGTATATTGGTGTAGCCAATGGCAACCATAGCAACAGTAAAGTCAAAATAAAAGCACCCAGCCTAATAGGGGCAGGGCGTTCAGCTAAACGGACAAGGTTTTTTTTCATACTAAATAAGTCACTAATCAGCAGCCAATACTCTAAATTTCGACTAATGACCAATGACTAATAACTAATGACTATTCATCAGGTTCAATGGTGCTACTTAAACCATGACTTATCAATGTTTCGCAATAAAACTCAGCGTGTTCCAAGGCGCAAGTAATGACTAAAGCTAGCCCGTTAGTATGGGCTTCCATCATGATGCTCACAGCTTGGGGTTGGGTAAGGCTTGGTACAGTGGCGATTAGCGACTGTACAACATGCTCCATAGAGTTGTAGTCGTCGTTATGGAGCAAAACGCGATACCGAGGCGCGAGCTTGCGGGTTGTGGAAGGCTTTTGAATAGTTTCAACTGACACGGCTCTTTGCTCTTTTCTCGTTACTTCACTACAACAAAGTCTCTGTTTTGCGATCGCTCAACAGTTGTTTACCTATTCTATAGTATTTCTGCTCAGATACTATGCTAGGAAAACCCTTTGCTGGCAGGGATTGGTTGATTAATTTTGCGTAGTCACTTGATAAGGCACACGTCTAAGACATGGCTGCCGTAAGAGTGCTACCCTAATCTTACAGAAGCTTTTCTTAAACGTAGCGCATTTTCACTTTTAAAATTAAGAAAGTTGCAAGCAAAACAATCCTTGCCCCTGCCCAAGATGGACATGAGCCTAGATTTTCTTCAAACGGGACAAATTGTGTTTCTAGAGTATGGCGACAGGAACCTGTATGCAGAAGTCATTCAATTTGTAGTTTCCCGCCAGTTGTGCTGGGTGCGTCCTTTATTAATGGTTACTTTCATAGAAGAATCACCCCTAATTACCGATTTGCGAGACTCATCTGACTTACTTTGGCCTGCCAATTTATTTCGCCCAGCATTAGACACAGAAGTAATTACCTTCTTGAGCCAACTTTTAGCCAAAGAACCAAAAACTGAACCTGATTCAGCCGCAAAGCAGCAACTTAATCAGTTTATTCACCAACTTTGGCAAGCATATCAAGAGGGATTGGTGATTGGGGATTAGGATGGGGCATGGGGCATTGGGCATTGGGCATTGGGAATAGACAATATAGAGACTTCTTGAATAATTCTTCCTTGTCTTCCTTGTCCCCTTGTCTTCCCAGTCCCCAGTCTCTAATTATCTGCATCTTCCTCAACTGTAGCGAATACCACCATCTTTCATACATTGAAGACTGTGAAATTCGATTACTACATCCTTCGCACCAGAAATTATTTCGTCCCTTCGTAAGGTGGATAATTGTGGTTAGCAGCGTCGTCAATCGCCTGATGCATCACCTGAAGGATATGATTAGAAGTCAGTTTATCTGGCGAGCCAGTAGCCATATTGATGATATTAACTCCCTTAGCAACGAGTTCATTCCGCTTGTAGACAAATTCAGCAAACAGATTGGGAGGAATTTTTTTAGGCGTTTAGCGAACTGTATAGCGATTTTCGATAGAATGCACAATGTAGAGGTTTTTTAGCACAGTTTACGCCACTTTAAGTATTTAGATAATCAACCCCATAGAAAAATACTAGCCTTTTATCCCCCTGCTAGATTTAATTACGAATTACATTAGAGAGTCCTCGTCTTCTTACAGAGAAGCAAGCTACACATAACTTCTGTCTGCGACACCCTGCGCCAAGGTAGAAAGCGTCATTATGAATTATTTTAAAATCCCAGGCTAGGAACCAACTGGATTCGTCCAGCATCCATCTCTGCCATTAATAATTCTAAGGCTTCGTAATCAACATCAGAAATATAACCCAGTTCCGTCAGTTCTGAATTGATTTCATTCTCTATCTCAGGAGTTAGTTTTTTAATGTCAAGAGCTTTTTCTACCAATTTACGAATAGCGTACTGAGTTCTCATAAATAATAACCCAACTGTAATATGATATTAATCATCCCAGATCGGTCTCAGTATAAAGAGCGATCCAAATACTAACTTAGTAGTGATATATATCACAATTTTATTAGTTAGAGAGATAATTCACTATGACTTTGCCGTATACCATCAGCAACGCTAAAGTTGCAGATTTAACCTAACGTTAAAACTTGGTTAAATTAGCTTTAGTGATAGACTAAGCAAGGTTTCTCAGCATAGTTACTGATAATTTGTCTGCTTTATGGCCGTCTATAGTTGATTCTTTTTGAAGTGACATAAAAAAAAAGTATATATAAACACATTTTAACCTGGAATTATAACAATCTTTAAACAGACATACTAAAGCAATAAAGATTCAGCAAAGAGAGCTAAGACGTATGGTCGATGCAGCAAGATAGAGTTTATGTTCAAATAATCCTTAGCTTGACGCTTCAAAATTCTTAATAGGATGTAACTATGCAGGCAGTGCTTAACTATCCCAAAATTGCAGTTATTCGCCCCCAAGGGTGCTTAAATGCTGCAAACGCCTTGGAATTTGAACGAGATATGGCTACAGCGTTGGCGCAAAATGGTATTTCCACCTTGGTAGTAGACCTCGCAGCAGTAGAATCGTTAGACAGCGCGGGGTTGATGGCATTGTTATCTACACACAAGCTGGCTCTTACTTTAGGAAGAAGTTGCCAACTTAGCGCTGTTGCCCCACAAATTAGAATGATTTTTGAACTGACGCAACTAGATAGGGTATTTGAAATATTAGACGCTGAAGCCAAATTGCTTCAAATATAACTTTATGTAAAAGCACAAAGGTTCGGGCAATAATTAAGTGGACTTTATGTAAAGGAGTTGTAAGTTGCAACGATAAAATCTGTTAGAAGACCTAATTCAATGCTAATGTTGGGTTTAGGTAGCTGTAATTAAGGTAGCTAGAAGATAGCACAGTGGTTGTTGCAGTTGAAAAATTAATAACGTCAGATATTTTAAAACCAGCACGTTACCTGGGTAACGAGCTGTTAGCGGTACACAAACCTTGGGATACGGCAGCAATACGTTGGGTTTTAACCTACCCAGAAGTATATGAAGTCGGTGCATCTAATTTAGGGCACATCATCCTTTATAACATCTTGAATGCCCAACCGCGTCAATTGTGTGATCGCGCCTACCTCCCAGGAAAAGACCTGGCAGCCAAACTACGCGAAACTAACACGCCATTGTTTGCGGTAGAGTCAAAGCGATCGCTAAGAGAATTCGACATTTTAGGCTTTAGCCTCAGTTACGAGCTGGGTGCAACTAATATCCTCGAAATGTTGGATTTGGCTGGAATTCCCTTGACGTGGCGAGAGAGGCAGGGGAGCAGCACTTCTCTACGAGACGCTGCGCGAACGGCTACGCTCAGTGACCGAGGAGCAGAGGGGCAGGGAGGCAGAGAATCTACCGATACCCAGTCATCCTTTCCGTTGATTTTCGCTGGTGGGCAAACAGCGACATCAAATCCTGAGCCTTATGCTGACTTCTTCGACTTTATCGCCCTTGGAGATGGAGAAGAACTGCTGCCAGAAATTGGTTTGATTTTAGAACAAGGCAAACAAGCAGGATTAAGTCGGGAACACCTGTTACTGGATTTGGCACAGATACCAGGCGTATATGTGCCTCAGTTTTACGACATGGCAGAGGATGGCTCAGTTCACCCTCTGCGCCCAGACGTACCAAAACGAATTCTGCGACGGGTTGCAACTCCCATACCAGCATATTCTATTGGTTTGGTTCCCTACGTAGAAACGGTGCATGACCGCTTGAGTATTGAGATTCGGCGTGGTTGCACTCGTGGCTGTCGCTTCTGTCAACCAGGAATGCTGACTCGACCAGCACGGGATGTAGAACCCGATAAGGTTGTAGAAGCAATTGAACAGGGTATGCGGGCAACTGGTTACAATGAGTTTTCCCTCCTATCTTTGAGTTGTTCTGATTATTTGTCCCTACCAGCAGTGGGGATGGAAATCAAAAATCGCTTAAAAAATGAAAACATTTCTCTGACTCTACCAAGCCAACGGGTAGACAGATTTGATGAGAATATTGCCAACATCCTGGGAGGTACGCGCCAAGGTGGACTGACTTTTGCTCCAGAAGCTGGTACTCAGCGGATGCGAGACATTGTGAATAAGGGGTTGACAAATGAAGAATTGTTGCGAGGGGTGAAAACCGCTTGGGAGCAAGGCTGGGATAAAATAAAGTTGTATTTTATGATTGGCTTGCCGGGTGAAACCGATGCTGATGTTTTGGGCATTGCTGAAACGGTAAGCTGGCTACAGCGAGAATGTCGAGGCAAGGGCAGAAAACCTCTAAACTTTAACCTGACGATTTCTAACTTTACGCCCAAGCCCCATACACCATTCCAGTGGCACTCAGTTTCTACCGCTGAATTTAAACGCAAACAAAACCTGTTGCGGCAAGAATTCCGCCGAATCAAGGCAGTGAAGGTAAATTTTACCGATGTCCGCATTTCGGCAATGGAAGATTTTGTGGGACGAGGCGATCGCAATTTGAGCAAAGTAGTCCGCCTTGCGTGGGAATTGGGTGCAGGTATGGATTCCTGGTATGAAAATTTAGATCGAGCTTTTAGCGCTTGGGGATCTGCGATCGCCCAAGCTGATTTAGATTGGAAATACCGCCAAGTAGAAAATGGCGAATGGAATTTATTTCATATAGAGGCGCAAAAAAGCACAGAAGCAGAGGAGAACATCTCACTCAGCACTCCCCACTCTCTCGATATTCCCCTACCTTGGGATCATATTGATACCGGGATTGACAAAAAGTGGCTCCAAGAAGACTTGCAACGCGCTCTAGAAGCTGCAATCGTACCAGACTGCTCTTTTGAAGGTTGTTCTCATTGTGGCGTCTGTGGCACTGATTTTGGGCACAACGTGGTGATTGAATCACCTGTTATCCCAAAATTTGCTGGCGAATTTGTCCCCAACACAACTAAGGCGCAAAGACTGCGAGTTTGGTTTGGCAAACAAGGTAATATGGCTTTAATGAGCCATCTTGATTTAATTCGTCTGTTTGACCGAATTGTGCGGCGATCCGGCTTACCTATTGCTTTTACTGGTGGGTTTCACCCAATGCCACGGATTTCTCTAGCAACCGCTTTGGCTCTAGGGGCTACTAGCAGCGGTGAAATTGCAGATTTTGAGTTAACTGTGCCAGTGGAAGTTGATACTTTCCGCGAAAAGTTGGCTCGTGAAATGCCCACAGACATACCTATATATAATGTGGAGCAAATAGATTTAAAAGCTAGTGCCGCTACCCAACTGCTAGAGTCCGCAGAGTATTTAATTACTGTAGCAGCACTAGCAGAAACAACACCTATACAATGGCAAACCTGGATTGATACAATCAAAGCAAAAGAGGAACTTTGGTACGAGCAAACAACTAAATCAGGCAAGAGCCAGTTAATAAATCTGCGCGATCGCTTATTTGAACTGGAATTAGTAGAAACCCACAATAGCATTGCAGAATGTATGTCATCTGTAATCCGTTATTTAGGTAGCTATCGCCAGGACGGTTTGCTGTTGCGTCCCGAACAAATCCTGTTTATGCTAGAGACAGTGGCTGGTGTAGAATTTCAACTTCTGCACATCCACCGCAATCGGCTAATTTTAGGGGTATAATCCCTGTAGGGCAACTTGCTAGTAGTTGTCCTAAGATGGCAGCTCACAGGAATTGATTTTGAGCAAGGTTGCGTTAGAATAGGGTGAAGAGAAATTTTCTGGCGCTGCATTGAATTAGCTGGTTCACTACCCTGGTATTCAGGGGGCGAAAGCAAAGATATTAGAGTGCAACTTCTAGGATAAAATCCTAGACAAACAAAAAGCAGATTAAAGAATGCACACTCTCTATGTAGCTACCTTGTGAATCAGTAACTAACAGCAGGCTCGGTTAGTTTCTCTAAATTCATCCTTTTTAAACAACTGCTGAATGTCTAATCCACGTAGTGCCCAAGAGCTAGTGCATTACTTTTTTAGAGTTAAAGCAACTGCTGTCGGTTCTGCCTACTTGTAGACGTTCGCGAGACGCGCAAAGCGGTGCTTGTCTTAGTTTAGAGCGGCTCAAAGCAGGGTAGCAACTGTGGCTGCTGAGTATAACCCTAAGATAAATCCAGGGAATGGAAAATAGAAATAGTTTCTTTTTCTTAACGAATTCAGTAGGTTACTCTCAAAGAAAACATCCTGAGTTACAATGCTCACTCAGGATTTAGAACTTCAACTCAGAACTCTCAAGATTTGAGGGTATTGCATCACAAATCAACCACGGACGGTTGATTTAATTGCTTAAACGATATGCAGCAGTTCTGGAATAATCAGCCGTAGAAACGCTCTTAAGAGCGCCAATAGCTATTTAACTTAGAAGCTCAGATTTGCGATTTTTATTATCAGTAGCGCCTTTTGAGGGTTGCGAGGGCAGCGAAAGTATAATATCAAACCGAGAAAACACTGGTAATTAAAACTGACGCGGAGACGCAATTAGTTTTGAATTATTAAGTAATTAACCGGACTTGATACAACAAACCTCAAACCTATAAGTGCTGCCAATTTTTGAGGAAATTGAATGCCGAAACAAATTATCATCGCGGAGCAGCACCAAATTGCTGCGGTTTTTTCTGAAGATCAAATACAGGAACTCGTTGTTGCTACGGGTCATCATCAAATAGGCGATATCTACTTAGGAGTGGTAGAAAACGTATTGCCTGGGATAGATGCGGCTTTTGTTAATATTGGCGACCCAGAGCGCAACGGTTTTATTCATGTTACCGACTTGGGCCCATTGAAGCTCAAGCGTACCGCAGCGGCAATTACAGAACTACTTACACCACAACAGAAAGTTTTGGTGCAAGTAATGAAAGAGCCAACGGGGACAAAAGGGCCCAGGCTCACAGGTAATATCACCTTACCTGGACGCTATGTAGTACTGATGCCTTACGGTCGGGGCGTAAATTTATCCCGACGGATTAAAAGTGAAAGTGAGCGCAACCGCTTACGAGCGCTGGCGATTTTGGTTAAGCCGGCGGGAATGGGTTTGCTTGTGCGTACAGAAGCAGAAGGTAAACCCGAAGAAGCGATTATGGAAGATTTGGAATTGCTGCAAAAGCAATGGGAGGCTATCCAGCAGGAAGCCCATTCCACCCGTGCCCCAGCACTGCTCAACCGAGACGATGACTTTATCCAACGCGTATTGCGGGATATGTACGGCGCGGATGTCAATCGGATTGTGGTAGATTCCAGTACTGGTTTGAAGCGCGTCAAACAGTACTTGCAGAATTGGAGTGGCGGTCAAACACCGCAGGGATTGTTGATTGACCATCATCGCGATCGCTCTCCAATTTTAGAGTACTTCCGCATCACTGCTGCAATTAGAGAAGCCCTGAAACCAAGGGTAGACCTACCTTCTGGCGGTTACATTATCATCGAGCCGACGGAGGCATTAACCGTAATCGATGTTAACTCAGGTTCGTTTACGCGATCGGCAACAGCTAGAGAAACAGTTTTGTGGACAAACTGCGAAGCAGCAACAGAAATTGCTCGTCAGTTGCGTCTGCGAAATATCGCCGGGGTGATCGTCGTTGATTTTATCGATATGGAATCGCGACGCGACCAACTACAAGTTCTCGAACACTTTAATAAAGCACTCAAAGCAGACAAAGCTCGTCCCCAGATTGCCCAACTTACCGAACTGGGTTTAGTAGAATTGACCCGCAAACGTCAGGGTCAAAATATTTATGAATTGTTTGGTGAAACTTGCCCCACCTGTGGCGGTTTAGGGCATACTGTGCGTCTGCCTGGAGAAATCGAAAACCGATTGCCAATACCGGCAGAAACACCAGAGCGCGAACGTTTTGTATCCTTGCCTCACCGAGAACCACGTCAGCCATCTGCCCGTATCCCGGAACCACGAGAAACATACGATGGATTTGGGGAAGGATTTGACGGCGACTCGGAATTGAGCAACCTAAATCTGATCAATCATCCTAGTTATCAAGAACTTAATGATAAGCGCCGTACCCGGACTCGCCGCAGTCGAATTGGTGTCAATGGGTTAAACGGGAAAGATGAAGCTCGGATTGTTCCCAGTCCCCTGACTTTTGTTAACGAGCCAGATTTAGACCTGGATATAGAACCAGAACTAGGAGTTGCGCCAGAAATTCCCTCACCCACCCTTGGTAAACCAGGCTGGAGTGAAAGAGTAGAGCGCACTAAAATTATCAAGGCAGAACCAGTTAAACCAGTGGTCGAACCACCGGAGATTAGAACTGTAGAAATGAGCCTCCAAGAACAGGATATATTTGCCTTGATGGGAATATCTCCCTTAGTGAAGTTAGAGCAAGAGGTTAAAAATACCAAGTCTGTGATTATTAATGTGATTCAGCCCGGTCAAAAACCAACGACCCCAATTGAATCAACCTCAGAATCAACTATTGTCCAAAAAGCAACACCTGAAATAATCACTATTGCCCAAAAGGCAACACCTGAAATAACTGCAAGCAAAATACCGACACCAAAAGTTATTGAGCCAGAACAAAAATCTTTGATCGAAGAGACAACTGAACCATCGGAGTTGAGTGTGAACCCTTCGGGACGCTTGTCTGCAAAAGCTGCCGCGAACGAAATTGCAGATGAAAATGAAACTAATAGTAGCGCCACTGCCAGCCGTCGCCGCCGCCGTCGTTCTTCAGCGATCGAGGATAATTGAATTTAATTTATGGTAGAAACATCGCCAACGCCTTTGGAACAATCCACTTGGCTAGAGTTTTCTACCTTGTCAGATATTCCAGGGTTGGTTGCAGGTGTTGATGAAGTAGGGCGAGGTGCTCTATTTGGTCCTGTCGTGGCGGCAGCAGTGATCTTACCAGATCGCGCTTTGCCAATATTGATGGCAGCTAAAATCAAAGACAGTAAAAAGTTGTCTAGTTCTCGGAGAACTCAGCTAGCGCAGCAAATTTGTGCGCTGGCTATAGATTGGAAAATTGGGTTTGCTTCTACTGCCGAAATTGACAAGATAAATATTTTGCAAGCGACGTTGTTAGCAATGAAGCGGGCTGTGCTGAAGTTAAAGGTACAGCCTGTACTTTGCTTGATTGACGGCAATCAGTCAATCAAAGATTTGCTATTGCCGCAACAAACAATAGTTAAAGGAGACGAGCGATCGCTCGCTATTGCCTCTGCTAGTATTGTCGCTAAGGTTTGGCGTGACGATCTGATAATGCGTTTAGCATTAAAATACCCTATGTACAACCTGGAGTGTAACAAGGGTTATGGTAGCCAGCGGCATTTGCTGGCTTTGCAACAATACGGGCCTTCGCCCCTACATCGTCAGTCTTTTCGTCCTTGCCAAATCAAAATAATTCGTAATTCATAATTCGTAATTCGTAATTTTCGGGTATAATTCCCTTTTCCTGCGGATACGGAATCTACGTTTATAGTTGGCTAAGTTTTCATCGGGGGTCTAAATCCACTTAGGGAACTCCAAATAAAAAAATACTCAACTACTTTTTGTGGGGTGGGCGACACGAGCGCCCCAAGCCTTGGGCGGACAAGATGTCCACCCCACAAGATTGGATAATTTATTTGTTGGAAGTCCCTTGTGTAACTGTTTCTAATTACGAATTACGAATTACGAATTACAAATTAGTTAAATAGTTACTCAGCATTCAGGATTGGTAATTCAGTACTATCACTGTCAAGTCCTCTATCTTTGGTTTGTGATATCACCCAGTAGCGATAATCCGTCAAAAGTTGATTCAATAACCGTTGCTTAACCGACAACAGTACACTTTTGAGCAAACCATTGCCAGTAGCTTCTAAAATCGGCTTAGGAGTAAAGGAAAATGGCGGTGGAAAATCCACCACTACTTCTAAATCAGCTTTTCCTTGCAGGCGAGTGCCAGTGCTAAACTCTTTGGGAGACAAATAGCCTTTTAAATTGAGAGCAAAGCGCTGGTTAATATACTCGAAACCTAAAATTTCACAGTTTAGCGATCGCAAATAAATTATTCCATTTGATTCTGCCCAGACTCTCATGTCTACAGTAGGTTGAATACTCAATGACATAAAAGTCAGTGGACGCATTTTCAAGCGAAATACTTCCTCAGAAAGCTGCTGAATCCGGCTATTGTCAACCAAAGCCTTAACCAGACGTTGAGGCTGACGCAAGTAGTGCTGAATGGGAATAGGCTGCTCTGGAACAGCTATTTCAACCGATTGGGAGGCAGTAAACCGGGTAGCCATGAGCTAATAAAAATATCTGTTTCTTAATTTTAATATTTTTTAACAACTTAGTTTTGATTATTAGAAAAGTACAAAATTTATTGATTATAAAAACGATTGTTGCTTATCAGCTATACGTCACTAGCACAAAGTTGTTACGCTCATTCTATCTTGAGTTCGAGAAATATAAGATTAGCATTTCACTCTTGACACAAAAACAAGAATGTGCTTTTGTTTTGGGTAGAAACCAATATCATTGCTCTTAAATCTTCAGAGGGATTTAGTAAAAAAACTACTATAGCAATCTGATTTGATTTCTGAATTAATCGTAGGGACTAGGGACTGGGGA
>NZ_JAVRCA010000096.1:0-25641 GCF_034530995.1 Nostoc sp. DedQUE04 | reverse complement strand
TTTTATCAATTCAGCGCGGCTGGGTCGTTTTGTGTTGCTTAGTCTAAATTCCAGATAGAAGCATCTCTGAATATATTCGTCAAAAAGCCGCAGACTATGGAATTGAAGTAGATTCTGTCGGTGTCAAAGATATTATTTTACCTGGTGAGATTAAGACTATCTTGAGCAAAGTAGTTGAAGCAGAAAAAGCCGCTCAAGCCAACGTAGTCAGACGTAGAGAAGAAACTGCTGCTACTCGCAGTATGTTAAACACTGCTAAAGTGATGGAGGATAACCCCGTTGCATTGCGTTTAAAGGAACTCGAAGTGTTAGAGCGGATTGCAGAAAAGATCGATCGCATTCAAGTTAACGGCAGCTTGGATAGTATCTTAACAGACTTGATTCGGATGAATCCGCAATGATTTAGTGATTAAAAATTAAGAGTTGGGTTAGGTCGGGTATTGATGAATTTAATTGTGACAAAATGTTTGCGATCGCGCCTAATCTAACCTGTAAAAATTGCTTGTCTCCGGTTAGTTGAAACTTGCGAAACTTTTAGTACATCGCTAGAACGTATTACTTTGGAAGCATTTCACACAAAAATCTTAGACAACTCTACAACAGAGGTAAATTGGATAATGTCGGCGCTATTTTGGCAATTGTACAGACAATTATTCAGCAATTCAGTAGTTAAATTGTATAATCCTTGGAAGGAATAATGCAAAGCTTAAACCTAGATAAAACCATCATTGAAAATTCCATGATTCATAACGTATTTTTTGGAACAATGATAACCACAATTTAACGTACTGAAAGATGAGTCATTTTTTAACACTTGTGATTGTTGATCGCACAGAACCAAACCCAAGCAAAAAAGCTAAAGAATTGATGCTACCATATTTTGAAACGGATGAAGATAATCCATCTTTGCAAGCAAAATGTGACGGATTTGCTATTGGTAGTCAGTATGATGGCATAATTTGGGGTAAGGAGCAACATTACAATCTCAACCCAGAAGAATTTCAACATCGATACGGGCTAGATATTGTGCAATCAGAAGACAATATTCGTCCTATCTCTGCCCTAATGTCTGACTTAGTTTCATACGCTATCGTTACGCCTGATGGAAAGTGGCACGATCGTGAAGGAAAATCCAATGAAGAATGGCTAGAAAAGTTCCGAAGTCTTTTACGCCAATATCAAGACAATATAGTGGTTGCGATTGATTGTCATTGTTGATTAAAGGGATTTTGGCAAAGTACCCGGATTGTTAATAGAAGATTGGACGATTTAATGCGATGGCATCCCCCATCCCATGTTCGCATAGCTGTCGTACAATCTATCCATGTATGACGATACCTGTCGATTTCTTGCCGAAAACTTCTCAGCCGACTTTGCCAGTTGGTTGCTGGGAGAGTCGATAACACTGACGGAGCTAAAACCCTCCGAACTCTCCCTCGAACCCATTCGAGCAGATGCTCTTATTCTGCTTCAGTCCGATGATTCTGTCTTGCACTTAGAGTTTCAAACTCGTCCCAAGTCAGACATTCCTTTTCGGATGTTGGATTATCGTGTGCGAGTGTATCGACGCTACCCCGATAAAACGATGCGGCAAGTTGTGATATACCTTCAGCCAACTCGCTCCGATCTTGTTCGGCAAACGAGCTTTTCAATGGAACGCACTCGCCATGAATTCGACACCCTTTGTCTGTGGGAGCAACCCGCAGCAATTTTCTTGCAATATCCCGGACTCCTCTTCTTTGCTGTCCTGAGTCAAACCGATGATTCAGAAGCAACTTTGCACCAAGTTGCCCAAATTGTCAACGAAATTCCAGACCCAATAACTCAAGCCAATTTGACTGCTGCCTCAGCGATTTTAGCTGGGATAAGATTAGAGGAAGAGATTATTTATCGTCTATTGCGGAGGGACATTATGCAGGAATCTGTGATTTATCGTTCTATCCAAGAAGAGGCAGAAACTAAGGCAAAGGCGAGTATGCAACGAGAGATCGCTGTCAATCTTTTACATGCAGGTGTGGCAATTAACATTATTGCTTCTACAACAGGACTAGCCATTGAGGACGTACAACAACTTCAGCAGCAGATTACTGAACCTCCACAAGCTTAAGCTAATAATTGAAATATTAGAGGCGATCGCACTATCTCGTAAATTAGTTTTATTAACACGCAATCATCGGGATTTGGGCAAAGTACCCGGATTCTTAATTGAGGATTGAACGCTTTAATGCGATCGCCTAGTTTCTTGTCGAGTGGGGGCGTAGGCGTTCGCGTAGCGTCTCGTAGAGAAGCCCGTCGCAGACATCGCTACAATAGTCTACTTTTTTTACTGCGATGTCTACTTCTTGTGTATCTCACACACAATATCTAAAATATGCAGTGCCATGTTTTCAAGTTATGGTAATGATTAAAATATTAAGATTAGCAATGGGAGGTGAGTTATATGGATGACAGGATTATTATTTAGGCTGTTTGATATGTATCCGTAATTGAGTAGATATGCTGGAAATTTTGTAAATAGCAAGATATTGGTAATTAAAAAAATTACTGGTATCATCACAAAGCCCAAAAACCTTAATTTAACCTAGTTGTTAATACTGTTATCTATTCAGGAAATTCAGTATAATTAGGTGATTTAAAAATAGCATTTTTGAGTATTCTCTTTATAAGGATACATTTGCTAAACGATACTGAAATATCAAAAAATTATAGAACTTTAAAAACGACTAAAGTTCATGATTGACGTAGCTTTTACATAAATAAATGCAACTTTTTTTAGCTCTAATATCTTTAAAACTCTCAATTTTAAAGTAAGTTTTATGAATTCGGTTAAAGTTGGCAACTTTTTTGCATCTCCAAATACAGGGGTAATAGGAGAATTAATTACTATTTTAAATAATGAATATGAATTAAAAATAAACAGTCAAGTATTTAGGCTAAATCAACCACAGTTTAACAAACTGATACAAGTTCCAGACACTATACTTCACTTATTGAACCGCCCAGAAGAAATATCGTTAGCAACTAATAAGCAACTTATAGATTCTTTTCTTGAAGCAGCTAAGGTGTTGTACTTTGATGGAAAAATGGAATATACGGTGCTTGAAGAATGGCGAGAGAAGCTTGGATTTACATTTTCTAATGAAATGTCTTCAGTAACGAATTATGGCGACTCATTAGAGTATGGCGGTCTATATCTGGGTGGGGATTGGAGAGATGATTACGATCCACGTTACTAAATTTTGACCTTGAATCTGTTTTTCACTTCATAATACATACTACACCAGACAGGTGATTACTTCTAATGATGCAGTTACTTGCCACAAGTTAGGTAGTTAATGCTATTGCTCCTGTAAAGCGAGGTTATCGCATCTCCTCCATCGCCCTATTCACGATCGCCTACCTTGTCTCCCCTTCAAAGCGATCGCACCATTTAATCTAAAAAATCGTCATTAAAAATAGTCTTTTATTTTACAGTTTTTCTTAAAGCAAAATGCAAGCAAAATCTAAAAACCAGACTCCATAAGAGTTATACTATCTAAAGTATCAAAACAGATTGTTCTTAGATAACGCTGCAACTGGCATTTAGGCTAGAAGTAGGCTCTTTTTTCTACCGCCGCCGAAAAACCTTGCATTATATTATGTTGAGGAGCGATCGCTAGGTTCGGAGTAATCCCAAGAGTGCATTTGACGGAAAGGTAGACCCATCTTTTGGAAGACGTACTTCTCTTTCACACCAGAAGCTACCAAATCAGGCTTCAGCGCTTTGATAAATTCCTCGAATTCGTAAGCGGTAACGTCGTCATAAACGATGGTGCCGTTTTCGATGTAGTGAGTAGTACGTTTGTAGTCGTCATTATGAGCGAACTCATAACCTGTACCAATCATCTTCATGCCCAAGTCTAAGAAAGCTGGGACAACGTGGCGAGGACGTAGACCACCAACCATGATGGCAACGGTCTTACCATCCAAACGGGGGCGATACTTAGCAATTACCGCATCCATTGTGGGCTGATATTTGGCGATAACTTTCTCAGCGTTTGCTTGGATTGTTTCGTCAAACTTAGAAGCGATTTCCCGTAAAGATTCAGCAATCTTGGTGGGGCCGAAGAAATTATACTCAAGCCAGGGTATACGGTAGGCTGAAGCCTAAAACCCTTATATATCAATAGTTCTGCAAGTCTGCGTTTCGTGTGGCTTGTTTTTGTCTTAAAGCTCGTTATTTAAACATCCAAAACCCCACTGCAATGGTAATCTGATTTGCAAATTGTGGCTTAAGGGCTATGAAGTTTTAGCTGTATACCCAATAGAATTAGAAATCGATTAACCCTCGACTAGAGATGCAACAGTGGTTTATGAGTCAAAATTCGCAGCCGGATAACATATATGTTGTCCGATAAATTTTCGTCAATTTTCGCTGGCGGATAACTTAAAGTAGTCCAGCAAATTTTTGTCAAAATTCGCAGCCGGATAACATATGTTGTCCGGCAAATTTTTGTAAATGCTTGCAAGGCATCTGTCAAAGTTTATACACTTGTTTAAAACGCGAGTGTATTTGGTATGAAAGCAATGGGAAGGCGGATGAGCCAAAACGGAGTAGTGCATTTGATGGATAGTGAAAATCCGCGATCGCAAACTTGGTTTACCTTGTGCGGTCGCAAGATTCGCGCTGCTCACGCTCTCCCGTTGCAAAAGTTTGAGAAGAGCGAAAACTGCTGTACGGTTTGCGTTCGGATGCAATGCAGTAACTCACTGCTGCACTCTCGACTAAACGCAGCATGAATGCGCGGCTATAGGTACTTGGTTAGACTGCCACCAAAATCCTTAGAACTTTCTGGCGAAACCTATTAGGTTTTTATCTTTATTCTTCACCAATGTTTCTGAGCGGAAACATTAGATGTTTCCCCTAAGTTTCATAGTGAGTACGGGACATAGGGAAATGTTATACATTTCCAAAGTACGGGACACTCGTTGTGCAGTCGTCGCTATAGGAACCCTTAAGGGTTCCTAGTCCGTTGTGCAGTCGTTGTAAAAGCGTTTTTTAAACCACGCAAAAATCAAGGGAAATATAATATATATCCAAAAACTAAACCACGCGGAAATTGCAGCTTGCACGACTGCTGTTATGCAGCGTTATAGCGTTGAGCGAGGGTTAAGGGGTCGCATAGCACAACATGGGGTCTAGCAAGCCTTGTAATGAGTTAGTAAGATTTTCCACCCATAGGGTGGTTACATTCCTAGTAGCGTCCGTAGAACATACGTCGCTTCGGAGCCTTAACCCCCCGTGTCGTAGAACAGTCGTATGGTTAAGGTTTAGAAAACGCGATCGCGTTGCGGAAGATTTGCGCGATAGAGCAATAATCGTTGCGTAGAGAAGTTAACTTGTCTGAACCTAATGCTTTGCCAGGGCGATCGCTCGCGTTACGGGCAATTTGTGCCGTGTTCTTTGTTAGCACCCTATGGGTATTAATCAACATTTTGGTGACTTATGACCAGTGCCTCGCGCCGCTCAACAATGGCTAAACCTTAAGGTTTGTACGAAGTTCTTCATCAGCGATCGCCCAACGTTTTTGTACACAATCGGCGGCGGCTGCTCTTAGTGCTGCACGTTGCGGCAACTTCCAATTTCAACTTACAACTTCATCAGCTAGTTGGTGGAAGTCGGAAGTCAAAACCGGAAGTTACATCTATTCAATTGCGATCGCAATCGAGCGAGCGTGTACGCCATTGCGTTGTCATTGAGCGAAACTCAGTCAAGGGTTAAGGCTCGACCGGGAAAGCGAGCGATCGCGCACTGTAATTGCGTTAAAAACTGCATCGGCAAGCGTTGCAACAGGCAATGAGCGATCACGTACAAAAACGACCCCTGGTCGTTGACCAAGGGCCGTTTTTATAGTCCACGGGTACTACCTCAAAAGTTATAAGCGCCGCCTTTCTCTCTTACCCAATCACGAATTTCTAGGATGAAATAGCTGAATAAAGCAATTTCATCTTCTATTGATATAGATGAGTCCAGCTTTACTGATATACCTGAATCCAGTCTTCTATGTCTCTCAAAAAATGTATACGCACTCTGATAAATGTTAGGGTATTTCTCTTTCAAAAAATCTTCTAACAAGTCGAAGGTATCTTGACAGAGTGGAATACTGAAAACAAGTTTTTCGCAAGGCAATCCAAACTTTTTGTTTAAGAGAGACACTAAATTAGATTCAGAAAGTTTCTCTCCCCACTCAGGCTGTTTTCTGAAGCGATCAAGCGCGATTGGATTTGTGAAACAGATGAAATCGCGCTTATAAATGAAGCTGTACTGCTTCTGAACTGCCTCGTTGATGATATCCAGCCCTTCTACTGTGTTTTGGCGTGAGGCAATATCAGCAGCAAGCGTTGGGTCAGCCTCGGCATATCTGATAAAAGTCTCGGCTACATAGTTGGCGAAG
Source organism: Nostoc sp. DedQUE04 (assembly GCF_034530995.1). NCBI lineage: Bacteria > Bacillati > Cyanobacteriota > Cyanophyceae > Nostocales > Nostocaceae > Nostoc > Nostoc sp. DedQUE04. Next base: position 19,207 of record NZ_JAVRCA010000096.1, on the reverse strand, counting down.
GCTGGATCGAGGTAGCTGGCTAGGTGAACTGCCATGATTGGGTGAACCCAAGTTACCCAAGTTTTACCTACGCGCTCAACAATCCAGGGTTCAGCATTTGACTGTGTATTTTTCAAATGCTCGAATCTAGCCTTGGTTTCTGGGAATCGCTTCCAGTTTTTCAAGTCATACCCAAAACGCTTACACCACTTGGTGGCATTGATGTAGTTGTCATCTCGCTGTGCATCTTGCACCAAGTTACCAAACTGTTCTATGTTTGACATATATAAATTTTTCATTGTTTTGAAAATCTTAAACGACTCCGGCTCAAACAGGGGTTGTTTTTTTTTAGCCTACAGACACTACCACCACACAGTGAAAATAAGTAGCTACTGGAAGCTACAAGACAAAATTTGATACACCTGTTTGGGTGAGTCAACTTCAAGGTTTGGGTTTGACGGTGTATTTTCTACACTGTCAACTTCAAAATTCAGGTTTGACAGTGTATTTTCTACACTGTCAACTTCAAAATTCAGGTTTGACACACCCCAGGAGGTGTGTCAAACTCTCAGTGGATTACCCTTAGAAACACCTCAAGATACTGCCAGCACAAGCTTAGACATTATTTTTGGTGAAAGTATCTACCAACACCCCCAGCACCCCCCAGCACCCCACCAGCACCCCCTACCAGCACCCCATCGACCTATACATAGCAAGCAATACAGCCGAAGGTGCTGGTCTAGGTACAGAGAATTCGTTAGAAAAAATCTGAATGAGTAAGAGAAAAAACAATGGGCGTTTTTCGCTGGTTGACTCACCAATCGCTAGAAGCCTTGCCAAACACCAACTTTAGGGGTGCTGGTGGGGGGTGCTGGTGGGGTGCTGGGGGGGGGTGATCGTCATCGACGACGATCACCCCCCGATCACCCCCCCCGATCACCCCATCAACCTATACACAGCAAGCAATACAGCCGAAGGTGATCGTCTAAGTACAGAAAAATCACCAAAAAAATTGAATGAGTAAGAGAAAAAATTATGGGCATTTTTCGCAGGTTGACGATCACCAATCGCTAGAAGCCTTGCCAAACAATAACTTTAGGGGTGATCGTGGGGTGATCGACGATCACCCCTAAGAAGGGATGTTTAATTAATTACATTGGCTCTAGCTCCCAACTATCAATCCAGTCCCATTCGTTGTCATCTACCTCAAACCAAGGGTGTTCTTCTGGCAAGGAAGCCATGTACTGCCAGTCCACGCCAGTCCAGGAAAGACCAAGCACTGTTACCGGGTACAAGATTTCACCCTGCTTCACTTTTGTCTTGTGCAGCACGGTTTGACCAATGTAGTATTCGGGCTTGCTGAATTCTTTACTCACTCGCAAACGCCAAAACTTTGGCGCTTGACGAAAATTGCCCAAAGTAGGGCCGTCAACAGCTAACATACTATTGCCTCCTTAGTGGCTGGTAACTAGTAAGGGGGAAGTCGTGCCAGGGGGAGAGGTGTCAACTCTCTTTCTGGGGCGCATTCAAGCGCTGACTTCATTTGTCGTATCTGAAATCATTGAAGCAGATTTCGCAACAGATTGCGATCGCACTTCTTTAGCTGAGATGATCATTTATCCATCTGTTGTGGGTAGGAGAACTTTGGGGCGATACGACGCTACGATTTACTCGCTGTTACCTTGTTTACTATCGTCTACTCAATGTCTACGAAACAGTCTAAGCTACTACTTCGTTGGTTGTCAACTATGTAAACGAATTTGTTGACGACCTATGCTGGTTAACTTACTATGTTGACAGGTTGTACACAGGTAGTTTACAAATGCGTAACAATATAATTTCATTTCGGATCAGCGATGAGGAATTAGAAGCACTGCAAGCTTTCCAGACTCCAGAGGACAAATCCCCAAGTCAGACAGCTGCAAGATTACTAAGGGGTTCATTTGCTAGGTCTACAACTGTGTCTACAAAAACTCCAGATGTAGACATACTGGAAGTGTTTAAGCAAGAGGTGGCAGCGAGTTTTAGTGAAGTGCGATCGCAACTGGAGGAACTGCGGGGAAAATTGAAAGCCCGGTAGTAGAGAAGGAAACTAGCACTACCGGGCAAGAAAGCAATGAAGACTCAACTGTAGCGAACAGCGAAACTATCGACCAGTTGCAAGCTGAAGTTAAAAGCCTAGAAACTCGTCTCAAGCATTCCCGCAAGGAAAAGAAGGAGCTAGAGCAGCAATTGGCTGACGTTGAGCGAGAAAACAATATCTTGAAGGATGGAACAGTTCTCAACAGGAGATTAGAACAGATTAGGGAACTGGAGAGAGAAAACCAGCAACTCAGGCAACAGCCGCAGACAGCAGGTACATTCGTGCAGCCAGACTATGAGGCAATTCGCGATCGCACACTCAACAAGCTAAAAGTTGGCAAGCAATCAACGGCAGGAAAGGCGATTGAAGCCTTTATTAAAGAGCTTACGCGTGGGTCAATCGGCTCTCTATAACCTGACTTAAGTAGCTCACGTGTGCGTCTACAGTGCGCCTACACTTTGTCTACAGTTGACTTAAGTAGTCCATGTGTGGCACACGTCTAGCTTATATAGGCCACATGTCATGCTCATGTGTGGCACTATTGAGGCTCAATACCTCATCTCTCATCTGTCTACACTGTCTACAGAGAAATTGCCCTAAATTTAGGGCTGTAGACGGCTAAAAACCGTTTTGTATAACGTTTTTAGCAGCTGTATACAAATTATCCAATGCCGTTTTTAACAGAATTTCCCAAAAAATAGGGATTTTTTCTAATACATTGCCCAAAAACGTAGCAGGGCTAATTTAACAGCTTAGAGTTGGCACACTGCCAAAGTTAATTTGCTAAAAAATAAACCGTTCACGGAAACTTTAAAGTAAGATCAGTACCCTTGCTGTATCAGTCTTTAGGAGCGACAAAGTAGAAATGAAGTAACAAATTTTATTCTCCTAACCAGTATTTTTTTTATGAAATTTCCGTCTAAAGTTTTGGCAGTTTTAACTTCTTCTTTGGGCTTATTTTCAATCAATTTTGCTATTTCTCTACCTGCTCAAGCGTCAGTTACATGTGAAGGTGGGACAATTAGTAATTATTCAAATGGTTCGTTGGCAAGTTGTATTCTTGGACAAGATACGACCGTGCAGGTTTACAGTCCCAGTTCTGGATCATCTAATTTTGAGTGCCAAGCCCAAAAATTTATATCTTTTGATGACAAAGCACAGTTTACGAGTTGCCAGCTTTCACAGGAAATCCAACTTAGAAAAAGTAACTCAACTGAAACATGTCCGGCAGGATATAAAGTATACGTTTCAGTTTCAACTAACGGTATTCAATCCATTACTTGTAGTCCCTAAGAGGATGTTTTAACTGGGGGCATTGCAGGCTAGTCAAGTCTAGCTTGACTAGTCAGAGCTTGACTGAGCGTTGAGCTTGACTTTGAAGTATTGCCGCTTGAGTTTAGAAAGTTAAGTAGACAGCAGCTCGCTAATTTGATGCCGTGCCAGAGCTTGCCTGAGATGTTCCACCTCAGCCCTTAGCCGTGCATTCTCCTGTATCAACGTATCCATGTCATCTTTTTTATCCACTGCCTGCTTAATTACCTTCCTCCGGTTCTCCAAACTGAACCACTTCTGATATATCTCAGTGTGAATCTCTACAGAATGCCCCAAATTATCAGCAGCAGCTTTAATTGGAATGCCCATCATGTGCGCTCGAATTGCCCAAGCATGGCGTAAGTCATAGGGCGTAAACGGAATATTTACGCGCCTAAACCATGATGAACAATTAACCCGAATAGTGTTGATATCTGTAAAACTAGTCCTGCCATCAGTTTGAGATTTTAACAGTTCCAAATACTCTACGTTTTTTAAATCAAACAAGTAAACCCATTCAGGATGTAGCGGTAAAGCTTCTCTGTAACCAGTCTTAGTATCTGGGTGAACCTTCCATGTATTATCTTTATTTTCAGGACTTAACCACCAATCAATTTCAGGATTTACAAACAATTCTCTTGGGCGTAGTCCATAAGTGGCAAGCATTCCATACACCCATTCCCACATCTTCCAACTATCTAAACAACTCTTCTTGATTGTTAAGCTTCTAGTCAAAGAGTAATGATGAAAAGATTCCTGATATTTGATGATATCCTGATCGTTGGGAATGTCCCTAGCCTGACTTTTGGGTTGTGTGGCTTTGAAATGTTCGAGAGTGAAGCTAGTTAAATTAAGAGTTGATTTTAAAACTTTCAACGATTTAACAGCGCTGTATCTAGCAAAATCTTTCGTCAACTCTGCAATTTTTTTGTCAATCTCCGATTGAGTCAATAAAGTATCTACCCCAATCAACCGCCGTAAATAATCCTTGTAATAGAAAAAGGTGTGTTTACTTTTTTCTGTTAATTTGTGTGTTTTGAAATACTCAGTTTCAAACTCTTCTAAAACATCACCAAGGGTTTGGGATCTGTTGGCGACCTTAGCGATTTTACCCAGATATTTATCAGTCCATTCAAACTGTTTGCGGGCAAGCAGCTTGCCTAGCTCGTTTGCCTCTTCCTCTGCTGTTCTCAACCCGTCCAAGCTTGCAGGGATATTTAGCGAAATCTTGTACTGCTTAAAACCAGTTCCTTTAGTGTCGCGATCGCCGGGTTTGATTGGTAGAGACGCTTGCAATTGAATTGTGTCCCGTGCCACGACCAAACCCACTTTGACCTTAGCGGCTTTTAAACGGGCCCTAGTGTCTGTCAAACCTTTCTCAAACTTGCGTTCCAGATGCTGCCGAGTAGCTTTCATGTGTTTCTGCGTTCCTAAATAGCTGCCATCGGTAGATGCTGGCGGAGTGAAATCCTCAAAAACGTCCTGTGCCTTGCTTTTCATTGTGTCTTAAATGTGTCTTAAAATTTAGTCCATTTAGAACAATGTTTAAATTGAGCAAAGTTAGACCTGGACTAAATCTTGGTATCACGAAACATTAAATCATACTTCGTACAGGGTATACCATAAGCTTCTTCCATGTGACGGCTGATGTAGTTCATCGACCGATAACAGTGGATGAGGTTCATCTTCACGTTGGGGGTCATCAACATTTCGTTGATGGTGCCATCACCTGACCACTGAGCGACTACGCGCAAGCCGATTTCTTCTAACAGGATGCGGCTAGCCCAAGCATCTCCACCGATGTTGTAGTCACCAATGATGGCTACATCATAAGGAGTACCTTCAAACTGAAGTGTACCGTCTTTTTTCGCTTGGTCTGCTCTGGTGAATACCCAGTCACGAACCATGTCGTTCGCAATGTGGTGTCCCAAAGATTGGGAAACACCCCGGAAGCCTTCGCAACGCACAGGTACAACTGGCTTGCCGATTTCTTTGGATGTCTTCCGAGCTACAGCTTCGATGTCATCCCCAATTAAACCGATGGGGCATTCAGATTGAATGGAAACACCACGGTTGAGGGGGAAAAGTACATCAAGTTCTTGGATTAGCTTGACAAGTTTTTTGTCACCACCGAACACGATATCTCTTTCTTGGAAGTCAGAGGTGAAGTGCATGGTACCAAAGGTATCAACACCTGTGGTTCCAATGTAGTAGTTACGACGACCAGACCAAGACCAGTAACCGCAACCTACAGGCCCGTGACTGATGTGGATCATGTCCTTAATAGGGCCCCAAACCACACCTTTAGAACCGGCGTAAGCACAACCACGAGCGGTCATTACCCCAGGCAGGGATTTGATGTTAGACTTAACGCCGCAATCGGACTTACCTTCTTCGTATACGCCTAAGTGCTTTTCGCGCTTTTTAGCAGCTTTTTCTGGGTAAGCACTGAGAACTTCTTTAATTAGTTCTTTTCTTTCTTCAATGATGTTTTGATTTTCTGGAGGTGTCATATTTAGCCTCTGTGATTCGTAAGGATCGGGGCATAGGGGGACTAGGAGTCCCCTCTAAGGTTAGGGGGGAGATGCTAGAGAGAGGAAAAGGTAAGATATAAAACTCTTCCTTTTTCCTTGTGCTAAAGCGTTATTTATTAGCAGCGACTTAGACTACAGGAGCTTCAGCGGCAGTCTTACCAACCAACTTGGCAGCATTTTCGTCGCTTTCGAGAATACCGAATTCAATCAACAATTCTTCTAGTTCTTCCATTTCGATGGGTGTAGGAATAGCCAGATTCTTGTTGTCGATAATTTTCTGAGCCAAAATCCGATATTCGTTAGCTTGGTTGCTTTCAGGTGCGTACTCGTTAACAGTCATCCGGCGCAATTCTGCGTGTTGAACAATGTTGTCACGAGGTACGTAGTGAATCATTTGGGTGTTCAACCGTTTTGCCAAGGTTTCGATCAATTCGATTTCTCGGTCTGTGTTACGGCTGTTACAAATCAAACCACCCAAACGCACGCCACCGGTGTGAGCATACTTAAGAACACCACGAGCGATGTTGTTAGCAGCGTACATCGCCATCATTTCACCAGATGTAACGATGTAGATTTCTTGTGCCTTACCTTCGCGGATTGGCATTGCGAAACCACCACATACAACGTCACCTAATACGTCATAAGATACGAAGTCTAGGTCTTGGTAAGCACCATTTTCTTCTAAGAAGTTGATGGCAGTGATAATACCACGACCAGCGCAACCTACACCGGGTTCTGGACCACCAGATTCTACGCAACGAACGTTACGGAAACCGGTTAACATTACTTCTTCGATTTCGATATCTTCTACTGCACCACGTTCTGCGGCGAGGTGAAGAACGGTTGTTTGAGCTTTGCTGTGCAGCATCAAACGGGTGGAGTCAGCTTTAGGGTCGCAACCGACGATGAGGATGCGTTGACCCATTTCTGCCATAGCTGCCAAGGTGTTTTGAGAAGTGGTAGATTTACCGATACCACCTTTACCGTAGAAAGCTATCTGTCTTATGTTTTCTTCTGTCATTGTTCGTGTTTCCCTACAATTGGTTGGTTGGTGGGTCTATGCGTTTGTCAGTTGCGTTCACGCCAGTTGAGCGACAGTAGTGAGCGCGTGTAGAGCATCGTTGGTAGCGTTGGCATAAATGCCTGCTGGGGGCGATCGCTCCACAGCCATAATGATTGAGAGTAGGTACATATATTTCGTGGTTAAATTGTTTTCTTTTGGTTTTTTGTCCTTTGTCCTTTGTCCTTTGTCATTTGTTTTGACAAAGAACAAAGAAAATTACGCGATTTACAAATACGTCATAATGTGTTTCAGCTTGCAAGATTCAATAGGACTTGATATTGCTATTTGTCAACAATCAATGCATAAGTCCTATTACTTGTTCAAAATAGCGCCCTTCATGTTTGTGACGCGATCTAGTGCAGCTTTGGTGTCTTCTGCTGACACTCCACGCACAGCCATTGCTTCACCGAGATGCTTGGCGATCGCATCGAAGTGTGGTTGCTGTAGATTCAATCCTGCGTGGGTTTTGTCCATTGGACGACCGCCGTATTGCTTTGGCCCCTCAAATATTTGAGCTAAGAAAGCAACTAGATGATTGCGTTGCTTCGCCATGTCTGTACCAGCAAAAATGGGAGCGAGGAGGCTGTCTGTGGCAATGCGTTTGTGGAGTTCATCTACTACTTGTTCAATAGCTGGTTGTCCACCAATGTTGTCGTACAATGTGCTCATATCCTGTTCCTTTGAAGCGAGTTGGATGATGAAATTTGCAAGTAGGCGCTTAATGTATGAAGCCTATATGCTGTTAGCCGTGATAGCTAATTTAGCTATCGGTTCTCGGTAGGATTGAAGCATTGATGTGGAGACAATTATATGGTTCAAATCCTACTTTCTGTTCCTGGCTGAATGCATATTAGAGCGTATTTGTAGATTACGTTAAGTCCTACAGCAATTCCTAAACTGCTTCGACTACAAGGCTCTTGCTGACACGATCTTGTAATCTGGCTTCGATCGCAATTTTTAGAGTTGCTGTACTACTAGAACAGGAACCGCAAGCACCTTGCAGTACAACTTTAACGCGATCGCCTTCTACATCATAGAGTTCTACATCTCCCCCGTCTGCAATCAGTACGGGTCTGACTTCTTCATCGAGAACCTTTTGAATTAGAGCAATCTTTTGCACGTTTGTTAGCGCTCGTTGCTTTGAATTAACAATTTCTGTGGCAACTTGTACGCCGTAATTGTTGAGAGCAGGTGAGGCGTATTCCTGTTGAACTGATCTAATAATATCATCAATGTTCGCCAGACAGGAACCGCATCCGCCCCCAGCTTTTACATAATTTGTTACTTGTTCGGCATCCGTGAGATGATTTTCTAGAATCACGCGGCGAATTTTGGACTCGCTGATGCCAAAGCAACTGCAAACTAATGCACCTTCATCATCATCATCATGGCTAGCTAGAGGTATGCCACGATAATTGTAGATAGCGGCTTCTAGCGCTTCTTGTCCCATCACAGAGCAATGCATCTTTGCTTCTGGCAAACCACCCAGGTAATCTGCAATGTCTTTGTTGGACACTTTTAAGGCTTCATCTAAGGTTAAACCTTTGACCATTTCGGTTAATGCACTAGAAGATGCGATCGCACTAGTACAACCAAAGGTTTGAAAGCGAGCATCTAAAATCTTGTCAGATTCTACTTCCACTTTCAGGTGTAATCTCAGAGCATCACCGCAAGCAATGCTGCCGATTTCGCCCGTTGCAACCTTAACTCCAGCTTCGCCCGTTTCTTCAATTTCTCCCTGATTTTTGGGATCGTAAAACAGTTCTAATACTTTATCGGTGTAGTCCCACATAACTTTTGTCCTTTGTCATTTGTCATTTGTCCTTTGTCACTTGTCCTTTGTCATTTGTCACTTGTCATTTGTCATTTGTAAAAAACTAATGACTAACGACCAATGACCAATGACTAATGACTAATGACTAATGACTGTTCTTGCAACCAACCTGCTTCATCATTTTTGAAGGGTGAGAGGGCGCGTAAACGTTCTACAATACTGGGCATTACCTCTATCACTCGATCGATTTCGGCTTCTGTGGTGTAGCGACAAAGACTGAAGCGAATTGAACCGTGCAAAGTTGTGTAGGGTAAGCCCATTGCCCGCAGGACGTGAGAGGGTTCCAGAGAACCGGAGGTGCAAGCAGAACCGGATGATGCACAGATACCGTATTTGTTCAATAACAGTAGGATTGCTTCACCTTCGATGTACTTGAAGCCGATATTTGTAGTGTTTGGCAATCTCTGCGTAACGTCACCGTTAACGACACAATCGGGAATTGTAGCTAGTAAAGTTTGTTCGAGGCGATCGCGCAGCTTTCTTTCTCTGGCGATCGCTTCTTCTAAGTGTAACAGTTCTAGTTCCGCAGCTTTGCCCAAGGCAATAATTGCTGGAACATTCTCTGTTCCCGCCCTACGTCCGCGTTCTTGGTGTCCCCCAATTATAAAGGGACGGAATCGAACTCCGCGCCGAATATATAAAGCACCAATTCCTTTAGGCCCGTGCAGCTTGTGACCAGACAGAGTTAACATATCCACCGTGCTAGTCTTCATATTCAATGGGATTTTTCCCACTGCTTGCACCGCATCTACATGGAAGATAGCGCCATATTCTTTTACACGCAACCCAATTTGTTCAATCGGGAAAATCGTTCCGGTTTCGTTATTAGCATACATAATTGTCACCAAGGCGGTGTTACCCGTCAAGGAAGCTTCTAGTTCATCTAGATCCAGCTGCCCTTGATGATTTACTGATAAATAGGTAACACTATAACCTTGGGTTTCTAATTGTTTGCAGACATTGAGTACTGCTGGATGTTCTACTTGAGTAGTGACAATATGTCGCTTTTCTGGTTGCGCTAACAATGCGGCTCGAATCGCCGCGTTATCTCCCTCAGTTCCACAACTTGTGTAGACAATTTCTGACTCATCGGCTCCGAGGATGGCTGCAAGTTGTTCTCTTGCTGTTCTCACTGCTTTACCGACTTGCCCACCAAAGGTATGCATACTGGAGGGATTGCCGTAATAATCTGTGAGGTAAGGTAGCATTACCTCTATAACTTCTGGGTCTACCCTAGTGGTGGCATTATTATCGAGATAGATGCAGTTATTTTGCATTGTTGTCTTCTAATTACGAATTACGAATTACGAATTATTTGGGGTTGGCGCTTTTGCAACTGTTCGGAGTATTTCTGGGAATAACAGTTAAACCAACGTTCCCAGTAATCTTGTTTATTTGTTAATTTAGCAACTACGCGGTTGTAATTGGTAAACCAGCCTTCCCAGTAATCGCTAGGCTGCTTAACGCAACCGTTGCAGGTGGGACAACCAGCTTTACACTGAGGCATGGTATGAATGCTACCAATACAGTTTGTACAAAGTTCAGGGTCAATCCAGTGCTGTCCGTCAACCACTTTAATTGCATTTGTGGGACATACCGTTAGACAGAGATTGCAGGAAATACACTGGCTAGTAAGAATTTTGTAAGCCATGATTTATTCTCCTTTTGGGAATGGGGGATTGGGCATTGGGCATTGGGCATTGGGCATTGAGGATTGGGTTTAGGGGAGGGCATTGAGGATAATTCTTATCCCATGCCCCATGCCCTATGCCCCAGGCCCTATTCGTTATTCCCTAATTCCTTAACGTATTGCTCGTAGAACTCCAAAGCAACCTTTTCAATTACGTCGTAAGCTTCAATAGTCTTGATTCCAGCTTCTTGCAATTTTTCTTGAGGACAGTTACCAATCTTGGAAACTAAAACTGCTTTGCAATCTGCGATCGCTTTCATAATATGCTCAAAAGAAGCTTCTTCGCCGTATCCACCTTGGCAGTATTGGTCAATTTTGCGATGACCGACAAAGCGAACTTCGTTTCCACCCACTTCGTAAATTTGGAATTCTTTCGCATGACCAAAGTGTTGGTTAACTAATCCGCCGCCTTTGGTTGCTACTGCAACTAAAACTTTCGGACTGTTGGCAATTTTCTTACCAGCTAGCGCCTTATCTTTGGCTACTTTAAGTTCTTCTTTGAACTTCTCAATTCCTTCGTGAACAGTAGCGCGTTGTTCCATGTCATATTCGGGAGCCATTTCCAAGAATTTCTCTTTGGAAAACTCCTGACTGCGGTCTTCTCCCAATAATCCGACTGCATCGGCACGGCACTGGCGACAGTGACGCATCATTTTCATGTTACCAGAGCAGTTGTCTTGAACTTCTTTGAGTTCTTTGGGTGTGGGGCCGCGTTGACCGGTTAAACCGAAGTGTGTGCCATGTTCTGGTGCAGAAATCAATGGCATGATGTTGTGCAAGAATGCACCTTTTTCACGAATGACTCGATTCACTTCAACTAAGTGATGGTCATTAATTCCGGGAATCATCACGGAGTTGACTTTGCACAAGATGTCAGCATCTTTCAGGGCTTGCAATCCTTCCATCTGTCTTTCGTGGAGGATTTTTGCACCTTCAAGACCTCTATAACGCTTGCGTCTGTAGTGAACCCAAGGATAAATCTTAGCACCGATCTCTGGATCTACCATGTTAATGGTGATCGTCACGTGATCTATATTTAATTGTTTAATGCGATCGATGTAGTCAGGGAGCATTAAACCATTGGTTGATAAGCACAGCTTAATGTCTGGTGCTTGCTCTGCAATCAACTCAAATGTGCGGAAGGTTTTTTCTGGGTTCGCTAATGGGTCGCCAGGGCCGGCAATTCCCACAACTGTCATTTGAGGAATCTTACCACCAATGACCAAAGCTTTGTGTGAAGCTTCTTCTGGTGTTAGCAATTCGCTAACTACTCCAGGACGGCTTTCGTTAGCGCAATCATATTTGCGGTTGCAATAGTTGCATTGAATGTTGCAAGCTGGTGCAACTGCAACGTGCATCCGCGCGTAGTGGTGATGAGCGTCTTCGCTGTAGCAGGGATGTTTAGCAATGCGTTCTTGGAGCTTTTCGTCCCTTTCCACGGTGGTGCTGGTGGTGCTGTCACAGCCGCAACCACCTGATTTTGCTTGGGTTGGCGATTCCGTAGCGTTGGAGTTGAGGAGTCGTGTAGACGGTGATGTCATTGAGTTTCGCAAAAGGTCGGTGGACTTGGCTGCCACTGTGGGAGATGCTGTTGCTACTCTTTCATGCCCAGAATTGAAGTCGCGTCTTCCACACTGCCTGCAAACCCTTGGGTGAGGGCGACTTGTTTTCAAGTAAAGCAGGCGATAGATATCTGATGTTCGGCTGGTGTGTGTCAACGTTCGGTTCTTGGGTAGAATTTGTGCTTACAGCCGCGACTTCTCTTCACTTCAGGCATGGTGCTATGTCATCCCTCCACTCACTCTTCGCTTTGTTTTGTTTCAGAGCGTTAGGTGATTGGCGATATAAGATTTATAGCAGCCGTCTCCCAGCCAGATGTTGCGTCTCTCTAGGATAGAATTTATTGGATTTATTACTTTTGTACTCAAATACTAAAAACTCTAATTCTTCAAGGATTACAAGAATTAAAAAAGTTTTTTTTAGGTAGGGGTTCTAGTATTTTTTGGTTGGGGTTCTAGTGTTTATAGATGGGGGTTCAGGATTTCTTTGTACTCAGCTAAAACCCAATCCCAGCAATAACTTTAACTAACTTGAAACTAGGTTTGGGTTATTTAAATGTGTACTCAGATTTCCCTCCACTTTCGTCAAAAGCAATAAATGACAAGGGTTTGAGGGTGAAAAACTGGAGTAGTCTATATCGTTCTACTCCAGAAACGTGCGAAATTCAATTCTGTATCTAACATATCATTTTTTTGAGGGTAAAAATGCAATTCATATTTTTTTAATTTTTGCTTTGACAATCATATTCAATTGTGGTTCTAAGTCTTGTCTGGTAAGCCATATAAGCTGTTGCAAATAGGTGTGTTGCTGCACATAATTTTCAAAAAACTTAACTTTTAACTCCTTTTTTTCATTCCCACAATGAGGAGATGGGCAGGAAACTCTCAGGTTTTGTGTTTGAGAGAAACAACAAACTATAATCTAACATGATTGAGCGATCGCAATGATTTTTCTGAATTGCTCATTACAAACCTTAGCAAAAACCTCACCCCCTAACCCCCTTCCCGACGCTCTAATACGACGGGCTGCGCCTACGCACCTTAAGCAACTGCATAGCCTGTGTAGGGTCTTAACTCCGGTGGACGAAAGCCAAGGACGATGTGTTCTTTAGGAATTCCAGCCCGTTCTAAATCGGCGGCAATGCCTTCTTCAGTGCCATCCCGTTGAATCCAGATTTTGCCATCAATCAGGTCAATATGAACCAGACAGCCATGAATGCGGCGATCGCCATTCCAACCTAGATCCATCCATGAAATAGCGATCGCGGTTTCGATCGAACACCACTTCTGATTGAATATCCGCATAGGAATAACTCAGTGAATATGCTTCACTGAGGATAGTTTCAATCACCTGGCGATAGTGGTCTAATTGGGTATAATCCATTGTTTGATGACCTCCTGTTTTGGATCGAATGTAATCAGTTTTAAACGATGATTTCTTAATAAAAGCTTGCCAATGGGTTCTTCAAACAAATCATCAAAAACTCTGTTAGGCACTGCAAGATATAACATTCGCTCTGGCTCCAACTCAATTAAGATATCCTGATATAAAATATACTGGCCTAACGCTTTTTCTAAATCATCAACATCCGATCTGCCGCTAAAACTTTTAATCTCAACTGCAATTTTGTATTCTGCCTTTTGCGCCGCTAACAGTTGTCTAGCAAGCGATCGCTCTCTCAAACTAAAAGAGTCCTCAAACCCAATGGAATTTATATCACCACACTACCCAGCCCCGAAGTCTTTTTAGAGAGCGTCTTAACAGCGTTTCTTCCCGGTCAAAAAGCCAAATTTATTTTGCAAAAACCCAACACTCAAGATTTGATTTATTTGAAAGACTTGATTGAAGCGGGTAAAATTCGTGTGGTAATCGATCGCACATATCCCTTACAAGAACTAGCAGCGGCTCATGCTTATAGCGAAACGGGCCGTGCAGTGGGAAAAATTACCTTAGTGCAGCCCGTCGTAGACATCGCAGTTATTACCAACAACATTTAAGTTATCTCAGTTGCCTTTGTATACTCCTGGAGTCGTAAGAAAAGACTAGGAAATTCCGCCATTAGGGTCTTTGTAGACCTTAATCAGTTATCACGGCGTGTAGGAAAGCTTATAGATAGCGCCGCTATAGTCATCCGAAATTAACAAATTACCTTGTTGGTCTACTACCATATCCACGGGTCGCCCCCAGGTTTCTTGCGTTGCTGGAACTACCCAACCGGTGACTAAATCTATCTCTTGTCCTGGGGTTTTTGTTGTACTGTTCCAGGGAAAGTAAATTATTTTGTAGCCCGTTTTCTTCTGCCGATTCCATGAACCATGCAGCCCTGCCACTACCCCATTTGAGTATAGGCTGGGAAAGTTGGTATTTTGTAAGAATGTTAGTCCCAAGGGAGCGGAATGGGCTTGGATACCTTTGCTAATCCTGTCCAGTGTATTGCAATTAACACTTCCATTAGCATTGAACTGATAGTCGCGGTCAAATGGCATATTGTCAAGGCCATTTGGGGTATAAGGATTGGGATTGCAGAATGGCCAACCGTAGTTACCGCCATCTCGAACTTTCGTGAACTCCTCTGGTGGGTGGTTGTCTACGTAGGAGGGGATAATCTTACCGTAATTGCCACTGCTATCGTTGAAAGGATAGGCGATGTTATCTCGATTATTAACGACTACCCAAAGATCGTTTGTGCCAGGTAAGAATGCTAACCCTTCAGCGTTACGTAAACCTTGAGCAAAAAGTCGCTGATTGGTTCCATTAGCGTTGTACTGGTAAATTGCACCACGCTTTGGATTACTCACAGTATCTTCCTTACAGGCATTGCATGTAGAGGCGATCGACACGTACAGTTTGTGGTTGGCATCAAGTGCGATATTTTTCAGTTCGTGACCATAAGCACCTTTGAGTTCCCGCGTGCTGCCGTCTGGTAAACCAGTTACAACGATTTGACGATTTTTCGCTACTTTATCTCCAGAGTTGTAGATGAAGCGGTTAATTTGATGAGTCTCAGAGATATAAATGTATGTGGTGTTGTCAATCTTATGAAACACAATGTCGTGTGGTTTGCGTAGACCCGTTACGAAGTCAGAAATAATCGGGTCTTTGCTGCCATTTGGCCGGACAATTAACACTTTACCGGAACTGGGCTGTGATACTAGAAGATCCCCATTGGGAGCAACTGCCAGAAAGCGAGCTTTGTTAATGCGAGCATAAACAGAGATAGAGAATTTGGGCGGCACTTTCAAGTAACGGGTAGTATTAAAGGGCCAAGAGGTCATTGTACTAGGCACTTTCAGCTTGGTTTCAACAGACGCAGGGGGGGGTTGACCGATCGCTGCGGTGTTAAGAACCTCTAAGGACATCAAACTAATTAGCGATGCAGATAGTATGCGTCCAAGTATCTGTGTTGGTTTTAAAGTAAATGCAACCATTTTGAACTTCCCTCTAGCTTAATAGCGATCTGTGTTACATATAATTCTCGGCTAGCCGATTTTACCGAGAGTCTGAACAAAACTAACTCAGAGGTGTTATTTTTTGGAAATATTTAAAATATCTTTATCTACTGCTATATTTTCTAACTTATCAAAAAATGGGTGAACCGATAAAAAAGGCAGAGCGATCGCTCTTGTCAACTAAAATATTTCTCAAGCTACTTAGCCTTGAAATTATTATGCAGAGCGTCTTAACAGCCTTCCTTCTCGGTCAAAAAGCCAAGTTTGTGTTTGACAAACCCAACGCTGAGGACTTGGTTTTTCTCAAATAGTGGTAATTGATTGCACGTATCCCTTGGTATAACTAGCGGTGGCTCATGGTTGTAACAAGGTAGTTTACGAATCTGGTTTTTACCCCACCCTAACCCTCCCCTTGGAAAGGGGAGGGAACTAGATTCCTGTTTCCCCCCTTTGCAAGGGGGGATTAAGGGGGGTAATTTGACTTGTATGTACACCGTAGCCTAAAAGAGAGAGGTTCTTCAGATACCTGTGATGTTTCTGCAATAACCCTGAAATCTGGAAACATGACTCCAGCTAGTGGATATACTCGTAATCAAAATCTCAACAGAAGCGAGTATTATGCTGGACTGGTTAGCTATGTGGGGTGTAACTCAGGCCGCCGGGTTGATTTTTAAACCCATTCTGGAAGACTTAGCCAAGGATGCTGCTAAAGATTGGGCTAAAGATTTATTAAAAGGCATCCCTGGCAAGATTTTCCAGAAACTTAAGAAGGAAGACATAGAAATTGCTGCGGGGAAAGCCTTAAAGGAATTTTTGCAACTGATGCAGCAGCAGTTAAAGGTTCGTTGCAAACTGACTGAAACTGAGATTAAAGAGTACACCACAGACATCCAGAAATTTATCAGCGATAAGTCGGTTACAGAAATTCTTGGTCAGGCTTTTGATATTAATTGTGAATCTCTAGACGCTAAAATCCTAGAAGATAGTTGGAATAGGCTGCAATTAAAACCTCTGCCATCTAAGTTTAACTGGCAATCAATTACAGAACAGTATTTAACACAAGTCCAAGAACTTCTTTTAGATTCAAAAGATTTACACCATATCCTAGAATTACAAAAGTTATCTGATATTGAAAAAAATACAAAAGAAATTGCTGGTATTATTCCAGACTTTGATTTGCCAGGATATCAAAAAGGAATCCGCGAACGTTATGGCAATCTCAAGTTAGATAGCTTAGATACTAGCAGCTATGCCTATAACGAACTGAAATTATGGCGGATTTTTACTGCTCAAAATGTCCGGGAAACTCATCAAGTTTTACCACAATTTCACGAACTGCCTAAAGAACATCTTCGACGGCTGCGAGAAAGTGAGCAAGTAGAAGCTGTTGAATTAGAAGAATTAGAACGCCACAAACGGGTTTATTTTGAACAGCCAATCCGTTCAGTTTTAGATGTTGTCAATAAAAAGCAAGATTATAAATATCTTGTGATTTTGGGCGATCCTGGTTCGGGTAAGTCTACATTGTTGCAATTTTTGGCTTTGAATTGGGCAGAGTCTCCACTGGATAATGTTATCTCATTACCAATTCCGTTGCTAATTGAGTTACGCACTTATATGCGGCGACGGGAAGATAAAGAGTGCAAGAATTTTCTCGAATTCTTTCATCAATGTAGTGGTGCAATTCATCATCTCAATCAGCTTGAACTAGATAAACAATTAAAAGCTGGTAATGCCTTAGTGATGTTTGATGGTTTGGATGAGGTATTTGATCCTGGTAAGCGAGAGGATGTAATTACTGATATTCATCGCTTTACTAATGACTATCCTGATGTGCAGGTAATTGTCACTTCTCGGATTATTGGCTATAAACCGCAACGATTGCTTAATGCTGAGTTTCGCCACTTTATATTACAAGATTTAGATTCAAAACAAATTCAGGATTTTATCTACCGTTGGCATGAGTTAACTTTTACCGATGCAGTTGATAAAGTGAGAAAACGGGAACGGCTACAAAGAGGAATTGCAGCTTCCAAATCTATTGCAGAACTGGCGGGAAATCCTCTGCTGTTGACGATGATGGCAATTCTGAATCGTAATCAAGAGCTACCAAGAGATAGAGCGGAGCTTTATAATCAAGCATCGCGGGTACTGCTACATCAATGGGATGTGGAGCGTGTTTTGATTGAAGATAAGAGGTTAGATCCCAAGACTATTGATTATAAGGATAAGCAAGCGATGCTGCGTCAGGTTGCTTATCTTATGCAAACTGGTGAGAAAGGGTTGGCTGGTAATTTGATTAATGAAAATGATTTAGTCAAAGTTCTGACTGATTATCTCAAAACCATAGAATTTGATAAACCCAGAGATGTTGCGCGAGTGATGATTAATCAACTGCGGACTCGCAACTTTATGTTATGTTTCCTGGGTGCGGATTATTATGCTTTTGTGCATCGGACATTTTTAGAATATTTCTGTGCTTGGGAGTTTGTCTGGCAGTTTAAAGAAACGCAAACGCTGACTATTGAGGAACTTAAGAATGAAGTTTTTGGCAAACACTGGCAAGATGAAAGTTGGCATGAAGTCTTGCTGCTAATTGCTGGAATGATTGAGACTAAATTTGTTGGCGAAATTCTTGAGTATTTAATGGCGCAAGATGGCGAAAGGAAAAAGTTTGTTAATCTTTTTTTAGCGGCTAAGTGTCTTACAGAGGTGAGAAATCGCTCGGTGATTATGCCAATGGCAAATAAATTACTTGACATCCTCAAACAACGCGCTACCCAGGATCATAACTACAATGTGCGACGTGCAGCAGTCCAAGAATTAGCCAAGAACTTCAAAGATGACCCCGAAACCAAAACCTTCCTCAAACAACGCGCTACCCAGGATCATAACTACAATGTGCGACGTGCAGCAGTCCAAGAATTAGCCAAGAACTTCAAAGATGACCCCGAAACCAAAACCTTCCTCAAACAACGCGCTACCCAGGATCATAACTACAATGTGCGACGTGCAGCAGTCCAAGAATTAGCCAAGAACTTCAAAGATGACCCCGAAACCAAAACCTTCCTCAAACAACGCGCTACCCAGGATCATAACTACAATGTGCGACGTGCAGCAGTCCAAGAATTAGCCAAGAACTTCAAAGATGACCCCGAAACTAAAACCTTCCTCAAACAACGTGCTACCCAGGATGATAGCTACAATGTGCGACGTGCAGCAGTCCAAGAATTAGCCAAGAACTTCAAAGATGACCCCGAAACTAAAACCTTCCTCAAACAACGCGCTACCCAGGATGATGACAGGGGTATGCGATATGCAGCAGTCCAAGAATTAGTCAACAACTTCAAAGATGACCCCGAAACCAAAACCTTCCTCAAACAACGCGCTACCCAGGATGATGACAGGGGTATGCGATATGCAGCAGTCCAAGAATTAGTCAACAACTTCAAAGATGACCCCGAAACCAAAACCATCCTCAAACAACGCGCTACCCAGGATGATAAGGAAGATGTGCGATATGCAGCAGTCCAAGAATTAGCCAAGAACTTCAAAGATGACCCCGAAACCAAAACCATCCTCAAACAACGCGCTACCCAGGATGATAACTGGGGTCTGCGACGTGCAGCAGTCGAAGAATTAGCCAACAACTTCAAAGATGACCCCGAAACCAAAACCATCCTCAAACAACGCGCTACCCAGGA
>NZ_JAVRCA010000095.1:0-25668 GCF_034530995.1 Nostoc sp. DedQUE04 | reverse complement strand
TGGGCGGCATCCACCACCAGATGACCCAATTCAAAGCTGAAAATTTAAAACGGCTCAGACCATCGCTTAACTCAAACCTGCCCAGAACTTCTATCAGGGCTAACGTGTAGATATTACTATAATTGCGTCCTTGCTAAAACATGGGTACTCTACTAACTCGGATGACAACTCAAAAACAATTGGGGTGATGTCGCCGTTTTCGCAGCAAGCCAACGCGCTCAGGTATCGGCTCTCTAACCGTTGGCGAAACTTTTCTTGGGATGATATTGGCACAGTTCACACCTTCCAGGGGGGAGAAAAAGCAGCCATTATCTTTTCTCCTTACCAGTGCCACCAAGAGCATAGTTTTTGGTTTCTTAACCGCAAACCCAATTTACTAAATACCGCCGTTAGTAGGGCAAGGGAATTGTTTATTTTGGTGGGTAATCTCAGGGAACTAGAATTAGCTGGTGGTGAAACCAAGCGGTTAGTTGAACACATTCGGTTACATGGGGAAATTCGCTATGAGTGAGGCTAGAATGTCTTCATTATTTCTGGTTGACCTACAGAAAAATCAGCTTCACAGGCTTACATCGCACATTATTGGTTGCGAAAGCTAAGATGAAGGGTGAATCATTGACAGTTATGCAAGGAAAATATCGTGAATCCTGTACCTTCATATCAAATTATTGAGTTTTTGGAGTGGCTCAATTCTCAACGAGAGTATTCTATAAATGAGGAGTTTAATCGAGAAGAACTTTCAGAATTAGCACTCAGTTTTCTAGAGGAAAAGCAGCAACAATCAGTTTTTGATCGCCCACGTCGGTCTTCTTTTCAATCAGCAGAAAGAGATACTGAACCTATCGACTTTAACATGCTTTCAATAAATGCAGAGGCATATCGCCTAGCAAACTCTCTCAAAATGCTAATTGATGGTAGATTTGATTCAGCTATAGCCTCTAATCATGAACTTGCCCAGCGTCTTATGAAAGCCTTGGGCGACACTTCAACGGATATAGTTCAGTCACTAGAATTTTTGAAGTGGTTGGAAATAAACTATCCAAAACTTAATATCGCAGGTAGCATCCCTAGTGAAAAAACTACTGAACTTGTTCATTTATTTTGTGAACAAGTCGGCTATAGTAATGGCGTTAGTTTTTCTAGGCAAGTCAGGAATTGGCTGCGCGGTGAGGAATTATCATCAAGACTTCTGAGAAGATTGAATATCTTTCTGAGTAGAAGTCGTAATAAAGATTATATTAATACGGGGAGAAAAACTTTTAATCGCTACAATACTGTCAAATTACATGGAATATTTCTGTTTCTATCCTCTGGAGATTTCCCAACGTTTATAGAAGAGCATTGGGAAGATTTGAATTATTTAACAGGTAATCATATAGATATTTACTACAGTCAGGAAGATTTAAAGAATCGTGTCTCCGGGCATCGAATTTTGTCAAGTTTTAAGAGTTTAAATATTGAGGTTAGTTCTTTGCCTGCCCTAGTAGTTTGGCAAGACAGCTTAGAGGATGCAAAAACTATAACCTTAGATAAATTGCCTCATGAAGAAATTGTTAAAGCTATACAACATTTTGTACAGGCTGTTAAAGATGGAAAGGCTATTGAAGAGGTAATAAAGAGTTCAAATTTCTGGATAGAGCAACGTTTAACGGAACTCGGAATTGTAGTAAAGCAGCGAGGAACTATTAATACATACAATAATGATCTTAAAGGAGCCAATGTCCTTAACTTCGCTAACGAAGTTAAGGACAATGCAGGTCAACAAGCAAACCAGAATAGGTCATAGCGATTTGGTAAGAAACTATAATTGCAGGTCGTTACAGTTATGCTGCTGGTAAAACAAACACACTTAAATACCTGGTTGTAGCCAACCTTTAATAGCCGCTTTTGCAACTTTAAGATACTTATTTTCTAAGATAAACTCGTCTATTGCTGTTTCACCGCTCGCCTGCAATGCGCCAACAACACGACGCTTGAAGCTAGGAGTAGTTTCGTCATTAACGTAAGCAACTTTCTCAGCCTCAGTAGCAGTAGGGTTGGTTTGCTCTAACTGTTTGAGGAGTTTTTGGATTTCAGTAGCAGCTTCAGTAAGAGTTCGCTTTTGTTCTGATATGTGGATGTGTTGGTTTGCTTGTTGTCGTGCGTTATCTTGAACTTGATTAGCAAAATTAGCAATATTTGCTTCACGTAAATCATTATTATAAGAATCTGACATAATATCCCCTTCTTTAGTAATATTAACTTTAAGTTTAGAGTTCGTTATCTTAATACTTCTTAATGCGGCTGTATCTAAATCACCAAATAGTGGCTTTTCATCAATCATTTTAATTCCTTTACTTGTAATACTTACATATCTAAAATATAGTTCCCCTGAATATTTTTTAAATTCAACTTCTTTTTCCTCTTCCATAGGAAGAACGACTCGTACTACATCTTTAACATTAATCTTGAGACTTTTAGCTAGAAATTCTGGTGTAACATCAAAACAATTATACCGTTCAGGATGTATAGTATGGTACTGATATAAAATTGATAATACTGCTTGTCTTAAATCGCGATCAGTTGCTGTCTCTGAATTGAACTTTGGAATTGAAATAGATTCTTCAGTTGATAAATTAAGATGTATTGGTTGAAATGCAGGACAGTTATCTGAACACTTATTTTTATAATCATATTTATTTTGAAAATCTATCATCTGACACTTAGCTTCCCAGGAATTTCCAATAATTACTTCTTCTGGATCTCCTTCAAAAGTCGATGTGATAATAAATGAATGTAATTTTAGTGGAATTAAATTTTTACAATTTACTTTTTGAATAATTTCAGGAATTGGACAATCATTACAGGCATCTGCTGAAGTCGATGACGTATATTTTGCCTCTCTAACTTTAGCTATTTCGCATTCTAGTTGTCCTTGATTAAGCTTTTTATAAGGGCATGGTTGCAACATTAGTACGAGTTTACAAGTTAATTATGAGACTGAGCTTAACATAACTCATGTATAAAATACAGCTAAGTTATATTTTATACAATTATTTAGACCATCGCTTAACTAAAACCTCCCCAGAACTTCTATCAGGGCTAACGTGCAGATATTTACTCGTAGTATCCAAACTTGTATGCCCAAGAGTCGCCTGAACCAAATGCACTGGAACACCTTCATCTAATGCGTGGGTAGCGTGACTGTGCCTAAACCAGTGCGCTGAAACATTCATGGCATTCTCTAATTCTGCTGCTGCCGCCGCCCTTTTCACCACTCGGTCAATATGGGAAGGGGCCAAGGGTCTACCCGTCGCACTGGCAAACACAGACGCATCTTTCAACGCTTCAGAGCGCAGTGACATTAATTCCAGCCATAGCTCCCCGACATTTTCAAGTGGGATAAATAATTATGGGACACTCCTAACTGGATAATTAAGCTGTGTTAGGGTGTGAGAAATGATTCCAGAATTTGACGAAAGTGGTATTTTACCACCAGGGGTGCATTCGGCAGAATGGTCAGAATTTAAAGAAATATTTGGTACAAATTTGACTAGACAGCGCATGATAGACGGTCTTGAACTGGCAATGACGCAACTAAAAGCAGCAGGCTGTAGGATTATTTATATTGATGGTAGTTTCGTCACCAGTAAACAAAAACCAGGAGACTTCGATGCCTGTTGGGAGGACAATGGAGTTGATATAAAGTACCTAGAATCTATTGCTCCTACTTTATTTAATTTTGCGCTGCGGCGTGCCGAACAAAAAATTAAGTACAAGGGCGAAATCTTTCCATCAAATTATCCAGCTAATGATTCCGGTACAGCCTACATAGATTTCTTTCAATTTGATACCAGAACGAATACGCGCAAAGGAATTATTGCTATAGATTTACAAAGGTGGAAACCATGATGATCAAAAACGAGCAACAGTATCAAAATTCCTTAGATTGGTTGCAACGCTTTGAACAGTCTATAGCGTCATTGGATAGCAATGAACACTTGAAAGCAGAACCAGAGCGATGGAAGCTTCACCGAGACTCATATCAAAGTCAAGTTGACGAGCTAAAGTCAGAAATCACAGAATACGAAAGACTTATTAATTGCGACACCAGCAAACCTTTAAAAATTAAAGTTGATTCTTTAAATAAGCTGCCAAATGCTTTAATTAAAGCTCGGATAGCAGCCCAAATTAGTCAGCAAGAACTTGCTCATCTATTAGGAATTGATGAACAAAGAGTGAAAGAGTATGAGGATACAGATTATCAATGTGCCAGTTTTGTAGAAATCCTTGAAGTCAGCACTGCTTTAGGTGTTGAATTTGAAGCCGCAACCGTCCAAGTGGATTTTACAGAAATAGAAGCAGTTAAAAAAAGCGTGGACAAATGGCGCAAAGAAAAAATGAATATTAAAACTAAAGCCTCATAAGTAGAGTTGACAGGATGAAAACTCAAAGACAGGTTTAGTTTAGAGGAGCTTAGTTGATGAATTTACAAGAAGTTATTAATTCTATTAACAGTTTGCCCACAGAAGAACAGGGCTATTTATTTGAGTTTATGCGCCAAAGAAACGAGGAATCTAGAGGGGAGAATTTTTGGCAAGGATTACAAAAATTTAGACAGGTAATCCAAAGCGAGGGAATTATTTTTACTGATGAGGATTTTGCTTATTTACGAGACAAGAATGTGAGTAGAGAAATTGATTTATGATTTTGCGATTCTTACTTGATACCAACATTCTCTCCATCAATACTGACTTATGATTCTACCGATTTATTTAATATTAGTTACTTTCTTGAATAAAACCAATTCGTTTTTTGGGTTTTTCAGGATTAAGCTTAGGTAATGCCATTAAAAGAAAGCTTATCTGTGAAACGTGCTGTATTAATTGAATTGGTTTACCTTCTTCTGTTAGACCTAAGAATACAATCAAACTTGGATTAAAGTAACCTATATTAGATACATGAAATGTAATGGATTGCCCAAAAGAAACTAGCCTTACACCAACTTCTTGATCACTATCTAAACTTTCATCAAAGTCATTAATTTGTTTTATAAGAATTTTAGCCTGCTGACTTGCTAAACTTAATCTTTGTAAGTCGGCTAGAAAATTAGTTGAATCTAGAGCTTTAGATTTACGTGTATTCTCATTAATTAGCGATCGCTGTATTCCATGCAAAGAATTTAAATGAAATTCAGTCATACTTTTAATAATTAAAAATTCAGCAAATTTTATATAAGTTTTAATGAAATAAAATGGGAATGTCAATGATTTTTATAAGTTTCTTACAAAACGTAGCAGTGATCGCTAATTCAGTGCTACCTCCGACTGTGTGAGTCTGGTACAGAAATATTCAAAAATCCAAAGCAGAGATCGCGTTTTGCTTCTGCTTCTCAGTTACCCCCAAATAACGCTCCAAAGCTGCCAAAGTCCGATGTCCCGATATCTCTTGTATATGGCGTAACGGTATCCCGGCATCGCTCATCCTAGTTAACGCCGTTCTCCTGAAGCTGTGCGTACTCACCCCTTCAATCCCCAGCCGCGCACAGGTATCTCTAAGGATTTTATCGGCGCTGACCTTGTGAATGTGCCCCAACCCATGCCGCCCTGGAAACAAGAACTCCTTGCGGCGATTGGGGTTGTACTCTTCTAAATACTGCTTGAGCTTGGGATGCACTTGGATTTCCCTGGTGTCCCGCTTGCCTTTGGTGTTGACGCTACGTAGCACTAACACCCCTCTAACACCGTTGCTGCCAAACACATCTTTCACTGCCAACGTGCAAGCTTCGTTGATCCGGCAGGCAGCATAAAGGCACACGCCAAACAAAGCGCGATCGCGTGGGTTGACAAACCCCTCATTAAATAGGAGATTGATTTGGTCGGGGGTGAGGATTTCTGCCCTACCGAATCGGTTTATTTTCATAGGGTCTAGCCTACATGATCTAATAGTAGAAACACAATCTAAGCGGCCGAAAACCTATCTATTTCGTGAGCAACTTGAACCCACTCGACTCAGTTAATCTCTGCTTATCAATCCCAACCGCTACAACCCTCATCCCAGCGTTGGCTGATAAAATTAGCTTATGTTTGCAACGCGATTACCACTTGCAGGTATGATCCGCACCAGTATGATTTGCTCATGTTGCGGCTTGCTCAACTGTCTATACTGCTTCTATACCCCTGGTTGATCCATCGTTGCTATCAAAACCGATATCAATTTTCTCTCCACCAGCGTCTACACGGCAGTCTAGAAGGAAACCAACTGTAAATAAAATTTAGCTCTCTAGTGGTGCAGGGGACATTTCATGCTATTGTCTGACTGATTTTATAGGAAATTTCATATAATATGGAAGATGATGAGGATATTATAGAAATTCCTTTACGACCTCTTGTTTGGATGGGAGACTCTCTCAAAAATATCCGCTCATTTCCAGAAGAGGTACGTGCATCAGTAGGCTATGCACTGCAATTGGTGCAGGCAGGGGAAACACCAATGGATGCCAAGCCTTTTAAGGGGGTTGGAAGTGGGGTGTATGAAATCGTCAAACGCTACGATACCGATACTTACAGGGCAGTCTATGCGGTAAAGATTGCAGAGAGAATTTATGTCCTGCACGCTTTTCAAAAGAAATCAAAGCAGGGAATTAAAACTCCACAGGCTGATGTTGACCTGATTAAACAACGCTATAAGGATGCAGTGGCAAGGGAGAAACAACAATGACACAGGAACCTGTTTTTGAAGAAAGCAGTGGCAACGTATTCGCTGACCTTGGTTTATCTAATGCGGATGAACTTTTTACACGGGGCAAAATAGGGATTCAGGTACTACGCCTTTTGAAACAACGCAACCTGAAACAGCGTGAAATCAGCGAACTTCTTGGCATTCCCCAGCCGGAAGTATCTCATTTGATGAAAGGAGAGTTTCAACGGTTCAGCGAGGGCAAACTCCTCATTTTCCTCAAGCGACTCGATACGGAAATCACCTTACATCTTCGCCCCCGTCACGCGCAGGGCGAATCTGCTGAAACTGTGATATCGCTATAGGGCAGGATGTCAGCCTGAAAATTTATTAATTCTTACGGTACATAAAAGAGAATTTTCCAATACCACACACATTATCTACTGGAGTTTAGACTAAAAGCGATATGAGAGAAAGCAGACCAAATGGAATTAGAGGTTAAAAATATTCAGTAGACGAAAAGTTTTCCAGAACCCTTACCAGTCGTTCATTCGAGTTAATCGATACAATTTGCCGCAATCCTTTTAGAGTCTGGTTTTCAAGGAACATGCGTTGTTAGTGGGTTAAGAGTGGAGTGCAAGCGATCGTGATCTTCAGCCCCAAGGTAATTCATGCTGAAGGATAGCTAATAACTTCTTTGCATGAAACTCAGAAACATTGAATGCACGCAGATCAGAGCCAAGTTCTGTGTACACGTAGGCATTAGAACATTCAAAGCAAAGCGTAGTTGTAAATAAAAGCTTCTCCTTATCGTAGAATGCTAATCCCCAGGGTGGGTTGTGACACCGTGCCGATTCACCCGCACAGAGACCTTGAAACAGCTGGACGATGTGTTGCGCTTCATTGCCATCAAGCAATCGACGGTCTTTTACATAGTTCCAGAAGGACTCTGGCCAGCCGTTTTGCGGAATAATATTTTGGTTAAGCCTGAGCAACTCAACCTTAACTGCTTTATCAATCGGAACGTCCCAAGCCGGAACCTTCCAGAAACTCGTACTCATAACATCACTCCTAGTTTTGAAACGGGAACCTAAATTATGGACACTATCCATTCTCCCAAATCCCCATTACTTCGTGAAGCAGCACCCCAAAACTGACCTCAGTTAAGCATTACTTATCTTTCGAGACTCAAAAAATCGGAAACATAAAATTTTTTGACTTCCCGGTGTTAATTTGTCCTTAAAAATTGCGTTCGCCCCTTCATTTCTTTTATAAAAGTTGGGTCGATGAAGTGTGAAGTCTGAATTTAAGCTGCTTTTGCGTCTATGTCTCAGATTCCCCAGCTTAAACTAAGTAACAAGAGTGTGCAGTAATGCACTCAAAACGCTTGTGTTAAAGCAGTTTAAAATTTGGCATTTATATCAAGAGATTTTTCAATAGCACCTTTGATGCCCAAGAGCGTGAATATTTCTGGTTCAACAATTACTATTTTCAGCATAATATCGATAATCCTCTAATAATAAATGGCTGTTTATGAGGTTATTTATTATTGGTGTCTAGCGGACACGCTTAAGACACTTGGTGTCTGGGCGGTGTCTGGGGTAGTGTCTGCTGGTGTCTATGCTATACAAGGGTTTTGAGCTTTGGTATCTGTAGTGTCTGGTGTCCGATGTCCGCAAAAAAAGGGGGTTTTTGGGAGCAGACACCAGACACCCTTTGCAGTCAAATTTGATTAAGCTTGATAACACCCTCGGCTATCCAGTCCGCCAATCCTGCCCCCACAATTTCATACATCCAACCCTTTATTTGCTCTACAGTGAATCTCTCACCGTTCACTTTAAAGTTGCCTTTAAACTCTCTTACATCAGCTTCAATTCGTTCAGTTCTGGTGAGATATTCATACAGCTTTTGCGCCTGGGGTGATAGTTTCTTAGGTTCATCTTGGGTGTCACCTGCTTTGTTACCAAGATTGAATTCCAGTTCATAAATCCGCTCTAAAGTAGCTTTATCGATGGTTGGCGGTTCATTAACTGTTCTAGATTCATCAAGCCGAAAATCAATTCGCTTGTGGTCAAGTTTAGGCAATTCAATATCAATCCATTGCCCATGCCCCGGCAATTTAATCTTGCCCTGACCACTAGCTTTAGCCTCTGTGGTAATTGGGTCAATAGTTGCAATTAGTTCTACTTCTAACAGTGCCGCATCTCGAAGTTTTGATAACCCTTTGGCTTTGGCTAGAATCTCCATTGTGCGGTCGTGAGCTACGAACAAAGGAATCATTAATTGTTTACGAGATTCGGTCATGGCACAGCGAAACCATTTACCAACAAAATCAGGGTCGGGCTTCCATTTTTCATCCTCACAATCGTCCGGCATTGGCTCAACAATGTTATCCGTCCAAGTTGTAAACTCCTCAGCGACTACACAGAAATGCTGGTTAGTGTCTCGAAGGTGTTGCGTCCATTGCTCCTCAGTCATGCCACTGTTGCGGTAGGCATGATAACGGCGGCGCATTTGTGCCATATACCATTGCATGAATTGGGCTATCTCCTGGTAGCCAGTAATCAGATTTACCCCGCGCCACTCAACAGGTGTACCATGTGGATCTAGGACAAAAATTTGATTCCAGCCGGCTTGACGCTTTGCCCAGATAATCTCTCTGGTAGTCCATGATTTACCTGCACCCATGCCACCAAATATTAAAGTGGGGTAGCCGATGGTGTTGTTGATCCAGCGATATTTGTCACCTTCTGCGATTGCTGTTGACTCAGAACCAGTAACCTTGTCGTTGGGGTCAATCGTCCCTTGTAAAGTCTGGCTACCTTGCAGATAGGGCGTTTTCATCTCCCGTAGCTGCTTGATGTACTCCGCCTTCTGTTGCTCGGTCATCCCCGCCGTTTGCGCCTCAAAGATAGCGTCAGTTGCCTCCATTTGGGTGACTTCAATTTCCGTGTGGGCGTAAATCTCGGCTTTGGTGATATCAACAGTGCGATCATTGGCGATTAGATCCAAGTCGGCTTGTAGTTGAACTTCTGCGATCGCAACATCTCGGTAACTCTCTAGTAGCTCGGAACGTGCGGCCATCTCAGCTTTTGCAGCATCCCGTTTTTGGGCGATGTCTTCAAAAACTGCCCTCTGCTTCTCCTCATCCTGGCAGTGCCTCAGCATCCACCCAGCAAGCGCAAACCCCAGGAATCCCCCAAACCCCCAAAACGGTTTGTATGGGTTAGTCGCTTTTACCAACCCATTAACCCCCATAGCTGGGTCACGCACAACTTGGCGCGGCATTCCTTCTTGTTTCCATTGCTCCCAATAATGGGGGGTCATCCTAAAAGGTCTGTTATTCTTGTCTTGACAAATTAGGTAGCTTTGGGGAGTCCGAACGCAAAAATAAATGCGGTCGCTTGATTCCCCTTTCCAAGCCATTGCCGCAGAGCTAATACCCACAGTTAAACTTAGCCCAATTGCAACAGCTTTTTTATCCATCGGTAACTGTCCGAACCACTTCATTAAACCCGATTGTTGCGACTCGGATAAAGTTTTATGTTTCTCGGTTAAGTAATTCATTTACCTCTCCTACCACTAAATAGAAAAACTATTAATATCGCTATAACTATCGCCACACCAGCACCATTCACAAAATTGGAATAATCCGCAGTTTTGGGCTGATACATCTTTTGAATTGAAGTATTAGCAGTAATAGTAGAAGTTCTCGCTTCATTCCATTCACTAATCGGTTCGGAAAGCGCACACAATAACGCCAGTGATGCACTGCATCCAGTCATTAGATTAGTGACGAAATTATTGAACCCTTCACCTGTTGCAGTGGCAGTAAAGTAGAGGTGTGCAGTACCCACTGCAAGAAACATTCCAACTGGGTGAACTTGCAATAAATGAAAGGTGAAAATAACTGCACTATTTAGACAACTGCCAGCGACAATCTCACAAGCATTACCAGCACGTCTAAATGTTCTACCCCGGTTATTTTCTGGCAGTGGTGGTAACTGTTCGGGTTGTTGATGCTGCTTAGTTGATTGTGGTGTTTGTGCCAGCCCTTCCATTGAAAAAGGGCTGACGCTATGAGGATCTTCATTTCGTTTCCTTACTAGCATCAGCCTTACCTAATTAATTGATTATCTGTCGCCTAGTTTCTGCCACAAGTTACCTAACATCGCACCCCAACCGCGAACTGTTCCCGTTGCAGAAACACTAGACGCTGGTGCATGATTTTGGCTAGTAACTGGTATGACTTCCTGGGGTGTTTGGTTTGGCTCTAATGCCCTTGAGCCATACCTTGCACGGGCTAAAAGTTGTTGGCGTTTCTCTCTCAGTCCTGTTGTGATAGCTTGACGTTCAGCTTGCACAACCTGCCTGTTTTCGATGCCGCTAATCTTGTTTTCATGCCGCCACAGTTCAGCTTGTAAGTCGTGGTGTAATTGTGTAGCAACTTCGGCTAGTCCGTGCTTACGTTTTTGGTCAATTCGCAGAAGGTCTGCTCTATTTTGGTTTGAGTCGATGGCTGGTATTATCCAGCGCACCTCTCAGTTAGATCCGGACGTGCCCATTTCTGTGCATCCGGCTCCCGATATTCTTAGGGAGTTGCCCTTTTGCTCATGTGTAAATAATCATGGCAAGACTTATGTATTGCTTGGAGGTTTTTAGGCTTCCAGTTATGATGATTACCGTCAATATGGTGTAGATGAACTCGCTCCTCGCTTGTCAGTCTAAGCCCACAGTGACCACATGAATGGCTTTGCTTTTGTAAAGCTTTAGAGGTTGCGCCGTCGTATAGCTTACTGTTGCGTTGACTCCAGTAAGTTAAGTCTCCGTCATAAGGTGATTTATTTCCTTTGACCATGACATAGGCTCTGCCTAGAGAGTAGGGAACCGTTGGGAAAGCCTGGTGTACAAGTTTTACACTTGATTCGCGGTCATTCTTCGTTTCCTTGTTAAATACCGTGTATGTTCTGTGACTCATGAACCAGAGTGACAACCTTGACCCTGACATGTCACAGAACCTGTGGTAGTTTCTCCATCCTCTAACTATTGGTGCGAGCTTAAGAGCTTTTACCTTAGAGCCATAATTTGAGCAGTTGACGATGTTCTTAACTTTCTCACGGAACTTTTTAAAGTTCTCCACTGAGGGAGTACAGTTGAACTTTCCATTGGCTTTTACTTTGAAATGCCAGCCTAGAAAATCGAATCCATCTATCGCAGCAGTAATCTTGGTCTTCTTTTCGCTTACCTTCATCCCACGTGCTGCTAAAAATTCGTTAATTCTTCCAAGTATCTCGTTTGCATCGTCTTGAGGTCTTAACACTATTACCATGTCGTCGGCGTACCGAACGGATGGGGTTCTAATAGCTTCCTTTGGGGTTTTATCGGTAATTCTCTTGTGAGAACTGGCGTGATATCTGTGAATATCTTCTATCCCATTTAAGGCGATGTTTGCTAATAAAGGACTTACGACTCCACCCTGTGGTGTTCCTTGCTCTGGAAATTCGGGGTTTATTCCGGCTTTTAGGCATCTAAAAATCCCGATTTTTACCCCACTAGGGGCAATAAGATTATCCATTATGGTGGAGTGTGAAATCCTATCGAAGCATTTTTCAATATCGAGTTCTATAACTCTTTTATCTATTCCATTGGCTGAGGAGCTTAGATTGTTGAATAGGTATTGTTGGGCATCGTGTGCCGAGCGTCCTGTTCTAAATCCATAACTCCATGCGTGGAAAGTTGCTTCGTGCGCTGGTTCTAGTGCATATTTTGCAAGGCATTGCCATGCTCTGTCTGCAATGGTGGGAATCTTCAGCATTCTGGTAGTACCGTCCTTCTTAGGAATTGGTATTTCCCGTAGACCTTGATGTTTCCAATTTCCTGCTTCATTTTTCAGGATGGTTTCTAACTCGAAACGTTCTTCAAATGAGAGAGATTTCTTACCATCAATACCGACTGTTTTCTTCCCCGCGTTTAGCTGTGATACTTGTCGAATTGCCAAAAATCTAGCTGCTTTGGACTTCAGAATAAGCTTTTGTAGTGACCGCGCTTTCCGCTTGTCTCCTGCACAAATCGCTTTATACACTCGTTTTTGAAGGCGAAATAATTCCTTCTGAAACCGTTTCCAGGGTAATGTCTTCCAAGATTCACTAGTAGTAATACTGTGCCTAATCATGCTCTTCTCGATTAAGTGTAATCTGAATACCTTGCAGCAATTACGCCACATCCTACCCGACTTGAGAGAGTTCCGCGTCTCATCTCGCCTACATGGAATCGACATTTCCATGACTCTCAAATCGTTTTTATTCGTTCCCTCAGATGATTGTTCGTTCCGTTAGGTGTAGCCACTTCAGCCATCAGAAACCCAGATTCTTGCAGCTATTGATGCCCGATGCTGCGGGTTTTAACTCTGATGAGGTCAGGGGTTTTTTTGTTATGCCCTGCCTAAAATTAGGTTGTTTTTTGAGGCTCTGTTTCACCGTAGGAACTCCCCGTTAGCGCCAGTGTCAGCCCATAACGGCTAGTCTGATTGCGCCCTGTTCCCAGCTTCACTCTGTAAGAATTGAGCTTACTCGGTGTGGGCAGATAAGGAGTCACGCTAGAATCTCGCGGGAAGGGCTTTCACCTTCATCAATCTGAGAGTTTAGCCTTTAGTGTCAGTAATCTGCTGACGGGCTAGCTTAGTTATGTACGGGCTGTTTACCGTGATTCACTAAGCAACGAATCGCACGGCATCTATCTTACTCATCTCTGAATCAAACTCGGAGTTGAGTTTGCGAATTTTGGCGATAGCACCCGCAACATGAGAGCCGTATTGTTTACGAAGTTCTGTCCAAGTAACCTGGCCTTTTGTTAGCTTCTCCATCGCCTCAAAGACGACCTTGGCGTTATCTAAAAAAGGCTCTAACCTATCTGATAATTCTTGGGCATTATTCGCATAGTCAGCGAACTGTTCGAGCTTATTTATATCTGAAAGATAGCCCAGAATATCAGACTCAAACCCTCCCCATGCTTGTGCTTTTTCGTCGATATGCGAACTATGACCAACTACAGGATTACGTATTGCAAAGTCCATTATTGATACTCCTAATAAGGGATTACGTCATAGTCGATATTGCTGTCTGGTTGTGGCAACTTATCCCAATACCCCATCTCTGAAAATCGGCTATAAATTCTCGTTGCCAGTTGCCTTACGGGGTCGTCAAAATCTTCAGATATTAAATCAAATCTCTTCTCACCAAATGCCAGAATATTTGCAATGTCCGCGTCAATCCCATTACCCAAGAATTGACCAAATGCTGCTGCATAAGGGTGGTCATCAATGGTTTCATGAGTTGCTAAGAATTCGGTTCCGGTGAAGGGTGGGTAATTTTCACTCTCTAACGGTGTAGAAAGTGCCTCGATATCTGCTGAGATCATTGCTGCCCATTGTTCAGGATTTTCTGCTTTGAATTGCTCTAATCTAAGGGCGCGGTCAGTTAGCGGTGATTTGCCCCAATCGTTGGGATTTTTGTAATCGAGTGTCATTTGTTAGAATCCTTGTGTACTTTCGTTTTTGCGGCGAGAGATACGTCCCGGAGTGAGGCGATTGCAATGATTGGTCGTCGGTGCAATCGCTTCATCATCAGTTCTCACAAAACTCATTTAATTCAAAAACCTCCCTCTGCACTTGGGTTTGGCTTAATTTCTTGCGCCTGCCCTTAGAGTCGTTAAAAACGAAAGGTGCATTGACTCGACAATTAGAACGGTGGCTGTAGCGCAGTTGTTGACCACGAAATTCATAAAGGTGGTTACGTTGTAAGGCTGTCGTTGAAAGCATAAGCTTGTCCCTCAACTTGAGAGTAAAACTCGATATTTAGGATGGCTTCATGAATCTCCATCAAGGCTTGCACTGCATCACCTATTTTTAGGTCATTCGATGTACTGAACCGTTCGGACGCTTCAATTTGCTTGTAATTGGGAGATGCTTGCACAAATCTAAGAGTCTGTTCGCAACCGAGGATGATGGTCATAATTTCGGTTGTTGTTAGGCTTGGCTGTGTCTGCATGGTTTCTTGGTCGCTCATGACTTGTTTCTTCTCCTTTGGGTTTTAACTGGTGTGGCTGGGGCTTCTGGCTGACTCGGTTTCTGAAGTACATAGCTGATAGCCCCTGCACCCCCCACGGCTGCGGCGATGGTGAACATATTGTTTCTGCCGAAGTATTGGACTCCGAAGTAGCCAAGGGCTAACGCTGCTGCTGTTGCACCAATGCCTAAAACCGTGTTTCTAAATGTGGTTCTGTTCATGCTGCCCCTTTGAAATTAGTGACCATTGCGCTAAGTGCCGATTTATTGGGCTGTGTAGAAAGTGAAGTTTCAACTTTGGGCGATGGTTGTACATTACCGTGTTGAAAAATCAGCTTCTCTACACCTGCTGATAATGCTTGTGTCGGTGCATCTTGGGGTAAATCAAACATCTTGCACAATTCAATTACTGCTAGGTAGGAGATGGTTATACGCCGAGATTCGTAATTCATTGATCAGGCTCCCAAAGAAATTTGAGTTAATAGTTTCAACCCCAAGGCATTGATGAATTGGGGATTATTCAAGACCACAAAGCCTAAACCGGCTAGGTTCTGATCCACCACTGGCAGCGAAACACCACCACCCCAGGCGACAAGGTATTTAGCGCGGTCTAGATAATTGCCAGCAGTCACAAAGTTGGCGAATTTCTCAATCCTGGTACTCCACCACTGATCCAGGCATTGGCTGTACTCGGTTTCAAACTTCTTACCCGTGAGGTGGTTGCCGCCATAAGTGAAAGTCCCTTCTAGAATGCCCTGGTTCACCAAGCTGGGCGAGTGCTTCACATCTTTGGACAGCAGGCTCACTCGGTCGTTTCGCTTGTCGAGGGCTTCTGCAATCATGCTGTGCAGTTCACCCGCTCCACCTTCAATCAAGTGACGGTCAATCACTGCACCACTGCCGTTAAACACGGTAATTAACCAAGTGGATGAACCGATATCGAGTGCGATCGCTAATTCTGAGGGGTCAAGTATCAGGGATGCTTCACCGAATAAACAATGGGCAATGCTTCCAAAACCTTCGGGGTAAATGCCTGTGACTACAATCTCAACTGTCTTGCTGACAATGGAACGAGTTACAGGATGCAGATGTTCAAAGGTGTGAGTCCCTTCAACCCTGCGCTTAATCTCAGTTGCCCAGCGTTCTGGGTTGTGATTGCTCAAACTAATTGAAAGCTTGACTCCATCGGGAATATTGATAACTGCTAAGTCTGCAAGAATGCTTTCTAGTGCCAGTTCTGCTTTTTTCGCTTTATCTTCGTGTAACAGGGTGTGGTCACTTTGAGCGATTGCTGCACTGCCCCAAAAGAATTGAACGTCTTTTAAGTCCAGGCGTGAACCTTCTACATAACGCAGCCATGCCCCATCTTTTGAGATGGTTTCGTGGTGCATGATGTTTCGGTTGCGAACAAGTGAGTATGCGGCTGGCATCATGATGGAAAAATCACCGATGATTGCCTTCCCATACCCTGCTCCTGAATCTTTTCCGGCGATAAGGTCAGTTAGCCCAGATTTGGCTAACAAGTCTGCTTGAACTAGCCAATTTTTGGCATTGGAATATATAGCTGTCATGGTTCAGATAATTGGTGAAAGTCTTGATTTTTCTGGCTTTGCAGAATTTAAAGACTGAATCGCCTTAAGTCCACACATCCAGTTGGTGACAAGCCATAGCATCACTTTCTGGCTTCTGTTGCCTTTGTTGGGTGGCTGTTTTTGGCTTGATGATGATATTATAGACTAACGTTCACCCGTTATAACGGGTGAACGAAAAAATGTTTTAAAAATATCGTGGGAGAATGGTAGAGCAAACTATTGAGACTGATGATTTGGGCAGGAGAGAAAACCCTGATTATTCTCGTGTTACAGGACTGGTCAAGAGAGACTTAGCCCGAAGGCTTCGTGTTTTTGTTGCATCTACAGAAACTACAATTTCAGAAGTGGTAGAAAAGGCACTGCAAAAATATCTTGATGAAATAGAGGGCGGAAGGACTAACTCAGAAGGAAGCAAGCCTGAAGAGAAAACCAAGAAAACTAAGGGCAATATATGACTGAAACTCCAGAAGATTACCACCCCAACGTACAACCACCATCAAGCACACTTGTTAAGTAACGTTACGGATAATTCGTATTGAAGTTGGATGTCAAGCGTTCGATTGTTCTGTAAGATCAGGCAAGTACTGAAATGAAGCGTACAACGGAGGTAAATATACAACAGTATCAAAAGATAAATGGACAAAAGCGCCACTACTAGGTAGTGACGCTTTATCCGAGATTTAAACTCATATTCTATTTACTGGAGCAGGAGAGGGGATCTCAAACAAACCAAAGCAGTGGAAGAAAAGTTGGCACTAGAAACCACTGATTGGAAATGAGATTTAGTCCGTGCTGCCTTCACACTATTATATCGATAGCTGTGGCAACTTTGGTGTGCTTCTGTTGGGAGATTTTGGCTAAAAAAGTCATCAAATCTTTGTTTTCAAAACCAAAATTGGGCAAAATTCGAGCAATACAGCGATTTATGTAGATATAAGGTATGGCAGCGCGATAACCCCCTCCAAATACTGAAAAACAACGTATTTGAGGGAAAAAGCTGTGAAAAATAGTAACTGTGGACTTCAAAAAATTGAAGTTACACAGAGGTACGAGATCATATCCCGTCCCTCTGACATAGAAGCGCACCACTGGAATGAATGGTTAGCCAGTGCTGTTGACCCTGGAATTATTGCGCTAAACGTCATTTCTGTATCGGGCACTGCCGCCTACGATTACCTGTTTTATGGTCAAAACGTCCCCCGCCGTAACGATGGACGACTCAGAGACGGGGTACTCAAGAATTATCGCCACATCGAAGGACTGAACTGGTGGTGCAGTGGCGTTGACCCGCTCAACGATTATAGCCCGATGATGTGGGGCGGCATGAAGCCCGATCGCCCCAGGCGCGACCTGAACAAAGTTCTTAAATTCATCAAGTATGAACATCCCTTGCGAGTGCCTACACGGGCATTCTTCCTGGCAGTACCAGATTACATTTGGGAGAGTGTAGCCACCCGATATGACTTGCCCATCAGCGATGAAGATAGGGCATTAGGCTTCTGGCATTGGGTATGGAAGTACAACATCCCAGTTGTGATTTGTGAGGGGGCTAAAAAAGCAGGGGCATTACTCACTATGGGCTATGCAGCGATCGCCCTTCCTGGGATAAACAGTGGCTACCGCAATCCCAAAGATGAATTTGGACAGCCCACAGGCAATTTACACCTAATTCCAGAGTTGCAACACTTCGCCACCCTTGGACGTAAATTCATCATTTGTTTTGACCACGACACGAAGCCAGAAACAGTTCAACGGGTGAATATTGCCATTAGCCAAACCGCGAAACTGTTAACTGCCTGCGGCTGTCAAGTCCTAGTGACACAGTGGAGTTACCCCGAAAAAGGCATTGATGACTTAATCGCCGCTAGGGGGCCAGCTGTTACTGATGAAATTATAAAACTAGCACTGACAAAAGAAAAATGGCAGGTCAAAGAGTACAGCCGATTATCTTATGACGCAGCACTCGTCCTCAATCAGCGTTACCTGGGAGCATTGACCATCCCGGAAACCGCTAAACTGATTTTACTCAAATCCGTTAAAGGTTCTGGTAAAACCGAGTCATTTGCCGCGATCGTTGCTGAGGCGATCGCCAACGGTCAACCGGTTATTCTTTTATCCCATAGGGTACAGTTAGCCCAAGCGATCGCTGACAGGGTAGGCATCCCCTACATCACCGAAGTCAGAAACAGTGAAACAGGAGTTTTACTCGGTTTTGCGCTGTGTGTAGACAGTTTACACCCCAACGGTCAAGCCAGATTTAACGCCCTTTACTGGAAAGAACCCCTAGTAATCATTGACGAATCCGAGCAGGTGATCTGGCACTTGCTCTCTGCCAACACTGAAGTTAAGAAGCATCGGGTGGAAGTCCTCAACCAACTTTCCCAGTTGTTCAAAAATGCCTTCGCCCCTGGACGGGGTAAAGTTATCCTGGCTGATGCTGACTTATCTGATTTATCGCCGGAAATGGTCATGGGGCTGGCAGAAACCAACGTTACCCCTTGGGTGGTGGTCAACAACTGGAAGGGACAACCCTGGAACATTTACCACTACAAACAAACTACCCCGGTTAATTGGTTAGCTGCTCTGGAAGCCCACATCAAAACTGGGGGTAAGCCCTTTATTGCCGTTGATTGCCAAAAAGCTAAATCCAAATGGGGAACCAAAGTTTTAGAGGCGAGGTTTAAGAAACAATTTCCCGATCGCAAAATACTTCGTATTGACTCCGAAACGATTGCCGACCCGCAACACGAAGCTTACAACTGCATCTCAAGATTAAACAAAGTGCTGCTGGAATATGACATTGTGCTGGCCTCCCCATCCATCGGCACAGGGGTCAGCATTGACATTTGGGGGCATTTTACCAGCGTTTGGGGATGCTTCCGGGGAGTAGCGCCAGAAAATGCCACTCGCCAAGCCTTAGCCCGTGTCCGAGAGGCGATACCGCGTCATCTCTGGGTAGCCCCTCATGGACTTGGGAAAATCGGCAACGGAGCAATTAACCTCAAATCCCTGTTAGCCTGTGAGCATAAACGCTTTCAAGCTAACTTGAAGTTGCTACAAAATGCTTCATTGATCATTGACGGCGATGAAATCAACATTAACCGCACTGCCTTAAACGTTTTTGGCAAAATGGCCTGTCGGATCAATGCGGGTATGATTCATTACCGTGACACAGTGCTAGAGGAATTAGGCAACGAAGGCCATAACATTGTCGATGTCCATGACAACAAAATTCGCAAAAAGTTAAACAACGAAATCACCGCCCAAACAAATGAAGTTTACAACGGTGAATGTCAGGATATCACTGCTGCCGATACAACTACGATGACTGCTGCCAAATATGAGGCGCTGCAACAACAACGAGCTAAAACCACAACTGAACGCCACATTGAGCGCAAATATAAGCTAGAACAACGTTACGGTGTGGATGTTACCTCGGAACTCGTCAAAAAAGACGATCAAGGTTATTACCCACAACTGAGGCTGCATTTTTACCTGACCTTGGGCAGAGCGAAAGTCGCTGACCGCGATCGCAAACTGGGTGAAAAGATGCTTCATGCCAAGAGCGCATGGCTACCAGACTTTAACGGTGGTCAACTGGGTTTGGTAATTCATGCCTTGGAACTGTTCAACATCCCCAATTTCATCGCCGATGACCGGGAATTCCGGGGAACTGATGCAGACCTAGTACAGATGGCTAACAACGCTCTGTCTGTGAAGTGGCAAGTGAAAACCGTTCTGGGAATTACCCTCAATGACAATGACAGCCCCATCGTTATCTTACGGAGATTGCTCAAGAAGATAGGGCTGAAACTCAAATACATCTGTCGAGATGGCACAGGCGAACGCCAACGAGTTTATCGTGTGGTTGACGGTGACGATGGGCGAGATGAAATCTTCAAAAACTGGCTGGCATTAGATACAGCCCAGGCTTAACCGCAATTTCCAACTCTCCACCTAACTAAATAGCGGGAGCAGCGTTGTAGCAAATAGACTACAGCCCAGTTGTTCATGGTTTAGTTACGTCTAGAACACGTTTTCAAAGGGCGGATGAACTTAACTGAGGTGACAGTTAACCTACCAACAGCCTCAAAACCCCAGTTTTTCGTCACGTCCACTAACGGTAATTAAATAGATAAACAGTTTTACTGGACAAGTCCCTTAGTCCAATGGCCATAAACCCTCAAATCCCCAAAATTATATATACTGTTGCGGCGGCTTGCTGGCACATCTGACCCAGGCATTGGTAATGTGCTTTTACAGTAAATTCCTGAAAGGAGAGTAAGCCCACCGTGGAATTTACTCAATAAGCTCACCAAGTTCTTCAATTTCAGCTTCACCCTTAACACGTCTACCACTTTCATTTCGTCCAATAAAATACCACTTGGTTTTTTTGTTAATTAATTTGGCACTACCACTCCAATTTTGAAAATCAGTGTACTGATAATTAGGTAATATCATTCCTCTAGGGCAGGAATACCATTCAATAAAATCATTACGAGTAAAGGGTTTAGTTGTGAAGTTTGTGAAGTACCATTGCCCTCCAACCCAACTAAAAGCACCAAATTCTTCAATCACAACTGCTCCAACTAATGACTCAATTGTAGTGGCATATACCCAAGTGTATTGATAACCACTTAATCCGCCTCTGTGTGCTTGTACAGGGTTCGGTGTATGAGTTACTTT
This sequence comes from Nostoc sp. DedQUE04, assembly GCF_034530995.1. NCBI lineage: Bacteria > Bacillati > Cyanobacteriota > Cyanophyceae > Nostocales > Nostocaceae > Nostoc > Nostoc sp. DedQUE04. The sequence goes on along the minus strand of NZ_JAVRCA010000095.1, from coordinate 4,671 downwards.
CAATTCTGTCGGAAGAGACGAGAGTGCTTTTAGCTTACATGAACTTCTCCATACTCTGAGCAAAAATCGCAGTTTTCGTCCTATTTCTGTGATCACATACACTACATTTAACCTAGTTGTATATACTTAAACAATGATTATATGAAAATTTTTGATACAAGCCGTGAAGTTAGACGTATACAGCAATTTTGTGAAATAGATGGATTGGGAAGAGCTTTACCAAAATTGGTTATCCCAGCGAAACGCTGACAACGATAACCTACGTTTGGATTTGGAACGCCAAGCGCGGACAGTGATACAGAATCAAAAGTTAGCAGATGTAACGTGGCACATCCAAGCCCTTGAAGGACAAACACCTGTTGACCAAAATAAGCGGTTGTTTATTGTCAACGTCCTACGCAAAGGTAATCAAATGCCACAGTTATTATTTCTGCCCATGTTACGTACTGCGGTATATGAAAAAAATCCCAGCTACAACCGCTCTTTTCTTGAGCCTTGTATGCGGTGTTTTGGTTCGCGTTTGGTTAACTCCGAATTGATTAGTCGTTACACAGAAAATGGCACAGATTATGAAAAAGCTGGTGTTGCTTCTTCATTTTATTGGTCATTTGGTTTAAATGGGTATGGTGACATACCACATGAAAATCTAGATGATTTACGCCAAAAAGTTCAATACTGGTTTTTGACAGAATTTGTTGCTAACAAAAATATAGATGTACGTCGCAGTATTGTTGCACAACTGCAACTCAATCTTTTTAAGTATCCAACCAAATTAAGCTTAGAGGTTATCAAGGCAATATATATTGGCTGGATACATCCAGATCAGTACATCCGTAACCGAATCAAAATACAATTGGGTCTTGAGCGGTCATTTATGGCTTTGCCTGAACGAAAATCTACTTAATTTTATTGAATGTTTTTAAATCTCCATTTTAAGTATTTGTTTTACTCATAATTAAACCAGCTTATAAATCTTCGTCCCTATAAAGTTGAGGTACAAAGCCTGATCTGTTTGGTTGTCCCTGTAGCTCTTATTTATCCTCTTACTCCTGTGCCTCTGGCTGTTGTTTTTTGCTCTTGACCTTCGTACTCTTTACAGGTTTTTCCTCTCCCTCACTGCTGGCAAGAACTGCCTGCTGATTTTCAGTAGCCCCCTGAACTGACATACTACTACCGCCGTCATCAGATGCTTGATGACGGCGACGGCTGCTTTTCTTCAACTCACCGAGTAAATATTTGATTCTGCTGCCACTCAAATTGATGCCCAGTCCTTTCAGCATCTCTGACACTTCATCATAACTGTAGCCGTACTTATCAGAAGTCAGTTTTTCAATATATCTCCTCATCTTCCGAACAGCTTCTCTGTCCGATACAGACTCTCGTTCTTTTGGCTTTTGCTCCTTAAGTGCTTTGATAGCCTCATCAATCTTGCCTTTAGTAATCTGACCAGAATCTTTTGGCTCAACCATTGCTATGAAATTAAATTGATTATCATAATTCCCTTATTTTCCACTATTTTTCAAAAAGTATAACTCCAGATTAAAAGCTGGTTTCAGCTACGCTGATTAGAATTTTCGTTGCTGCTACGCCGTCACCATCATTTATTAGATGCTGATATATTTCTCCCGCTCCAGCTACGCTGTTGCTATGTTCCCCCGATGTTGACTGTTGCTGACTGTAGCCAAGACACTCCAGCTACGCCGTCACAGTGATTCAGCAAACACTGATATAATTATGACGAAACAGCTACGCTGTTATCGTTCTTCATCCACCCTAAATGACCCGAAAGCGTCCCCCCAGCTACGCTGTTGTCCCCTCGCCCCCAGCCTCTCGCCGTGCCTCCGTACATAGGTAGTACTTGACACCTCGCTCACCCAAAAATGGGCTAGAAGCAAGCCGTGCCTTTTGCCTACGGCAAACCTCGCTTTGCTCGGACGACAGGCTTGCCAAAGTGGGAAGTTTCCCCCTTTGGATACCCCCTCTCATACCTCCCACAGTTATGCGTCCCAAACTGTCAAAAAACCTGCTGCGTACTAAAACATTGGAAGCTCGTGTTAACGCAATCGAACACGAGATGATTAAGCTCAAAGCACAAGACGCGGGACTAAGCATAGCTGAATTAACTAGACGCAGTGTTTTACTAAAACCACTGCCCAAACGACTGAGCAAAATAACCCTAGCTACTTACCGAGAATTAGTCCGCATTGGCAGCAATATTAATCAACTCACTAGAGCTACTAACACAGCTATTAAAATGGGACTGCGACCACCAGCAGATCCAGAACAACTAAAACAGCTACAAAAACTCTTACAACAAATTGGTTGGGAACTGTCCCAAATCGAAACTGAAATCACTGATGACGATGATATTGATGATGACGGAGATCAGGAAGACTGGGAGTAAAAATGATTGGCAACCAAACCAAAGGTAAAAGCTTTCGCGGACTCCTTGACTATCTTGAAAACAAAGAGGAGTCATCTTTAATTGGCGGCAATATGTTTGGCACAAATGCCAGAGAATTAGCCAGAGAATTCCGACTGTCTCGACAACTTAATCCAGAAGCAGAAAAAGTAGTTCACCATGTTTCGCTCTCACTAAGCCCAGGCGAACAGCTAGACAATGATACTTGGTGCGAAGTTGCCAACAAATACATGAATGCAATGGGCTACACAGCTAACCAATATGCCATCTACCGCCACAGCGATCGCAACCACGACCATATACACATTTGTGCTAGTAGAATCAGTTTGGATGACGGCAAGATAACACGCGATAGCTGGGAGTATGTGCGCTCTGAAAAAATCATTCGTCAGCTAGAACTAGAATATGGGTTACAGCAAGCGAATAGTAGTAAAGAGAAACTGAGCCGCGCCCCCAGCGTAGGGCAACAGCAACGATTTGAGAGAGAACAATTGGAGTATGAGCAGGGTGAGAGAAACACGCCGCCACAACAACCAATCAAAACCCAGCTAATTGAATTAATCGACCGCGCCACAGTAGATAAACCGACCATGCCCCAACTGATGGAACGATTGCAACTGTTGGGTGTGGAAGTTCGTCACGGTTTGACACGCAATGGTAAAAGTAAAGGTATATCCTACTCGTGGAATGACCAGAAATTTAGCGGCACTTCTTTGGGGCCTGCCTACACCTTCCCAGGATTACAGAAGCATTTTGAAATTGACTACCAGCCAGAACGTGATGATGAGCGCATTAATCAAATTCTGGTGATTCCTGCTAAACCACTCCCAGTTGAGCATTTAGAAAAACTCTTTCAAGAAATTGAACGCAAACAGCAGCCTCAGTTCACTCCACCACCAGAGGATAAAGTTGTTTGGCAAGTGTTGCACAAGTACTTAAGCGAGAAACGCTACATACCAGATTATATTCTCCAAGGATTACATGGTAATCAGTTGCTTTACATGGATGAGCAACGAAATATTTTGTTTATCAAGCGTGATTTAGATGGTGAAAAAACTGGCGCATTAATTTGGTCAAAGCCTAGAGAAAATCATCGGACTGTGGAGTACGACCAAAACACCTCTACACAAAATGGTTGGTTTTATCTGAGATTGGGAGGGCAACCAACGTCCAAGGTAGAAAACGTCTTTTTGTGTTCTACACCGATTGATGCCATGTCAGCAGCCACCTACCTTCTTTCAAGTTGCAAAGGGCTACCACCAACTAGAACCATGTTGATAGTAGCTGATGACCCGAATAACCTACCTATGGAATTTCTCAAGACTTTCAATAGGGTGGTCGTAGCATTCAATAATGATGAACAAGGGAATTTTGCCGCTAGTGCAGTATTAGAATTGTTGCCACAGGGTCAAAGGCTTAAAACCCATAATCCTGATTGGAGTGAGGAACTAGAAGCTCATCTCAAGGAGGAGCAACAAAAGCAGAAACAGCAAGACCGTGGTTTTAGCTTGTGACCTTAAAGAATTGCCCTTTCCTCATTGCAGGTTTTGGAGCTATGCCGGAACTAGCGCCCTGGTGAAGCAGCTAAAACAGTCGCCGGCATACACTCCAAAACCCGCTTAAAGTAGTGCGTTGCAGTTTAACAGAGATGCCAAACAACAAAAACGCTCGTTACCGTAGTGCAGTATTCCCCCTGATGTGGTTGTAATTGGGGTTAATTAACTGTTAAGAGTAAAGTGCAATCAAAAAGCTTGTCCAAACTCCAGTAAAAAATTGACTTAGATATTTTATGCTAAGAAATAGTTATTCGGCTCCTGTTAATCAATTACTTGACTATCAGTCAGGAACTAAAAAATTATCCCTAGATCACCAGCACTAAAACTGTACCAATTGATCTGCAACTGGCAGATACATCCGCAGAAATCTGCCAGCTACCTGTTTACTACGATTTTTTCTTATTGTTCATAAGGACTGATACAAATACGCATAGAGCCAGAATTATGGCAACTGGTGTACCGCCAGAATCAATAAGCCTATCTATGGTGCTTAGTTGTGGGTTTTGCGGTTGTACTTCGATAATCTTTTCCGCTGTATTGCTCATTTATTTTTCCTTAATTCTGCTGAGTTGTAATTTTTAAGCAGTAGCTTATGAATTTTGATAAAAAGCCTTACAACCCAGTAGACACAATAAAAAATCGGGAGCATCCCAAATGTGCAAAAATAAAGAAAGGAAAATTATTAGCGAGTAT
>NZ_JAVRCA010000094.1:0-28287 GCF_034530995.1 Nostoc sp. DedQUE04 | reverse complement strand
TTTTACTCCAGCTTTTTATTATCCCATGTTATTTATATTAAGGATAAGTCTAATACGCCAAAGACTGACCTTAATCTGCTACGGTGAAGGTCGCAAACCAAGTGTTGAAAACCGCAACAGCTATGAATGGAACTCACGCCGTCATCGCTATGAACTGCAAAATCGTGTAGAGTCTTCGACAAACGAGTTCGATTCCGAGGTTCAAGTCGAGATTCGTAATATGCAGGGAAAAATTCATCTGGGCGGAAGGCTCATCCCGCCAATTAATTCAGGCGGTACTAATGGATGGTGGAACCTCAAGGATCTCCGTGTCACACCTGAGCAAATCACGGGAAAATACCAAGTAAATGGGCTAAATCATCCGCGTGTTGAGATCGATCGACGCAGTGGACGGATTGCCATTAATGGGATTGAGCATTTCCGTGGTAATTGCGATTCCGGCGATTGGAGCAATAGCAGAACTCGTTTTTAGTCTGTTGTATGGTTGGGTTTTATAGCTGGGGACTGGGGACTGGGGACTGGGGACTGGGGACTGGGGACTGGGTGAAAAGTCTTTTTGTGTCTAGGTTCGATCGTCTGTTGATGTCCTAACACTACTGGCGACGGCTATATAAAGACAAAGACGAAACCCATGTCTTTGCAGTTTTTATCTCACATTCGGCACCTTCAACTGTTATATAGGAATCATATTTGATTTTTGAACAAAATTAGGTATTGTAGGGTGTGTTAGAACGCAGTTCGTAACGCACCAAACCCTTGATGATGGTGTCGTACTCTCGCAGCTACACACCCTACGTATCTTTTCAAAAATCAAATACTAGTCCTATATAAAAATACACTTCTAAATTGGATTGTTTGTCCAGATAGCAACTAATTCTTACAATCCTCTGAATTCCCCGTGTAAACGATCGATTGATAGCGTCCTTGGTCTGTTTGGATAGTTACACAGTAGTTGGTTTTGCCTTCTAGCCAGTAGCCGTAGCCCGAATCATCACTTTTGACCCATCGATAGCCCCGTTTTTTCACTGTGTTTTCTGCCTGTCCTGCCCTTGCCCCCACTAAATCGCTCAACCGAGAGACGGTAGTACCCGCTTCCGGCTGACGCCTAGCAGCAGCCCTCTGATTTCTGTTACCTGAGTTTTGTCGATTGGCAGATGTATCCCAATAGACAAAAATCGACTCATTGGCGAGACGATAAATCTGTCCTCGATCGCCAAGTCCAGTTTGTCGATAGGCAGCATCACCATTTCGATCGCGATAATTGCCGGGTCGATTACCCGAAGGGAGCAGGTCATAGCTATTACCATTTTCTAGTTGAATGCTAACCGCACCCTGACGTTGGGAAAAGGTACAAGGGCCAGAGGATGTGGCGCGGTCTTCTCCTTTTGGGAATACATCGCAACGGGCATTCACGGTATCGGCTTTGACGGATACGGGAAAACTCAAAGAAGCGATCGCCAGTGCTACCGCTAAAAACGAATTTGAAGATTTGATCGCCATAAAACTCCTCAGTTATGACAACGAAGATCGCATTTTATATCATCCCCTTAAATGTGTATTTGCTAGTTAACACTTGCAAACTTTCTTAACCTTGTTTTGTCATCCAAGAACTTTTGCCATTTTTGAATTCTAGAGCTTTTGTATAGGAAGCGTAGGCTAGCAAAAACCGCAGGCATCGCCAGATTTTTCTATTGAAGAATAATTTAGAAAAAGCAAGTCAGAATTAAAAGTGTGAGAGATTTAGACCTGCTACTAATTGAAGACCACATGGAGATAAAATTGCCATTTTACTTGTCCTAAAATCTCTCAAATTAATTAATGATAAAAAATTAAAGTCGGACGATGACCGACACTAATATCAGTTACTCAATCACTTGACCATAGATATGTTCCTGTTTAATCGCTTCCTCCATTCAATAATTCGGTTTGTGCTAGTCAGTGTGATGACGATCGCAATAGTACTTGGTTGGAGTGCGATCGCTCACAGTCAACTACCTTCGTTACCTACCGCAGCCTCCAACGACCCGCGCCAGCCACCTAAGGGTGTTACCCGCCTTGGGATGTATGAAATTGCCTCTGTGTATTCACCCTTAGACAGAGACTCCTTGTTTGAGATTGTCTCTCCCACTGTTTTTAATCGTAGCCAACCGCCAGACGGATCTCTTCCAGTAGAGGTACGTGCCGAAGAAATTACACAACGGCTGATGCGAGCGCTCGACCGAACTAATAAAGCTAAACAAACTCCTGTGGTTTCTATTGCCATTCTGAATCAGGATTCAATCCTCCAACTCAGTGACGATCGAACGACCCGTCCTTTAAGGCTGGTGACGGTAACAGAGCCAGATGCTGACTACCACGGGAAAACTCTGGAAGAATTGGCGCAGGAGTGGCAAAAAATATTACAAGCAGAAGTGGAACGCATTAATAGACTCTTCTCGCATGAGATATTGTTGCAACGAATTGGGCAGGCACTACAAATCAGCGTCAGCTTAGTGTTGGGGAGTGTTGTGTTGTGGTTACTGCGCCGAACTCTAATTCGCAAACAGACGGCATTGGAAGTTCGCCATCAAGAGCAGATAGCTGCGGTAAAACAGGGTGTGGTCAAGCGAACTGAGGCAGAAACATCCACAACTATTCACACAATAGAAACCAGCGACAGTCAAACAAAGACAGACACCATCGCCCATCAGCGATCGCAGTTTCTAGAAACGATCCGGCGACAGTTCAGCCTCAAGGGCCAACTGGGGATCTATTCTCTGCTCGCATGGCTACTGTTTTGGGCATTTATTCTGATGTGGTACATCGGGATTGCGGTCATCATGTATCGCGTCCCCTACCTGATGAGATGGTCGAAGGACGCTTTAGCTAGGCCCCTGGCGCTACTGATTATTTGGTTTTTCATCAGTCTTGTTATTCGGATCGGCAAAACCTTAATTGACCGCCTCACTGATGTCTGGACAACCCATTCCTCTCTCCCTTTGAGTGAAACTCAACGGATTGCGCTACGAGCTGCAACAGTTTCCGGGGCACTCAAAGGATTAATCACCTTTATTTTCATTACCTTGGGTATCTTGCATTCTCTAAACGCATTTAATATGCCCACCAGTTCAATTTTGGCAGGGGGCGCTGTCATTGGTATCGCCATTTCTCTTGGTTCCCAAAGTCTGATTAAAGATTTGGTCAATGGCTGCTTGATTTTGATGGAGGATCAATTTGCTGTGGGAGATGTAATTGAGATTGGGGATAAAAGCGGACTGGTGGAAAATCTCAACCTGCGGGTGACTCAACTACGTAATAACGAAGGTAAACTAATTACCATTCCCAATAGCAATATCACCAATGTCAGCAATCTAACCCGTCTCTGGTCGCGGGTAGACTTTTCCATTGTAGTGGCTTATGAAAACGACCCCAAGCAGGTTTTAGAGATTCTCAAGCAAGTATGCAAACAATTGTATAGCGAAGTAGAATGGGGCGATCGCCTGCTAGAATCGCCCCAAGTGTTGGGGATTGATGACCTATCCCATACGGGTATGTTAGTGCGCGTCTGGATTAAAACCGCACCTATGGAACAATGGAACGTTGGGCGAGAGTTCCGTCTACGGGTGCGGCAAGCCTTTGAAGCAAACAATATTCAGATTGATGCACATTGAGGATAGTTAGCTGGAAACGAATAATATAAAGTCCGGATCAATAGTTATGATTCTCACAGTCATTGCACCCCACCCCCAACCCCTCCCCGCTTGCGGGGAGGGGAGACAAAGCATAGCTTTGGCGGGGTGGGGTTCTTCGGGTTTAATAAGTAATCAAGCGGACATGATATAACTTACCAGAATCGCTAAAACCTTTTGCTGAAAAACGCTTCAATATACTACAAAACTTTTTTGCAAGATGATTAAATTAAGAGCAGCCCTCAACATATTCGACTTCTGGCAATTTACCCGCTCTGAACTCAGTGACAAGTTTACCATCAGTCTCGAAGACTAGGCGATAGTTGCGATCGCTAGAGTCTTTCGGGATGAAAGTTAGGTAATGTCCGTTTTGGACGTATTTATGAGGTGTGACTTGAATTTGTCCTGGGTAAAGAGACTTGATTTGCGCCTCGGTGTCGCCAATTTTTGCACCTTTGAAGGTAGTAATCTGATTATTTTGCCTGACATCTACTCTCGAAATTCTGCCTTTTGTCACCATGAACGAAAGATTTTTGGGTTCATTTTGTGGCTTAACATAATAGCAATTATTATTTGGTGAATCGCCCACTAGCTTAGTACCAGCAGCCTTTACCGCTTGAGGGACAGTCATGCCAACTTTTACTGTGCCAATACCGTTAATAAACAGTTTTGACTGATTCGTTAGTTTCGCCTTGGCGACAACTGTGCTAATAGTCAAAGAAGAAACTGTTAGCATTACGGTGACAAAAGTCAAGAATTTAGTTTTGTTATTCATAATTAGATATTTTCCTCAGTTAAGTCGATAATTTCATCGAAGCAAAAGTTGCGGACTAAATTTGCCAATTTTTCTGCCAAAGCAGAGTGAGTTTGGGGAATTTGCTCAATGAGTTGCAAAATCCTTTCAGCATCGACTTCAACGGCTGCCTGATTCAGTTCTGTAAGCCATTGGGTAGGCATAATGGTAATTGCAGAGCGAAGATCCAAGATAGTAGATTGAGTATTTTCTAAATTGTTGCCTATTGCATCTTCATTGCTTTCTTCTGCACAGATATAACGTACTTGCAAATATTCAGCGATCTTTTCAAAAATCACTTGCTCTCGGAATGGCTTACGAACCAAATCGTCACAACCTGCGGCTAAGATACTTGCCTGTTGTTCTTCAAAAGCACTGGCAGTTAGGGCAATAATTACAGTGCGGAAATTTCTAGTTGTATTTTTTTCCTTGGCTCTAATCTCTTTAGTGGCATCGTAGCCGTTGATTACAGGCATCCGCATATCCATCCAAATTAGGTGAGGTTGCCAGGTTTGCCAAATAGCGATCGCTTCTTGTCCATTAGTCGCAGCCTGAATTTCAAAACCAATGCTACCAAGAAGTTGCACAATCAAATCGCGGTTTTCTTTACGGTCATCTACTACGAGAATACGGTAAGATGCTTGGCCTTCTGCTAGCTTGAGTACTCGTCCCTTATTCAATTTTGGTGCAGCTTTCAAAGCTGCGGCTAAATTCACTTGAATGTCAAAGCTAAAAATAGACCCTTGTCCAACGCTACTCGTTAAGTAAATATCGCCTCCCAGCAACCGCACAAATTGACGGCTGATAGTCAGTCCGAGTCCAGTTCCCTCCTTAGTTTGAATACCGCTTGTTGTCTGGACAAAAGGCTGAAACAGGTTATTCATTTCTGCTGCCGCTATTCCCCGTCCAGTGTCTTCGACTTCAAAAAATAAGGATTGGGCATTGGGCATTGGGCATTGGGCATGGTTATTCTCCTTGTCTCCTTGTCCCCTTGTCCCCTTGTCCCCTTGTCCCCAGTCCCCAGTCCCCATCCTCACCCGCAAAGTTACTCCCCCAGTCTGAGTAAACTTGACGGCGTTACCCAAAAGATTAATTAGCACTTGGCGGAGTTTACCTTCATCTGTTTGGATGTAGCGGGGGAGATTGGGAGCCATTTCAAATTTGAGAAACAATTGCTTTGCCTGTGTCCGCACTTGGAACATCTCTTGTAATGTTTGCAACAGCAGATATAGATCGAAGTCTTCGGGGTTGAAAATGATTTGTCCAGCTTCAATTTTGGACATTTCCAAGACATCGTTAATCAGGTTAAGCAAGTGTTCTCCACTGCGGTTAATGGTAGCTAATGATTCGCGCTGGTTTGAGTTGAGGCTAATGTCTCGCTCCATTAATTGGGAAAAACCCAAAATTGCATTTAGAGGAGTGCGGAGTTCGTGACTCATATTAGCCAAAAAAGCACTCTTGGCTCGGTTGGCAGTTTCGGCAGCTTCTTTGGCAATTCTCAGCGCTTCTTCTGCTTGATGCCTAGCTCGACCGATCGCAATTATTTCACCTACCAGTTTCAATAGATTAATATCTTCTTGGTTCCAGGTTTTTGAGTAGTGAATCATCGCTGCACCAACAAACCCAACGACTTTGCCAGCATGAACCATTGGCACAGCTAGTATAGATTGAAACGACATACTTTCAAAAAGTTGTCGCTCAGGTAGATGCAGGGGTAAATCTTCCACGCAAGAGATTTGTCGATGCCTACCACAAAGAATCGGCTCGTAGAAATAGGGGAAAACTTCTACAGGCGAACCTCTGGCAATATCAATCAATGGTGCAACATCTTCACCACACCATTCATGGATCAGGTTGAATTCACGTTTATCTTGGGAGCATTCAAAGATGCAACTGTGTTCAGCATCAATAAATTCAGCGATCGCTCGCAGTGTAAAATTTATTGCTGTTGCTAAATCTTGGTCAATAAATTGCCGAGAAATGCTGCTGATTAAACTTTCGGCTTGAGTACGACGTTGCAAGGCTGCTTCTGCTTGTTTGCGATCGCTAATATCACGAGCTACGCCGACAATCTGAAAATTACCTTGGGCATCTTGTGTGCGGACTGCATTACTAGTTAGCCAAACCCAGTCCCCATTCCGATGTTTAGCGCGGTACTCAGTCCCCGAAATTCCCTCACCTGTTGCCAGAATACTTTGGGCAACTTCTTGACATTTGGGCACATCGTCGGGATGAGTAAAGGATGCCAAAGAATTACCCTCCATTTCGCTGGGGGCAAATCCGGTAGTCTTCAAGATATTTGGAGAAATATAGTTGAAAATTCCATCAGCATCAAGAACAAACAGCACATCGTTAACTTTTTCAACGATAGTGCGAAACTTTAACTCGCTTTCCTGTAGGGCTGCTTCTGCTTGTTTGCGTTCCAATTCGGCACCGGCACGGGCAGCAAATATTTTCACAATCAGTTCCCGTCCCGGATCGGGTTTCATGGGTTTGACATCTATTACTGCTAGATGTCCGATGATTTCGCCGGATGAACTGGTGAGAGGAACGCCAAAAAAACTCTCGGCATTCATCTTCACTAAATCGGCATCTTCTGGAAAACTAGTTTGTACTGCTTGCGGGTAATGACACATATTGCCTCGCAAGGTGTGTTCGCAAGGAGTACCCTGCAAATCGTATTCCAAGTTATCGTTAATAGCCCCATTACACCAAAATGCCAAAGTGCGGACTCTCGTTTTTGGCTCGTCATCAAACTCAGTCACTAAGGCATATTGAACCTGCAAGACTTCGGCAAGGTAACGAACGCACGAATTGAAGAATTCATTGCCTGTTTTCGCGGCTGTACCCTCAACAATTAAGCGTAAAGCTTGTTCTTGCTGTTTGCGTTGGCTAATATCTGTAAAAACACAATCCAAACAGGATTCTTCGGCGTTGAGACGAAGTGATAACAGTACCCAAACAACAAATCCATCCAAGCGTCGCAGTGCTACTTCAAAATTGCGAACTTCGCCGGACTGTTCTAACTCTGCTAACATTTGCACCCGTTCTTCTGGATTGACATATAAATCAGTTGTGAAATACTTGCCAATTAAGTCGGCAGCAGAGGTAAAACCTAATATTTCGGCACCACGTTGATTAGCATCGATAATCAATCCATCTTTTTGGCAGGTGCGAAAAATCCCCACTTGGGAATTTTCAAAGATGTTGCGGTATTTCATTTCACTACGACGCAAGGCTTCTTCTGCTTGCTTGCGTTCTGTGATGTCGCGTCCCACGCCGGCGATCGCAATTTCACCGCTAGGAGTGTTAATTGTGGAAGTGTTAAAGTTGAACCATCGCCAGCTACCATCTTGGTGTCGCAATCGCACTTCAATATTAGTCAGCTTTTCGCCAGTTATCGCTTTTTGTAAGGCAGTGGCACTAGTTGCTAAGTCTTCCGGTTTGGTAAACTCCACCACAGAATGACCTTCGATTTCCTCTAGGCTGTAGCCCATCAGTGCAGTCACATTGGGCGAGTGATAAGTAAAAATTCCTTCTGGTGAAAGCACAAATATCAGATCGTTGGCATTTTCAACAATGCTACGGAATTTTAACTCACTTTCTTGGAGGGCTGCTTCGGCGCGTTTGCGTTCTGTGGCATCAGTGCCGACTGAAAGAATTTCGATTAAGTTTCCTTGGGCATCTAAAATGGGTTTATTCGCCCAGACTATCCAGACGCGATCGCCATTTTTGCATGAGTTCTCGTTTTCGTTAAATAGATAATTTTCTGGCTGCTGACAAATATCAACCATTAATGTCTGCAAATCGCGCCCAGAAGTTTCCGTTTCTGGAACGATTGTACCAATAACATTGCTTCCGATAATCTCATCTACATCGAAACCAAAAAGCCTTTGACCGTAGTCATTTAAAAATATAATGTCACCATTGCCATCCCAACGCAGAATGATACAGTTTGCTGTTTGCACCAAATCGCGGTACTGAGCTTCGCTTTGACGTAAGGCTTCTTCGGTGCGTTTGCGAGCCGTAATATCCCGGACTATTGCTAAGATGTGTCGCTTGCCATTGTAGATACAAGTCGTTCCTTTGACTTCCACATCTATTAAACTGCCATCTTTGCAGATATCAACTGCTTGTCCATAAAATTGCTCGCCACATCGGGTTTTCTCGACAAACTCTAGAAAAACAGAATGTGAGTCTGGGTGAATATAAGCAGATGGATGTAAAGTGAGAAATTCTTCATAAGAGTAACCGTGCATCTGACAAGCCGCCGGATTAACTTCGGCGACTTTTTCAGTCTCTATTTCAGTAATAAATAGTCCATCATTAATTGCTTCAAAAATACTGCGGTATTGTAATTCACTTTGTCGCAGTGCTGCTTCAGCCCTTTGGCGCTGGGTGATGTCGCGGAAACTCCACACTCTACCAATAATTTGTTCGCCGATGCGCTGAGGACAAGAGTAGCGCTCAAATACTCTGCCATCTTCTAGTTCTAACCAGTCGTAACTAACTAATTCCGGCTGTGAATATAATTCTCGGACTCGTTGCAAAAATTCATCAGGGTCTTTTAATTGGTTTGCCAGATACACTAGTCGCTGAGGATGATCTGGTTCCGTCAAAAGTTCTGGTGGAATTGACCACATTTCTAAGAACTTTTGATTATAACTAGCGATTTTACTTGAGCTATCGACTACTAATATACCATCTTGAATCGATTCAAAGATAGCGCTTAATAAAGATAGAGAATTTTCTAAAGCTACTTGGGTTTGTTTGCGTTCGCTCAGATCCCGCCCTAAAACCACCAGAGCTTTACGTCTACCATCCTGGTGAAATAGGGGAGCTTTAATCATATCTAAACTGCTCACTGTGCCATCAGGGCGAGGAACAGCTTCTTCTACCCGATGCACACATCCCAATTGCCAAGCTCGTTCATCTGTTTTATTGCAGTTGAGCAAAGCATCGTGATAAAAATTGCTAAATTCTGCCAGTTCTGAGTCTGTTTTGCCTTGATAATCAACGCCTTGTAGCTCTAAAAATTCTAGGTTAGCCTGGTTTGACAGCAACCATTTGCCCTCACCGTCTTTTAAACAGATAATATCGGGTGTAGCGTTAATTAATGTCTGCAATCGCTCCTCAATTTCTTGTAAGGATTCTTGAGTTCGTTGCGTCAATGTGATATCCCGAATCACCAGTATGGCACAGCGATCGCCAGTCATTCCGGTAGAGCTACCAGAAATTTGTAATGTTATTTGCTCATCTTGCTGCAACTGATAATTTGCTGTTTCATACTCCCCATTGAGTATCTGCACATCAGGATAGCATGATAAAGCAACTGGTTGTCCTGATTGGGTAAGGGGTAGCAAGTCAGTTAACTTCGCACCGCACACAGTACCGTGAGGTTGGTTTACTAAAGACTCAAAGCGAGAATTGCACCATTGAATCAGTCGGTCTTCTCCTACCCAAACTACAGCATCAGCGATCGCACCCAGCGTTACTTCCATCTTGTTCGCAGTGGCTTGCAATTGCTCTACCTGCTCTAGCTGTAGTGTATTCATCAAGACTCCTGTTAAATAATTCGTAATTCGTAATTCGTAATTCGTAATTTTTATTAATTAAGTACTGTACAAATTAACAATCATGTGCTAAAGATGATACTAATAAATCTGTATAGTGATTGTATCGTTAGTCCCTAACTGAAATATTCGACTACAGCAAAACTACATATTCTCTTCATTTTATAGAAATGCGATCGCCGAAATAACAAATGCGTACGCCAAATCAACAATTGCGTTCGCCAAATCAACAACTGCGAACACCAAATCAACAATTGCGTAGGCGTAGTCAGTACTTCTCTACGAGACGCTTCCCTACTAGCGTTGGGGAGTAAAGTTCTAAAGTTCAAAGCCTCTCTCCTCTTAGGAGAGAGGTTTGGAGAGAGGTCAGACTGTATTGCTTTCATTCGAGAACCGCGATAAATAAAACCCTTGCAGTATGGTAATTACGAACTACGCCCAGCAGCAGCTTGGTATAAAGATTGTATCGTTAGCCCATCATTGGGGTATTCGACTACAGTGAAATTACATATTACCTGAAAGCGATCGCCTTTGAAGGCTGTGAATATTTGCTGGCGGAGGGTAGTTAAAATCTCACTGAGGCGATGGTTTACTTCTGTTTTTGTTAACCCAGAAACTCCCACAACAAATTCACCATTACCCCAATAACCTAGTACTTCACCACTGCAAAATGCCGATTGGAATAAACGACTCCATCTTTGCAATACTTGATTTCCAGCCTGATGACCATACTTAATATTAATTTGACGCAAATCAGTCACGCTTAAGATTGCCAAACAAACAGATTGCTGATTTTTCTCAGCTTGAGCAATTAGGTGCTGCAAGTCGCGGTTAGACTGAAACTGATTTGTTAACCCAGTTAAGGAATCTTTAGTAGAAAGCGATTGTAGTAAACGACTGCGTTCTAAGCGATGGGTAATGCGTGCCAACAATTCTGCACCGACAACAGGTTTAATCACGTAATCATCTCCCCCAACCGCAAACACTTGCTGCACAGTTTCCATTTCTCGGTGAGCAGTCAGAAACACAATTGGTAATTCCTGCCATTGGGGATCGGTACGAACTGCTCGGCAAAGTTCGATACCATTTATATGAGGCATTTCCACATCCAAAATCAACAAATCCGGTTTAGTAGATTGCAATACTTCCCAGAAACGTAGCGGATTTTCTAATCCTGTCATCCGCATACCCCACGGCTCTAACATTGGGCGCAGTGCTGCTAAAATCAACGGGTCATCATCTACTGCCAGTATATTTACTCGCAAAGAACGAGTACGTTGTAATATCTGGGACGACACATCCCAAACTTGAGCAGCTGTTACAGGCTTGACCAAAAAACCCCGCGCCCCATATTGAGCAAAAGTTACGCGTTCTACTAACTCATCAGTTGCAGCCAGCACCAGAACGGGTACGGGTGGGGTACGCGTTGCTAAGTCCCTTAGTAGTGCTAAACTTTCTTTACGCCAGCCGATATCATCTATATTTAGCACTACTAAATCTGGTGATGTGGTTTGGAGAAAGTTTTTTGCATCCTCTAAGTTGCTGATTTGCTGCCAGCATATTCCCATGCACTCAACCAGTTGTTGCAACTGAGAACCTAGTTGCAGATTGGGGTCAATTAATATCAATCGGGTACTAATTTCTGGTGCGATCGCAGCCGAAGTTTGATAATCTACATTTTGCCCCATCAGGTTGATGATGTTACCCAAACCTTCAATCAGCCCCAGCAATTGCCGCTTTTCACTTACTGACAAATCACCATCTTTCCCTAAAATCTGTTCAATTTGCCGCGCTAGCAAAGTACCATTGTCTTGCTCAAACATTCCCAAGACACCAGCTAGTTTGTGCGCCTCTCGTTCTCCCGATTTACGTAACTCCTGAGTCAGAGTTTCCTTAGAAAGCGCAGCTGCTAACTCTTCCAGCACCGCCAATCGCTGCACCATCAACCCTTCGTATTGTTTCCACAAGCCACCCATCGCTTGCTGAAACTGCTCCTCAACTTGAGGGCTTGCAACTTGGGATTTTTCTTTCCCCCCCTGCTTCCCCTGCTCCCCTTGCCTCCCCTGCCCCTCTGCCCCTCTGCCCCCTTGCCTCCCCTGCTCTCTTCCAGGATTCAGCCGATATCCCAAACCATAAACATTTTCAATCCAATCTACTGCTCCAGCTGCTTTCAACTTTTGTCGTAAGTATTTGATGTGAGATTTTACAGTTTCCTCTTGGGGTGGGTCGTCAAAAGTCCACAAATGCTCAATAATATCCCCCCGACTAAAAACACGCGATGGATTCCGTAAAAATAGCTCCAGCAAACTATATTCTTTGGCTGTTAATTCCAGCAGTTTGTTGTTATATGTGACTTCGCAACTACTGGGATCTAGTCGCAGCGCGCCTACTTCCAGTATAGGAGTACAGGGGCGATCGCCTCGACGGATCAGCGCTCGTATCCGTGCTTGCAGTTCTTCTAAATCTAAAGGTTTGATCAGATAATCGTCTGCACCTGCATCAAGTCCTTGAATCCGCTCTTTACTACCATCTCTCGCCGTCATCAAAAGAATCGGAGTGAAGCAACCACCAGAACGCAATCGCTGACACAATGTAATCCCGTCTAGTTTTGGTAATCCTACATCTATTAATAACAGGTCATAGTTCGTACTTTGTGTGTATTCCCAACCCATTTGTCCGTCTTGTACGACATCAACAACATAGTGTTGCTTAGTCAGAGACTTCAACAAGACACTTGCTAAAATTTCTTCATCTTCGATTAGCAAGATTCTCATACACCCGTCCAAAATATAATTTGCTACTTTACCCAAAAAAATAGTACATTAGGTAGTTATTTTTCTACAAGGAAAAAATAAAATAATTTAGCAAGTCTTCTTATTTCGGTTACATTGAATTCACCTTATACCTAGCTATTAACTTCTCACTCTAAAAAATGGTTCCTTCCAAACGAGTTTATTTATTATTAGTTTTGGGTATAGCGATCGCCCCGATTCTATCCTTATTTATCAGCATTAGAGCAACCATCGCCATAACTGTGCTATTTGATGCCATCATTCTCGGACTGATGGTTGCAGATGGTTTGCGAGTGCGGTGTTCTCGCGTGCAAATTACCCGCGAATTACCGTCACGATTATCTATTGGGCGAGATAATCCTGTAGTGCTAAAGGTGACATCACAAAATACCGACGCTCAAATTGAAATCCGCGACTATTACCCAACAGGATTTGGCGTGTCTGCACCTGCACTCAGCGCCATTGTTCCCAGTAACAGCACTGAAGAATTAACGTATACCGTCCACCCAACACAGCGAGGAGAGTTTCCTTGGGGAAATATTCAAGTCCGACAGTTGGGGCTTTGGGGACTAGCTTGGGATGATTGGCAAATTCCCCAAAGTCTGCCTGTGAAAGTTTATCCTGATTTAGTAGGATTGCGATCGCTGACAATTCGTCTGACACTGCAATCATCGGGAGCGATGCGCCAATCTCGCAAAACTGGTATTGGTACAGAGTTTGCCGAATTGCGAAACTATCGCACAGGTGACGATTTGCGGTTTATTGATTGGAAAGCTACTGCCCGTCGGGTTGGCGCTTATGGTAATGCCATGCCACTGGTCAGGGTTTTGGAACCAGAACAGGAACAAACATTACTGATTTTACTCGATCGCGGACGGCTAATGACGGCAAAAGTGCAGAATTTGCAGCGATTTGACTGGGGATTGAATGCAACTTTATCCTTAGCCTTGGCAGGTTTACATCGAGGCGATCGCGTGGGTGTTGGTGTATTTGACCGCCAAATGCATACGTGGATTCCCCCAGAACGTGGTCAACATCATTTGAATCAGTTAATCGATCGTTTAACTCCACTTCAACCAGTGTTATTTGAATCTGATTATTTGGGGGCGGTAACAAATGTTGTGCAGCGACAAACTCGGAGGGCGCTGGTAGTAGTGATTACCGATTTAGTTGATATCACTGCCTCTACAGAACTCCTAGCTGCACTCTCCAAGTTAGCACCCCGCTACCTTCCATTTTGCGTGACTTTGCGAGATCCACAAGTCGATCGTCTAGCACACACCTTTACAGATGATGTTGCAGGTGCTTATACCCGTGCAGTAGCACTAGATTTATTAATGCAACGACAAGTAGCTTATGCCCAATTGAAACAAAAAGGTGTATTGGTTCTAGATGCACCAGCAAATCAAATTGCCGATCGGTTAGTTGAGCGATATCTGCAACTAAAAGCGCGAAATCAACTTTAGTAATTGTCACTCTAACTTGTGCATTTTTATGCAATTATTTAGCGGAGGTATAAACTTTGCTTAAAATTATCCAGGTAGAGACTAGACCTCTTGCAAAAGTAACTTTTGCAAGAGGGGGAAAGGGACTCATGTTAAAGGGAAAAGGGTTTTTATTACCCTTTTCCCCACTTCTGCAAGATGACTCTTGTGAGACGCGATTAATCGCGTCTCTACCCTTGGCATTTGACTTTTGTTTCCCGCCTTCAACTCTTAATCTATGTGGTTTCGGTTCTGACTTGTGCTTCTTGTTTCTTGCCTTCTTCATCTGTTCCTGAGCTGTACCTAATCTTCAGCACTAAAATCACCGATGCAATAAGTAAGGTAACAATGTTAGCAGCAATCAAAGGAATATCATGAACAGAAAAACCATAAATCAACCATAAAATAATACCTACACAAAGAATAATTAACATACTCCAAGAAAGGTCATTGGCTGATTTGGACTGCCAAGTTTTAATAAGTTGAGGGAGATATGCGAGTGTAGTCAGTACTCCTGCTACTAGCCCTAAAATAGTTGTAAAATCAATTTCCATTCTGTTCCCTACCTCAAATTTTTCAGTTAAGTGAGACTATGCAGCCAAAGAAATATTGAACTGGAGATTACCACACTTGTAGAGACGGCGATTTATCGCGTCTTTGTGTAATAAATTAGATTTTTCAAACAGCCTCTGAGTTAAGAGCGTTTAAAATTACTGGTGCTGAAACTACACCCTTTGCCTCTAACGCAGCCGCAACCCGTAAAATTAACGCTTCATTATATGGTGCTGCAATCAATTGCACACCTAAAGGTAATGTATTTTGGCACTGAATTGGTACTGATAAAACGGGTAAACCAATAAAAGATAATGGTTGAGTAAATAGCCCTAAATGAGGACGGACAAGAATTTCTTCGCCATCCAAAATTATGGTTTGTTGACCAATTAATGGTGCAGAAATTGGTGTAGTTGGGGCAAGAATTACATCGACATTTTGAAAAACTTCCCGAACGCGATCGCGATACCATCTTCTAAACCGTTGTGCTTGGATATACCAGCTACTTGGAATTAACGCCCCAGCCAAAAAGCGATCGCGTGTAGCGAAATCAAAATCTTCAGGATGCAATCGCAATTTTTCCAAACGCAGATTTGCACCCTCGCTAGCTGTAATTACAAAAGCTGCTGCACGGGCGCGGTGTGCTTCTGGTATGATTACATATTTAGTAACTTCTATTGCATCAGCTACTTTTTGCACTGCTGCTAAAGCTGCCGGTTCTGCACCTTTGGTAAAATAATCAGCTGCGATCGCAATTCTGATATCAGAAATATCTTGTTTGAGTTGCGGTAAACATAATTCAGGTAGACGCTTTGTACAAATGGGATCGCGATCGTCTTTTCCCTGAAGCACATCAAACACCGTAGCGATATCCTGCACCGAACGCGCAAAAGGGCCAATGTGGTCAAAACTGCTAGAAAATAAAGCTACCCCAGCACGAGATAATCTTCCATAAGTTGGCTTGAAACCAAAAACGCCACACAACGCCGCCGGAACGCGAATTGAACCATTAGTATCAGAACCCAATGTCAGCGGTACTAACCCCGCCGCAACCGCCGCCGCCGAACCACCCGATGAACCACCAGCAACTCGCTGTAAATCATGGGGGTTGTGAGTAGCACCGTAATGGGAGTTTTCTGTTACAAACCCATAAGCATACTCATCCATATTCAAAGCACCAAGCAAAACAGCACCCGCTTGCTTCAACTTTGCAACTGCGGTTGCATCTTGAGTAGCTTCTGGGTTTACTGCATTGATTTTCGATCCTGCTAGAGTCGTAAAACCAGCGATATCGAAGAGATTTTTCACCGCAAAAGGCACACCAGCAAGCACTCCAGGATGATTACCTTGGGCAATTTCCCTGTCAATCAGTGCTGCATCTGTTAAAGCTGTCTCAGCAGTTATAGTGGTAAAACAGTTGAATAGATGATTGTGCGTTGCTATTCGTGCTAACGCAGCTTTCGTAACCTCCACAGCGCTAGTTTTACCTTCGCGTACAGCAGTTGATATTGTTATGGCATCGGCTGAATCAAAATTCATGCTGAAATATTAAGAGATAGCGCCTTTAGCTTTTTGAGTAATAGCACTCAGCAATAGTTTTTGCTTCATTAAAACATCAACATAGCTATTCTTGAAGCAATTATGGTTCAAAAACTGGTGCAACTTCAATTTCCTCTGGTAAAGGGAAAGAATTTACCAGATTAGCGATCGCCCTAATTCTCTCAAAATTTGCCACCACACCATCACGATACTCATCTTTTAACTGCAAATCCAACAAAAACCCCATTTGATCTACATATTCACTCACATCAAACTCTTCTCTTCTCATCTTTTTTCCTTTGCGGTAGCCTGCGGCAAGCCAAAGCGTTTACGTTATCTTAAACTTATAATTTCTTGCGACAACAGCGATACCCAGATAGTGACATACAATTTTGTCGGGAATGCAACGTCATTAATTTGGATTAATTTGGTTTTCCATAGTAGATTCCTTTACCGTCGGTGCCAATGAAGACTAGCCCAAATTGCTGTCTGCTAGCTTCCATCACGTTCGGGACATTGCCAATGGGATATAGAGGATTAGAGATATTTGTCCATGTTTGCCCTCTATCCAAAGAACGGAAAATTCCTTTTCCCATACCAATGATTTTGCCATATAAATATAGTGCAGGAATTGTACTTCCTGTTTGTGGTTTGCCAAAGGCAAATAAATAAGCTTTCTCCACACCAGCTATTTTGTCAAACTTCGTACCACCGTTTGTTGAACGATAAAGCCCATTTGAATTGAGACTTATCCAAACTTCGTTACTCACCCCCGGAACTGTTTTGAGCATAGACCAATCTTCGCTAGGAAGTGTTGAGTTGACAATACTGAAGTATGCAGCTCCATCCTGACTGCGGTAGACTTTGCCATCGTTGTAGTAGTAAAAAATATTGCCATTTACTTTGTCTGATGCCAATGGTTGACCCCAGTACCACGGCCCCTTAGGCCCGTTGGGTAAACCTGATACTCCACTCCAAGTAGCTCCACCGTTAGTTGTGCGTATAGGTTGTTTCTCGCTGGCGATCGCTACAAACAAACTTGGATTAGTTGCAGACATAGCTACCCGTAGTGGCATAATGTTCTGCGGAAAAGAAGAAAAGTTCTTCCAGGTATGTCCGCCATCTGTGGAAGTTCCTCCTGTAAAAGTATTGAACCCTCGATGTCCGCCAACGCGTACCATACGTAAGGGATCTTTTTCACTGTAGGCAATACTGTATGTTTCTTGATACCAAGGGCCGTTACTACCACCCAATTGAGTAGATGGGTAAGTATCTAATTTCTGGCCGTGGTTAAAGCCTTCTACATCAGCCACACCGCTTAACAATAGTGAGCCTTTTGGAGGTGAGATGAGTTCAAAAGCTACTGTTTCCTCATGTCCTTTTTCATAGTTAGACCACATAGGCTTGTTAGCATTGATATTGTCTGCCTGCCAGGTCCCGAACCAGTCTGTTAACCAAACTTTGCCAGCAATATTTGGGTCAAATTCAATCGCTGAGGCCGCAGAAGCAAAATACCAGTTTGGCCACCAAGGTACTTGAGGATTCAATGAATGGCTTTTCTGTTGCCATGTAGTTCCACCATCGGTAGATTGAAAGACTCTAGAGTAATTAGTAGTTTCATGGTATTGGTCATAAGTAACTAAAACGTGATTAGAGTTATTGGGATCTACAGAAAGCCCATTAAATGAAATAGTTTTGATGTTAGTTGGCGTAATATTGCTCCAAGCCCCATTTGCATATTTGCTAACTCCTGAAGTGTGCGTTACATACAGTACTCCATTGCTATTAAGCACCATTCGATTTACTTTTGATGGGCTTCCGGCTATTCTGCTCCAGGTAACACCTGTATCGGTAGACTTATATATTCCGTCTCCATAGGCATTTGCATAAACCAAGCCAGCATTCTTTTTGCTAAACAAAATTCCTGTAATACCAATGGATGCATTAGGTTTTCCTGAGAAAGAACTTACTTTTTTCCATGTTTGACCAGCATTCGCCGACTTCCATAGCCCATCCAAACGCGAACCAAAGAAGATGATATTAGGATTAAATGGATTAACTCCCAGCCTTTCCCCCGTCCATCGCTTAGTTTCGTTGCCACCCATTGGCAAATCTATGTTCAGTTTGTTCCAGGTTTGACCTTTATTGGTCGATTTGAAGATTGTTCCTAAGCCAGCCTTAGTATATTTGCCTGCTGCAATATAGACAACATTTGGATTGTTAGGGTCAAGCGCTAATCCTTCTCCGCCATAGTAGTTACTTTTATCAGACCCAAAGTGATCTATTAATGGAATCCATCTTTTCTCTAACGAATTCCAACGATAGAAGCCACCTATATCGGTTCTAATGTAGGCTAAATTCTTCTCTAAAGGATGCAGATAAATATTAGTAACATAGCCTCCTCCTCCTATAGAGACTTGATTCCATTGATACTCAGATGTAGTACTACTGCGACTAGGTTCAACAGTTGTAAGTGCTACAGTCGTAGCTAGAGCGAGCATAGAAAAGCGGATTATTTTCCTTAAAGGAATATGGAAAAAGCGAATGCTCATATAGTCTCATTGGTAAAGGAATCAATTTAGAGATAATACTTAGTAAATTAAACTAAGCAGTATAAAATTAAGTGAAAATGCGGTATGCATTCTCCCTTAGTTAGAAAATGACGTAATGATTGCTAATAGATGATTGTTGATATAAATGTTTTGGCAAAATAAAAATACTTTGTCAATATTTTTATGAAATTTATGTATAATTTGTTATAACTACTTAGAATTTTATCTAATTGAATACAAAGGTTTTTACTGCCACTTGTTAGTATAAAAAAGTACTAAAAATTATTTTATATTTACACCATAAGAATAAGTTTCCTTGGTTATTACAGCACCGACATTGATTTGGGATGAAAATGAAATCAGACGACTTGCATCAAAATATTTAGAAGTTCGCGTAAAGGCACAAAAAAGACCCTAAAAGATGGCTCTTGCCAGTTATAGAAAATCTTACATTCCTCCAGCAATTTAATTAAGTATTTTTTGAAAGATGAAAAATCCCTCTAAAGTCAGAGATATATTCTGTGCTGTGGTAGAGGATTTTTTGATTCTACTTCAGTATCTTAGTATATGAACAAATTTTCCTGCTATTTACTCAACTGAGTCTCTTTAGCTAGAGAGATAAACAGTTTTAAAAATGATATCTACAGCAGATAAATAATCTAGAATAACAATAAAAAACATGAATGACAAAAACAAAACTGAGACTAATAATAATTTAAGTTGGGATATAAAAGTGGATGAAACTAATATAAATTCATTATCTAATGAACCTCAAAAGTCAACGAAAACAATTAATGTAGATGGTCATCGTCCAGTCGATCCAAGTAACATTCAGATTAAAAAAACAATTGATATAGATGGTCAACGCCCAATTGCAAAAGATAAAAGTTATAGCGATCAAACAATTGACATAGACGGTCAACGCCCGATCGCTAAGAGTAATTTTGAAGAACATGAGATGCTACCTGTAGACGGTGAGCGTCCAATTGACCCTAGTAATTTTGAAGTTGAGGAAATTCTTGACATAGATGGTCAACGTCCGATCGCTAAGAGTAAATTTAAAGCTAAAGATACTATAGAGATAGATGGTAGCCGCCCAATAGCTTCAAATAACCAATAGCTTTAAATAACACTGTTGATTCGTAAATACCAACAGAATATCTAGACTAAAATCACAACCTTTCTTGACCAAAAGGATGGGATAATTAGACCTGACTTAAAAATAGGGACTGGGGACTGGGAACTGGGAACTGGGGAAGAGATATTTTTATTGTTCCTTGTAAGTTCCACTCATGGAGTCTCTTGCAAAAGTGACTTTTGCTTTCCGGTTGGGGAAAGGAACTCATGTTAAAGGGTAAGAGGAAATTCCATCCCTTTACCCCTTACCCTTTGCCCTACAAATGCCAAAAAGTCTATTTTTTATTTATGCTTGCTGTAGTGATTTTCGGTCTGACTATAACAATAAATCCAAGCAAAGTAAAAACTAACATCTGCCAAGTCACTAAATTCCAGCCCCCAAAATCCCAGCATAATAGACCAATACTAGTACCGACAGCACCACCGATAAAATAGGTAGTCATGTACACTGTATTGATGCGACTGTTCGATTGAGCATCAAGAGTGTATATTCTTGCCACATTGGTGACTTGAATTGCTTGTACGCCTACATCTAGTAACAATACAGCAACAGCGATCGCCAGCGCTGAACTAGAAGCAATTTTAGCAATTACTAAACTTGCAATCACCAGAGATACGGAAATAGTTAAAGAACGTTGGGAATTACCTTTATCGGCTAATTTACCAAAAATTGGTGCCATTAATGCACCTGCGATCGCCACAAAGCCATACATCCCAATTGTGTCAGATTGAAAATTAAAAGGCGCTCCGCTTAAATGGAAAGTCAACGTTGTCCAAAATGAGCAAAAGACACCAAACATTAATCCTCCAATTAAAGATGCTTCTCTCAATAAAGAAAAACGTTTTAATTGTTGAAGCGTTGATTTTAATAAATCAAAATAATCACCAGTGTATTCATTATTTACATTAGGCAAGTAAATCTTTAGCAAAACAGTAACAATTAAAATCATTACTCCTGAAAATCCATATACATAACGCCAATTCAAGCTTTCAGCAATATATCCACTAAAAACCCTTGCTCCTAAAACTCCAATCAATATACCAGTAAAAATACTGCCGACAGTTTGACCTGTAGTTACTCTATCTATACTTGCTGCTAAAGGCAGAATAACCTGAGCGGAAACTGTTGTAATTCCAATTGCTATGCTCAATATCCAAACCTGGACGATATTTTGTGAAAACGTCATCGCTATCAACAAAAAAAACAAACATATAAGTAAAGAAAGAATTAATGTTTTTTTGTTGATTTTATCGCCCAAGGGGATTAAAAAGAAAAGCCCAAAACCGTAACCAACTTGCGAAAGCACAGATATGCTACCCGCTTCACTTTCGCTAACTTGAAAAGAAGATGCAATATCTTTGAGAATTGGCTGATTATAATAAACGTTAGCAACACACACCCCAGATGCGATCGCCATAATCAGTACTTGAAATTTAGTTAATCCGTTATTTGAGATTTGTTTGTTCATTCAACCTAATTCACTATAATTTAGTTGCTTGAGGACTCTTGCCTTTAACTGCATCTGTGTTTATCAAAACAGAATTCTGACTCCTGATACCATTTTGGATTTTAGATTTTAGATTTTGGATTGTGAAACATCCATTGGATAAATGTTTCAGTTTTCCATCTGTCGCAATCATTTTTCAAATTGGTATGAATTCTGACTCCTGAATTCTGACTCCTGACTTCTTCAATAGTTATTAGTTTTCCTGGTGCTAAACCGCCAAGTTAGGATGATTGCAGCGCTGGCTAAACCAATAGCCAATCCCCACCAAAGACCAATAGCTCCAGACCCCAACGAGATCCCAAAAGTATAACCAGTGAATAAACCAACACACCAATAAGCAAAAAAGCCAATCAACATCGGGATTCGGGTGTCTTTGAGTCCGCGTAATGCTCCTGCGGCAGTAACTTGCACGCCGTCAACTATTTGAAAAATGGCCGCGACTGCTAGCAATTTCACCGCCAGGGCAACCACATCTGCATTGTTCTGATTGTTGATATCAATATAAAGAGAAATAATCGACTTTGGTACTAGCCAAAATGCAAGGGCTACTACACCCATAGCTAAAGCTGCAATGGCAATGCCTACATATCCAGCTAGACGAGTGCCAACTAAGTCATTCTGTCCGGCTAACTGTCCAACACGAACTGTTGTCGCTAGAGAAATACCTACTGCCATCTGGAATGACATCGAAATTGTTTGTAAAGCAATTTGATGAGCAGCCAGGGCATTGGTTCCCAATTGTCCAATCAACAAAGTGACAACGGTGAATAGTCCGCCTTCGACCGCAATCAGCCCCCCGATGGGCAATCCAATTTGAAAAATCTCGCCAACGATCCGGCGATGCTCTAGAGGAAAAGCTTCTTGAGACGAAGGTCGAAAAATACTGTAAACTGCAAAGCGAGGCTGATTGTATATATAAACTGCCAAAGTAATAAACATACTCCAAAGTGAAAGCGTGCTTGCCCAACCAATACCAGCTAAACCCAGGGCAGGGAATCCCAGTTTGCCAAACATCAGCACATAGTTAGCTGTAATGTTGAACAGAGTACCCAAGACCACTGTCACTATGATTAATTGCGGTTGCAATAGAGCAGAAAGAAAACTTTTAAGTACTGCAAAGCCCAAACCAGGAATAAAACCCAGTGCGATCGCTCTTAAATAAATCTCTGTTAGTGCTACTGTGTTAGCATCCTGTCCTAGTAAAAGTAGTAAAGCACCTCCATTGTAAAGCAGTAATGTAATTGGTATTCCTAGCACCAGAGATATCCCTAGTCCAAGCCGGACAATTGTGCCAACTTTTTCTTTATTTCCGGCTCCGTATGCTTGGGCAGCTAACGGACTGACAGCAGAAACGATACCACTAAAAATCAACAGAGAAAAAGTAAAGATAACAGTTCCCAAACCTCCAGATGCAATGGTTTGACTTCCCAACCAGCCCATCATGACCGTATCGACAAAACCAGTTGCAGATTGAGCCACTTGTGCCGCTGCCAAAGGTACGGCTAACATGAGACATTTTTTAACTTCAGAAAACATATACAACTGATAACCCGATGTGAAGAACAAAGGGTTTTTTCAAAATTTAAACCCATGTTCAGGAGATATTGCTCCTGGGAACTTGAATCTATCTTAATAGAGTCAGAGGATTACCGTCACAGTGGTTAGCAGAGCGTTCGGCAGGAAAGACTTAACAAAAGATGAATTGCAAGCAGGTAACGACTAAATTTTTTGTATAGACCGTCATTAGTCCAGAAGTGTTTCTAAGGACAAAGGACTTTTGACTAAGAGGTTGTTTAAAAAGTGGTTGGCTGTGATTTTAGGCAGTAACCGATCCCCCCTAGCCCCCCTTTTTAAGGGGGGAACCGGAATCAAAGTCCCCCTTTTTAAGGGGGATTTAGGGGGATCTAGAACGTTTTGTTACCGAGAAGAAAACTTTTCAAACATTCTTTGAGTGTCACAAATAATTTCAATGTTTTGGCAATCATCTTGAAGCTACGTTAAAGTAAGCAGTTGGAGTTAAGAATGGATTTATATGCGCTTACCAATTGCAATTAGTGCTGTTTTAGTGGCATCTTTAGGTTTTAGTGCACCTGTAATATCTCAACCTCCTCCTATACAGGTAGCCAGAACGCCCGCGCCTAGTAGTTTAAACTTAGAACAATTTAAGATTAATTACCGATTATGGAAACGGCAAAAAATCTCTAACTATCGCTATGAATTCACTAGAAGTTGCAATTGTTTACCTAAAGCCACAGAACCGGTGATTATTAAAGTACGTAATCGAGTCACAAGTTCTATTACTTATAAAGCAACTCAAAAGCCAGCTGAGGCAGAGTTGTTTAAACAATATAATACAATTCCTAAACTCTTTGATATCATTAGGGATGCGCTGATTCGTAAAGCAGCAAACTTGACTGTACAATACGATCCAACACTTGGTTATCCAACTCAAATTAACATTGATTATAATAGCCAGATCGCTGATGATGAAATATTTTTGACAATTAGCAATCTGCAAAAAACTAATTAACTATGGCTAAGGAGAGCATTAGACTTCTTGGCATTTGTGGGGGAAAGAGAAAGGGTCAGGGGGAAAGGTTAAAGGGGAAAGGGAAAATAACAAACCTTTCCCCCTTTCCCCTTCTTTTTTCCCGAAAAATGCCAAGAAGCCTATTGTACTGCATCTGAATGGGAACTGCTATATGTACTTGCAATTACATTTGCGTTAATCAAATTTGTGAATTCTGAACTATATAATTGCTCAACTTAACTATTAAATAAAATTATTACCAATAGTTTAGGAAAAGCAAAGACGTGAATCGTTTCAAAAAGCTATCCTCAATTGCGTTCCTGTTATTAGCCTTCATGTACCCACCTACTTTGGTTGAAGCCAAAGAGAACACTCTCAACACTGTTTTCAATGAACAGAGTATTGACGTACAGAAAAAATTAGTTGGAGAGCAAAGTGAAGAGTTTTTGTTAGCTCACCGACGGACTCGACGACGTTATCATAGACGGCAACGGACTGGAAAATATTACTATCAACGCCAGTGGAATCGACGACATTATTATCGACGGCACTATCGCTCTATACGTTATCACGGACAACGATATCGTCATGGAGAATGGGAACTTGTGCGCGATCGCCACGGACGATTAATGTATGATTGGCAGCGTTAATAGTAAATTTACACTCAATTTTCTAGACAATTTTTATGCGTAAATCCTAACGCAACCCCCAAAGACTTTACCCAGTTTTGAATCATCTCACGGGTTGGCGAAATATCTGTGATGTTAATAAACTCATGGTCAATGTTGTTCTATCAGATGCGATAAATCATTACAAAGACGCGATAAATCGCCGTCTCTACAAAAGAATTATTATTGTCGAGACGGCGATTCATCATGTCTCTTACTTTAACCGAACAGTATTGAGAGTTGGCTGATAGCTTATATACCTAGAATTTCACCCCTAAATCACAGAGGACAACTTGAACACAATATATTTGAAGCGAGAATAGTTTTCCAATAATTCTAAGTATAAAACATTATAAATAACTGTACTCTACTGCACATATCTATCTTTAGGCATAGAAAAATTTCATTCTGATTTCATTTTTTTAGTAAAAGCTATGAATAGGATGAACGGTAAGACATTTTAGACATTTATATACCTTCATTGATGACAAGCGATCGCTAAAAATATGTTAGTCAAGGGTAAAATTCTCTGGTTGAGGCTTTGGCGTCAGTTGCTTCGACCCAAACGGTTGGCTTTTGTGGAAGCTTGCCTGATTGGTCTAGTTTCTGGGTTAGCGGCAGTTCTATTAGGACAGGCAGTGGATTGGGCAGGTGCATTGCGAGTGCATCTTTCTTACCTTTTACCTGCCTACTTGGTGCTACCAGGTGTTGGATTAATAGGGGGACTTTTAGCTGGTTGGCTAGTAGAGCGCTTCGCACCGGAAGCATCAGGTAGTGGGATGTCTGAAGTCAAAGCCGTATTGGCTCGCGTGCCAATGCCATTAAATCTACGGATTGCTTTGGTTAAGTTAATCGGCGCTACATTAGTGTTGGGTTCGGGAATGCCTTTAGGACGAGAAGGGCCGACTGTCCAAATTGGGGCAGCCTTGGCAAATCAACTTAGTAACTGGGCACCGACTTCACCAGAGCATCGTCGCCAACTAATCGCCGCCGGAGCCGGGGCTGGGTTAGCTGCGGCTTTTAATGCACCGATCGCAGGTGTACTTTTTGTAGTCGAAGAATTACTCCAAGATGTGTCAGGTATCACTCTTGGTACTGCGATTTTGGCTTCTTTCATCGCTTCAGTCATTTCCCGGCTCTATGGTAGTCACAGCCTGGATCTGAATCATCTAAATTTAGGTCTTCCCGATACAACTTTCTTCGCTCAGGAAATCCCTTTCTACTTGATTTTAGGATTGCTGGCAGGACTTCTAGGCATTCTATTTAATAAAGGTATTCTGGAGAGTCTAGCAATTAACCGCCGCCTGCTAAGGTTGAGTTTATCCTGGCGAATTGGAATTGCTGGGTTAGTTAGTGGTGCGGCGATCGCCTTTTTACCTGCTGTCTTTCGCGATCATGCTGGGCTGAGAGAAATTTTGCTTGTGGGTAGTGCTAATTGGTCATTTGCAGCGATCGCGTTTTTAGTTCAGTTTACCCTAATTATTTTTACTTACGGCTCTGGAGCGCCAGGAGGTTTACTAGTTCCCACCTTAGCCTTGGGAGCTGCCCTTGGTTACTTAGTGGGTGCTGTTGAACACAGTTTACTGGGAATGAGTGCTGCCACAGTTTATGCTCATGTCGGCATGGCTGCCTTTTTTAGCGCCGTTTCCAAAGTTCCAATTACCGCAGTCGTCATTGTATTTGAGATGACAACAGATTTCAATCTGGTGCTACCGCTGATGATTGCGTCTGTGGTTGCCTATTTAGTAGCGGAAAAAATCGATCGGCGATCGCTCTACGACCTTCTACTAGAGTGGAAAGGAATTCACATCACCAAAGAGCCTAGCACAGAGGGGCTTCTAGCACAACTGAGTGCTGTAGATGTGATGCAACGGCGCGTGGAAACTCTCTCTAGCCAAATGAGTACTGATGAAGCAGTACAGGCATTTTCCGACTCTCGCCATCGCAACTTCCCAGTTTTAGAGAATGGTAAAGTTGTTGGTATTGTAACTCAGGAAGATTTAGTTAGTATTGCTTCGCAACAGTCAGGCAAAGATACAACTATCGGCGAGATTATGACACCAGAGCCAGTGACAGTAAATCCCACAGCAACACTGGCTCATGTACTGCATATACTCAATCGTTATCACCTCAGCTGCTTACCCGTTACAGAAAATCGCAAGCTCATAGGAATTATTACTCGTAGTGATATTATCCGTGTAGAAGCAGAGCGACTGAGTGGTAACGAACAAATAGAACGTAAATCAGCACCTTCTTATGTGGTTTACCAAACTCACGCTCCGGCTACAGGCAAAGGAAGATTGTTAGTACCACTTTCACATCCCCAGACAGCCGAGACTTTATTAGACATGGCAGTTGCGATCGCCAAAGACCGCAATTACGAAATAGAATGCTTACAAGTGGTTATCGTTTCGTCTAGCCGCATTCCATCGGAAACACCAGTACAAATCAGCAAAAGTCTTCAACTTTTGCAACGGGCAATACTTTTAGGAGAAGAGTGGCGGATTCCCGTTCATACCGAGATCCGAGTTGCGCATAATGTTGCTGGGGCAATTTTGGAGACTGTCAAAGAACGACACATTGACTTGGTGCTGATGGGATGGAAAGGCAATACATCAACTCCTGGTAGAGTTTTTAGCCGAGTGGTGGATACCATAATTCGACAGGCAGGTTGTGATGTTATCTTGGCTAAATTGGATGATAAAAGATCCTTCGACCGTTGGTTGTTGCCAATGGCAGGCGGCCCTAACTCCAGCCAAGCAATTAAGTTATTACCTGCTTTGGCTTCTTTAAGTACATCACCCCAAATCAAGCTATGTCAGGTTTTCCAACCGACTAACTCGATTCCTGACACAACATTATTAGATAAATCTGCTCGCTTTCTGCAACGCCGAGTTAGTGGTAAAGTGATGGCTACTCCCGTTCGTGCCAATTCTGTTTCTGAAGCTGTTCTTAATTGTGCAAAACTTGACAACAGTGATGTGATTGTCTTGGGAGCTAGCCGTGAAAGTCTACTGCAACAAGCGATTCAAGGAAATATTGCCGAGAATATTTCTCGCAAGAGTAATTGTACAGTGATTATGGTCAAAACTTAATGTCGAATTACCCCCCTTAATCCCCCCGATGCAAAGGGGGGAAACCGGAAAATCTAGTTCCCTCCCCTTTGCAAGGGGAGGGTTAGGGTGGGGTAAAACCCTGGTCAATCAGCTATTTTAAACTTGTATATAGCGGTTCTCGAATGTATGCAATACACTTTGACCTCTCTCCAAACCTCTCTCCTAAAAGGAGAGAGGCTTTGAATTTTATTCCTTTTCCCTTGTAGGGAAGGGGCTGTTCTTGTTAGGTCTGTATTGCACTCAACCCAGAAGCGCTATATACAGCGTACCCTTGATAAGGGGGGCGTTTGCTTTACTCAAAAATAACAAATGAGTACCCCGAAATAACAAATGAGTACCCCGAAATAACAAATGAGTACCCCGAAATAACAAATG